>NZ_CP066369.1:769645-1086791 GCF_016406305.1 Shewanella putrefaciens
ACAGGCTAAATCAGTGGGGCATACAAAAGTAATAGTGGGTTTTGGTTACGTCGTATTAGGCATAAAATTTATGCCTTTTTGATTATTATGAAAGATTTAGGATGATCAGATTACTCACTCTGATAAGCATGAAAATCATCGATTATCAGTTGCTTAGGGGAGATTGTATATCCCAGAGATTCAAGTGTCGATGATTCGCTATTTTTTAAAAAGCACGAAGCTACTAATCAAAGTATTTAATCTCGCTATTGTGGCAAGGGAGATCCAAGAGGGGAATGACTGTTGATCCCCTCTGCTCGGGTATGGGGAATCCCACTCAGCTGTGCTTGGCTGGTAAATTTCTACACGGATATTTGCAAATCTTTACCTATTTACGACACTTCCTTCGTCTACTGCCGTGAGCTAACTCTATATACTGTCGAGACAATTTTCGTACTCTTGCAAGATCAATGCTTGCTGTTTTTAGTATCGATGGACACGACAATACCCATGAAAAAATCCTCAAAGCGTAAACTGCTGCTCGCATTGAGCGGCCTTATCCTCCTCTGTTGTGGTGCATTTTTCCTCTGGTATACGCCCGAGCCTGCACCTGTCTATGTGACTGAGCCCGTACACCGTGGTGATATTGAAAACTCAGTGTTAGCCAATGGCATGTTACAGGCGTCCAAGTTGGTGAATGTGGGTGCTCAGGTGTCGGGGCAGATCCAAAGTTTGCCACTGGCATTGGGGGATGAGGTGAAGAAAGGCGATTTGATCGCTCAAATTGATAGCCTTGCCCAACAGAATAATTTAAAAGAAGCGCTCGCCTCCTTGAAGAGCATTAATGCCCAGTATCGTGCCAAACAGGCGCAGATCCATCAGGCTGAGCTTGAATTTATTCGTCAGCAAGAAATGCTTGCCGACAGGGCGAGCTCCCGTGCCGACTATGAGGCTGCCGAAGCGAATTTAACTGTCTATCGAGCCGAGCTTGAGCAATTAGAGGCGCAAAAACAACAGGCTGAAATTAATGTCGACAGTGCCAGAATCGACTTGGGCTATACCAAGATCACCGCACCTATGGATGGCACTGTCGTCTACTCCGCAGTCGAAGTGGGCCAAACCGTTAACGCCAACCAAACGACACCGACCATAGTCGAAATGGCGCAGCTCGATACTATGACGGTCAAAGCGCAGATTTCAGAGGCGGATGTTGTCAATGTTCAGCCCGGACAGGCGGTGTATTTCACCATTCTAGGGAAACCTAACCATCCCTACCGTGGCATTTTAAGGGCGATAGAACCCGGTCCGACCTCAATGGATGGCGATGATAGTAATATGAGTTCGAGCGACTCGGATGCTATTTACTACCATGGTCTGTTCGATGTGGAAAACCCCGATAGAACATTGCGTATCGGTATGACGGCGCAGATCTCTATCGTATTAGCTAAGGCCGATAATGCGTTGCTGGTGCCCTCACAGGTCCTTCGTATTAAGCCAAACGCGCAAGCGCTTAACAAGTCTAACGCCGGCAGCGGCCCACAGTATCAAGTGCCTGTGCTAGTGGATAATCGCGTGGAATATGTGGATGTGACGGTTGGGATCAACAATAAAATCAATGCCGAAATTATCACTGGCTTAAAAGAGGGCGATCTTGTCGTTATCGGCATGCCATCTACTGGTAGCAGCCAAACCCGCCGCCCACCTAGCGTGAGGTTTTAACAGTGACAAGGGCATTACTTGAGATTTCAGGTTGTTACCGCACCTTCCAGGCGGGTGAGCAGCAACTCACAGTGTTAAAAGATGTGCATTTGTCGATTGAGCGTGGCGAGATGGTGGCCATAGTGGGCGCCTCAGGTTCGGGTAAATCGACCCTAATGAATATTCTTGGCTGTTTGGATAAACCATCCAAGGGGGCGTATTTTATCGATGGTCAAGACACCTCAAAAATGGATGTCGATGAGCTTGCGCAGCTGCGCCGTGAACACTTTGGTTTTATTTTTCAGCGTTATCATTTGCTTGGCGATCTTAATGCCATAGGTAACGTCGAAGTGCCCGCCGTGTATGCGGGTAAGGATCGCGTCATTCGCAAAGACAGGGCCGAGCGGTTATTAACGCGTTTAGGCCTTGGTGACAGGCTCGACCATAAACCCAATCAGCTTAGCGGTGGCCAGCAGCAGCGGGTCAGTGTGGCGCGTGCCTTGATGAATGGTGGCGATGTGATCCTCGCCGACGAGCCTACAGGCGCGCTGGATAGCCACAGTGGCGAAGAGATGATGCGGTTATTGCAGGAGCTGCACAGTGATGGCCATACCATCATCATTGTGACCCACGATATGCATGTGGCCCAATATGCCGACCGTATTATTGAGATTAAAGACGGCGAGATTATCAGCGATGAGCGTCATCTAGACAAAAAGCATTCCGCTGGCGCTGAACCTCATGCGGCTACAGCTACACCTACACCTATAGCCGGACCTACTGCCGCAAATTCTGCGCTTAACGTCAGCATAAATGCTGAGCTCAAAAGTGATCGCCGTGCCCGTGTGGCCTCCTGGGATAGGTATATCGAGGCGCTTAAAATGGCCTTGCTAGCTATGTCGACCCATAGGCTGCGCACTTTCCTCACTATGCTTGGGATTATTATCGGCATAGCTTCAGTGGTTTCAGTGGTGGCCCTAGGTGAAGGTTCGCAGCAGGAAATCCTTAAAAGCATTAGTTCGATGGGCACTAATACTATCGATATTCGCCCCGGCTCTGGCTTTGGCGATCGGCGCTCGGCCAAGGTGCGGACCTTAACGGCGAATGATGCCAACGCCCTTAAAAATCTACCCTATGTCGATAGCGTGACCCCAAGTATTGGGTCCAGCGTCACGATACGTTATGGCAATAAAGCCGTCACTTCATCTGTTACTGGGGTGGGGCCAGAATACTTTCGGGTACGTGGCTATGAGTTAGCCCAAGGGCAGTTTTGGGATGATGCCAGCGTTGCATCACTCGCCCAAGATGCAGTGATCGACGATAACACCCGTAAAGAGCTATTCCCAAACAGTGTTGGCGCGAATCAATCGGCGATAGGCCAAGTGATTTTCCTTGGGGATTTACCCGTGCGTATTATCGGCGTGACTCAGCCCAAAGAAAGCGCCTTTGGGAATAGCGATGCGCTCAATGTGTGGGTGCCTTATACGACGGTGTCTGGGCGTATGGTGGGTAAAAACTATTTGGATGGGATTACAGTGCGGCTCGATGAAACTGTGCCGAGTAATGCGGCGGAGCAGGGGATTATTGCCCTGCTTAAAATGCGCCACGGCACGCAGGATTTTTTCACTATCAATACCGATACCATTAGGCAAAATATCGAAAAAACCACTGCGACTATGACCTTACTGATCTCGGCGATAGCGGTGATCTCTTTGATTGTGGGCGGTATAGGTGTGATGAACATTATGCTGGTTTCAGTGACCGAGCGGACCCGCGAAATTGGGGTGCGCATGGCGGTGGGGGCGCGCCAGAGTGATATTTTGCGCCAGTTCCTTATCGAGGCGGTACTCGTCTGTCTCTGTGGTGGCGCGCTGGGTATCGCCTTGGCCTATTTGATTGGTGTGGTGTTTGCTCAAACCGGGGGAAGCTTCCAAATGATCTACTCCACCACCTCCATCGTTGCCGCCTTTGCCTGTTCGACCTTAATTGGTGTGCTGTTTGGTTTCTTACCCGCCCGCAATGCGGCGCGTTTAGATCCCGTTGATGCATTAGCCAGAGAGTAATAACACCATGAAATCTAAAATTTTTAATCGACACTTTTCACTTCATCACAGTGCTATTGCCCTAGGCCCTGTATTGGGCACGGCATTAGGAATCGCCCTGCTCGGTGGTTGTGGCAGTATTATGCGCTCGGACTTTGAACCGCCCGCGCTGGCCATTCCTGCCCATTGGCCAAACATCACAGTGAACGAGCAAGTGCAACTCGACCCCTGGTGGCAGCAGTTTCATCAAGCTGAACTGGATAAGTTAGTTATCCAAGTATTGAGCACTAACAATGACTTAACCTTAGCAACTTTAACATTGCGTAAAGCCCGCCTACAGGCAGGGTTGGCGCAGGATGACTTGTACCCGCAGTTATCGGCAAATTTGGGGGCCTCCCGTAATCAACTGCTCGAGAGTGGCGATGGGACTCAGAGTTATCAAGCCAACTTGTCCGTCAGCTATGAGGTGGATCTGTGGGGGAAAGTGTCGGCCAATATAGATCAAGCCCAATGGGCGGCACTGGCGAGCGCCGAAGATAGGGAAAGTACGACCCAAAGCCTAGTCGCGACAACGGCATCCCTCTATTGGCAAATTGGTTATTTACATCAACGGATTGAGTTAAGCGAGAAAAGCATCGAATACAGCCGGCAGACGCTCGCCTTAACCCAAAGGCAGTATGATTCCGGCGCCGTGACACAGGTTAATGTGCTTGAATCACAGCGCAACCTGGCGGGACAGGAAGCGGCCCATAGCCAGCTAGTGCAGCAATTAACCGTGGCTGAAAATGCCCTCGCTATCTTGTTAAATCGCGCGCCGGGGGAAACCTTGGTCGAGATAAAGCGCCTCCCCGAGGTGGCAGTGCCCGAGGTGGCCGTAGGGGTTCCTGCTGATTTATTAGTAAGGCGCCCCGATGTGAAGGCGGCTTTATATCAATTGCGTTCGGCGCTTGCCGGTAAAGATGCGACCTATGCGAGCTACTTTCCTACCTTAAGTTTAACGGCGGGTGTCGGTGAGTCGACCTCGGAGTTAAAGGAGCTATTGCGCAACCCCGTTGGCAGTTTAGGCGCGGGGCTAGTCTTGCCATTTTTGCAGTGGAATCAAATGCAAATTAATAACGACATTGCCGATATCGATTATCAAACCGCGGTAGTGAATTATCGTAAGACCCTCTATTCCGCCTTTGAGGATGTCGATAATGCGATTTCGGCTAAGCAGCAATATCGTTATCAAGGGGATAAGTTGGCGCAGCAATTTAGTGCGGCGGCGGCCGTTGAAGCTATTTACGAGAGCCAATATCGCAACGGTGCTATCGGTATTCAAAATTGGATTGATGCCCAGGAGAATCGCCGCAGCGCCGAGGCCGCCTTGCTCGAGAATCGTTACAATCAACTCACCGCCCAAGCAACCTTGTATCAAGCCCTTGGGGGCAGTGATATCGCCCCGCTTTTGGCCAAGGAATAGCAGCGCTTTAGTAAAGGAATAGCCGCACGTTAGAAAAACAGTGCGCACAGAAAAAC
Source organism: Shewanella putrefaciens (assembly GCF_016406305.1). NCBI lineage: Bacteria > Pseudomonadati > Pseudomonadota > Gammaproteobacteria > Alteromonadales > Shewanellaceae > Shewanella > Shewanella putrefaciens. The sequence goes on from NZ_CP066369.1 coordinate 774,883, forward strand.
AAAAACCGCTATTAATAGCGGTTTTTGTTTGTGCATCGCTCGGGATTCGTTCTGAGCCAGTGCTTTACATCCTGTGCTTTACACCTTTTACTCTACATCCAGCGCTTGACGCCCAGAGGTTAAACGGACTAGCTGCGCAATATTTGCAGTGGCAGGCTGAGCATATCATCGCCCGTGCCAGCTAAGTGCCAGATGATACCGACTAACGCGCCAACCGTAAGCAAGTACCAGATAGTGGAGAAGATTTGCCCATATCTGTCTAATGGCAATAGGTGGCTTTGATGGCGAGTTCGCCACTCGAAGATGATTTCTAAACTGCCGATCAATAGCAAAAATCCCAATAGCGCTAGGCCTAAGGTGTAGCTGATATACACACCGAAGGCGGCCCCCGCGGCGCAGGCGACCAAGCCCATAATGCTGTTCATCGAAAAGCTGATGCTCTTTAAAATATGGCCGCCGTCGAGTGGCAAAATAGGCAATAAATTAAATAGGTTAAGCAGAGCGTTAAAGGCGGCAAGGCCAGCAAAAAACACGTTGCCAGTGGCATGGTAAGCGATGAGTGAACCAATAGACATGAAAAGCCCAAAGGTAGGCCCCATGATGGAAATCACTACATCTTGCCAACGGGTGTTGATCTTTTCATCGGAGAGGGCGAGTCCCCCCATAAAGGGAATAAGGTAAATTCCCTTCGTTTTCATGCCGAAATATTTCATCGCGCGGATATGGCCGTATTCGTGGAAGACCAAACAGGCGATAAGCGCGAGGGCAAATTGGAAGGAAAACAGCCAAGAATAGGCGGCGACACTGGCGCCCGCTAATACGACTTTGATGACTTTTGCGCTTTTTAGCAGCTTAAAACCGAGGGACGCGAGCCCGACTAGGCTGATTTTTTGTTGCTTAACCGGAGGGACTTCAGGCGTTTGCCGCTCAATATCTTTCTCGCTGCGCGAGCCTTGGGCGATGACTTCATCATCCTGTAACAGGCGATAGTCGAGGCGAAAGGGTTGCCATACTAGATCGGTTTCGAGGCGAATAATGATTTTGGTGTCTAGACTGCTCGGCTCGCCCGGTTCAACCGCCAGTGGCTGGCGATGCTGGGTGAGTTCAAATTCATGGACTCTTAGGCCGCCATTATCGACAGAAGCCGCCTTTTGCGAGACTAAGTTGTTGTCCCAGAAGAGTTGTTGCCAGCCTGCGAGTGAGCCTTCTAAGCGCAGTTGTTTGCCTAAGCAGTCAATCTTAAGTAGTTCCAATTTCGGTTCCATTTGTTCGTGATCTGTGTGACTTGTTAGCGGGCGCGCCGCGTCACTGTATGGGTATTTGGGGACGTAAATAAGCGTCCGTTACTGCAGATCTGAAATTTTGTTCGTTATAAATTATGCCTGTGAATTTACGGCGAGGATATTAGCTTTTAGGGTCATCTCGTTATTTGTCGCTTTTTAGGGCCGCCGTTATTCTTCTAAGGTACGCACAATTTCCATTCCTTGGCCTATGGTCGTAAACGCAAGCTTAGCGACACAGCACTGACCTTGGGCGGTGGCATGGTTTTGTACCCACTTAATAAAGTCGGTCAGGGACAGGTTTTGCTCCTGCTGTAACAATTGGGGCAGTTCACCTACGGGATCTTCGTGCACTGTGCGCGGGTTCGCACTGATCAGATAGCGGTGCCCAGCGCTGTCGAGCAATTGATCTTCCTCGGTAAAGTGATGTTGGTACAGGCAGGCGAGTTCTAACCAATCCCGCTGGTGGGCGAGGTAAAGTAACTCATCATTTTGGGATAGTTTGACGACGGCGGGCCATTCAATGTCCGACATTTTCACGCAGGTCATTATTGCTCCATGGGTTATTGGGGAGGTTGTTAAACTTTTCGGTGCGCAGAAGGCTGCTATTACTACAGAGAAAATATAAGGATACCTGTAAATACAGTTCCGCTACCCCTAGTTTGGCAGTATGCCACGCTGAGAATGAATTGATATAGGCGCAGGGAAAATTCCTGCGCCTTATGCTTGAGTCTAGCTGGCGGCTTTGAATTGGAGAACACTCAATACCCAGTAATGGTGCATCATGAGGTTCAATTCATTAATTGGCTGGGGCTGCAGCCTTAGCTTTGGCGTTATAGTCGAAGTTAATCTCTTGATTAACATTGGCAATACTGCAAGTGCCGTGTTCACGGGTCGTTCTATGATTCGCTGGGCCTATATGGAATTCCACATTGAGGAATACGTGTTTGAGCACATCGATACGGTACTTTTCATAGTAGCCTTCCACTTCCTGTTTTAGGCTGTCGAATTCCAGTTCCTCCCGGGTGCGCTCATCGAGAATGCGATTTTTCTCATCGAGCATCATTTTGATTTGCTCGATCATCACGGGATCGTTTTGCCATTCAGACTTAGGTGGTAGCTTTTTAAGGCGCGATTCGATATCTAAACTGGCGACAACCATAGCCTTAACGCCCTCATCGAGCTGTTTAAGATCTTGTTTAAGGTCATTTTGGGTCATAGCACAAAAAATTTCGGTCTTGGTGCCTGCGGTCGCCCCTATAACAACGGCGGTGATGCCTTTTTCCGCATGGGCGACTCCTCCGACTAAGTCGCCCCTGCGTCCGCTGGGATCGCTGACGGTCAGGTTTGCGCTAGTTTTACTGTTACTGTGCAACAGTTGTTTAGTGACTAAGATATTGCCCTTAGCAACTAAGTGGGAATATTGCACAAATTGCGCACTGATATGCCCCTGGGCCCGAATAGTGGTAGAAAATTCGTTGGCTTTAATTTGCCGGCCAATGATCCCTTTACTCACTGTGACATCGCCATCGGCTTCTAAGGTTGCCGAGTCGACAAATCCCATGACGGTAATATCGCCGGAGCTTTTGACTAGCATGCCTTCGTGGACATCACCCGTGATTAAAATACTGCCCTTAAAGGTGACATGGCCAGTGCTGATATCCACATCTTTAAGTTGCAGTACATCATCCACATTCATCCCGGTGCGGGTTTCAACGGGCTGGCCTGAGACTGTCGCAATCAGTTTATTGGGGTCCTTTGGATGAAAATCTGTGCCTGTACCCGCTTGAAGAACAATGTCTTTACCCGGTTTTTGGTTAAGGACTTCACCCTGAATGTTATAGCCGGGGGTGCCCTCGGTCGCTGGGTGTTTGATCATTAACAGGTCGTTGGGTTTTACCATGATCATCGAGCCAAGGTTACGCATATCGACACTGCCGTCTTCACGCTCCTGTGGCTGAAGTAAACGTTCCCTTGCTAGGGATACTTTACGCTCAAGCAGCGCATTTTGACCATTGACAGGGAGCTTGCCATGGGCAATTTCACTCTGACAACTTTCGCCTGGTTTGAGTTTACTGAGTTGTTGTTGCAGCGCTTGGATTTTGAGCTTACTTAAACCCATGCACACATTGTGTTTTTTTAGTTGAGTCAGGATCTCGGGTAAGTCGACGGATTTTCCTCCCCAGGGGGCGGTTAAAATCATAGTGGCTTGCATTTTATCAGGGCTGATTTCAATCGTGACTGTGCCATCGCGTCGCTCGGCCAGTACCGCAAATAGCTCAAACTTACCATCGTCCTGGTGACAGAGTGAGTTGATTTGGGCTATGGCTTTAGCGATCGCTGGCTCTAGTGGAAACAGGGATGAAAATTCAGGTAAAGATAATAGGCGCATGATGTCATCATGGGTGACTGGGCCATGGACATTGGGGATAAGGCGGAGTTCAGCCTTGGTTTTATCACTGTTTAGCTCAAGGAGTTCAGGGTCCAACATAAAGAGCTTCCTACCCATTAATTTTATTATTATGTGCGACACTGGCTTGAGTATAACAGTAGAGACTTTGCGCAAAGAAGCCTTTTTTGGCTGTAAAAACAGCAAATGTTGTTATTTTATTGTAAATAGTCTACCTGCTGGTTTTTAACTCGCTTTTATTAGAGTTATTGGCGGTAACTTAGTGTTACCTTTGGTTTTTCACTTGCTCACCAGCATGAACATAAAGCTGGTTGATGTTTGAATTTAACAAAAAATTAAACTTTACAACGCTAGCCCGTATGTTAGGGATTAGAACGATAGGGCAAAACCCCCTGATAATTTAGCGCTTACTGCATTTGATACTGTTCACAAAACCATAAAAAGCTTGTCTAGACAGCAGCAAGTGTACGGTTGCACATCACGACTTTATTGAGAGCTATTAAGGGGATAGGGTTTCTGTCTCAAGCTACTATTGCTGCGTTTTAAATCTCTTGTTTGTAGTGGCATAGTGACTTTGGGACAGCAGAGTGTAAAAAATGGATTGGATAGTACTGCTGAAGGGGGAAACTTGGGAGCTTAGCTCTTTAAGCGCTGATTTATAGATGAGTCTTGGCATTCACTATGCCACTACAATGGGGCGGACGGTCGTCTCGCAAACCGCCCTGGTTCACCTTTTGGGCATTTGCGTAGCCTGTAGACTTAAGAACCTTACTAAGCTCGTTTTGGGTCAAAACGCGCTAGATTTAATGCACTAAAGGTGAGTAATAGCATTAGCAAAGTTATGGTAACCAGATTAATTTACACTGACCCCGCATATTCGTTGGCTGATATCCACTAACGCAGGCTTGCCATGGTGCTCGCTCGTCGACACGCAGCAAGTCCTATATGGACACCTCGAATAGATCAACCACTTTTTGAGTAACAGAAAGTAATACTGCGTACGTATATCCGACCTGTTCGTGAGAATCTTTGCTCTCTGGCCTTAATGAGAACCGCGCCTTTGCTGCTTATCGTCCCTTCGGAGTTATAACTCCTTATACTCTCTCAGCATTTGCAAAGGCCGGTATTACCTGTTACTTCATTAATTGCGTTCGGTTTTTTAGGGTATGTTATTGCTTCATTTAGTTAACAGGGTCTGTACTCTGTTTTATAGTAGAGCATCGCCCAAATTATCCTCGCCAGTTTATTTGCAACTGCCACGGCTGCTTTTTGCTTGCCTCTTCGTTCAATGATATTTCTCGCCCATACAGACAGCCTATCATCGTTGTTTGTTGCGTAGCGTATGACAGACCATGCACCTTGAATTAACTGACGCCTTAGATAGCTGTTACCACGCTTGGTTATGCCACCTAATTTCTGTTTTCCACCACTTGAAAACTCTTTTGGAACGAGCCCTAAATTGGCAGAAAAATGTCGACCATTTTGATAACTGGAGCCATCTCCAGCAAAGGATACCGCTGCTGTGGCAATAATCTCAGCGACACCTCGTATTGCGGTTAACCGTTTGGTATCTGGATGATTCATTGCTTGTATCCGAATATCTTTTTCTAATGACTTAATCGAAGCATTTACGGCATAAAGCTCATCGAGCAATTCCCTGATGTACCGACGAGCGATAGTGGTAAGCGAGTTACTTGCATCTTCGAGTAACTCAGGAAGTGCTAGGTTAAGTGGATCACGACCTTTAGGGATAACGATGCCATATTCACTTAATAAACCACGGATCTGATTAGTTAATGCCGTTCTGACCCTAATACGGCGCTCTCGGATCCGATGGCTTATGATCACATCGACCTGCTCTAAAGATCTTGGTTTAACAAAGATGATGTTAGGACGTTGAGCCGCTTCACATATAGCAAAAGCATCATTGCGGTCATTTTTATTCCCTTTCACGAATGGTTTCACATGTTGTGGTGGAATTAATCTGACCTCAAAACCCTGAGAGATAAGTTCTCTGCCCCAATAATTTGAGCCACTGCAGGCTTCCATAGCAATGACAGCATCGGGATATTGAACAAGCGTTTTTAATAGTTGGGTGCGTTTAATTGTGCGATTAAATACGGCTTTCCCTGCTTGATTAACACCACAAACCTGGAGAACATTTTTTGCCAAATCGATACCAATTAGAGTAATTTTCATAGTGGACACCTTTGTTGATATTGAGCTTGCAGATTCAATATGGCGTTAATGACGCCTACTTTACAAGAGGTGTCCATCTCATCATCCCTGGATGCTCGACCGCCCCGTCCATGGGGCGGACGGTCGTCTCGCTAATCACCATGGCTAGCCTTTTTAGCATTAGCGTAATCTGTAAGTTTTAAAGAAATACACAGCACGTTTTGGGACAATAGCGTGTTAGATTCCCAACTCTAATTTTTGAGTTTCGGATTAAAATTTCTATGGAGATAACGTGGAGGTCACCGGCGCTGCGCAGCGTCCGGTGGATCGCAGGGTTATGCCGGTTGTGCGACACAGGCACCTTCCTTTGGCATGCTCTTGCCCAGCAAAAAAATGGCTTCAGCGAAACCGCTTCCGGTACCACACCGGGACAATTGAAGCACTTCATTGAGTCCAGACTGGCTCGACAGAGTCACTTCCTCGTATCGGCAGATGGGCAGTTCCTTGTTGTCTTTGAATCGTTTATCGGGTCCACCGGACTTGTTGACGTACCTCCACGTTCGGTCAATTACCTCGGCATCTCGCGGAACTGACTCGCTTTCGATGAATCGGGTTGCGCCGACGTCAACGCGCAGCTCTTGATAGCCAACGGCACCCACGCCGTTCTGGTCATATACGAGAACGCGGTCAGGGAAAAAGTGAAGCGTTTGACGACCTACACCAACAGCGACGGTTTCAATGTTTGTCCTGACGTATGGTGGCTCAGCCTTACGAATGGATGTGCTCTTTCGGCGGACAAGATCGCTTGCTCCCGCATGGTATTTTCGATCATGTACTTTTCCGGACGCCTCGATATGCCAAGCCGACGCACAATTGGAAAGTTGGCTCGCGGCCGAGTGAAGTTTGGCGTAGGCGGCTTCCATGTCGGGGTCAAAGTCATAGAAGAGGACGACGGTTTTTTGTAGGGCATCTCGCGTATGGGCTGCATACGTACCGCCAGCTGCGGCGACTGCAAGCGTGGCGACGAGCCAGGTAGGCCAGCCTGAAGATACGCCAAGACAAAGCACCACAACTGAGACAAATGCAACGAAAGGCCACAGGCGAATCTTGGCGCGCTTTCGATTTAGCTCGTCTAGAAGCTCTCGGGATGACGAATCGACGATTTGAGAAACATCGGCGGATTCTATTTCCTCCAATGGAGCATGAGTTCCTGGTGGTATCTCAGGAGCCGACGGCGGAAGTGGCTGAGATGGTGAGTTACGGGGCGACGAAGATGGAGGAAGCGTAGCGCGATAGTAAAGGCCACCTCGGCCCATGTGAACGTAGTTACCTCGTGGGCCGACGCCAAAGCGAAGGCCAGTTACACCGGCCGAAACGCCGATTCCAGACTTGGATAGATTGAATCGAAACGGCCCGACACTGATGCTTTTTCTCAGATAGAAGCCCATTGGCTAAACCTCCAAGGTGTGAATGTAAGCGGCATAACGTCTTAGTATTTATGCGCTGCGCGTTTACCACGTTGGACCAGTGAAAACGCGCATAGTTAACTACCTGTATATAATGAACTTATCAGCATTCTTCTAAATACACCATATGGGAAATCGCGCATGCGCGTTTCCAAACCTATTAACTAAAATTCGGATAATATAGTCAATTGATTTTATAGAGTTTTATTTGTTACCGATTGAATTAATGCGCACTGATTTTGTCTTCAAATCACCACCAAATATCTAGATTTAAATATGACTGCATACCCATACATTGTTAGGCGATTTACGGCAGGGTCAAACATTAGGCAAAAGATGAAAATTTGTAGGGCAACAGGAGAGGAAATTTCCGATTGAGTTAATGAGCCTAAACACGGAATAGGGCAACAGCTTTTTAGCTGAATGAACAGCCAGAGGGGTAGTTTAGATTGGCATTGTTGCACCAGTGACCGTTGGCGACATGGATGTCGCCGTCGAGCCTATAAGGACATATTCACGGCGAGTCACTGGGGAAACAATGACAATGCATGCAGCACAACTGACGATATAACTTAATACCTTTAAGTCTTTCTTTGAGTCTTTGTGGCAATATTTTTTTAGCTAAAGCTCAGTTGAGTTCGTACTTAAGATTGGCATTATTGCACCAGTGACCGTTGGCGACATGGTTGCTCATTCACATCAGACCCATAGGGATATGGGGAATGTCATTATAATGTCTGGAACATTATTGACCATGTGATCGCAACATTCGATTCTTGTAATCAAGAGCCATATACAGCAGATGCCGCCGTCGAGCCTATATGGATACTTCTTGTTAAATAAAGGGGCGGCGTGTCACTGGGGAAGCAATGACAATTAATGCGCAATGCGCGCAACTCTACTGTCTTGCTTTGGGGCATTTTGATTTCAAAATAGGCGTTCTAATCGGATACGCCTATATTCTCGTTATGCTGAAGGAGTGTTTATTCCTTGGTGCCTAATCGAGACAAATTACGTTTTCCCCACTCAATAATTGAGTGAGCGGGGCTTAAGGTTAAGCTTGCTGGAAGTAATAGAGTTTGTATTTATTGTTTTCGGCGGTCACTTTTAACTGGCCAAATTCGGCGGCAATAGTATCCGAATAGGGTAAGTGGCGGTTGGCAACGATTTGCCAAATACCGTTATGTTGTAATTGTTTAGCACTGTCGCTGACAAAGTTCTGCGCTATGTTGGTGGTGCTGGCGAGGCCATCGTGAAACGGCGGATTAGAGATAATGCCGTTAAATTTGCCCGTGGTTTGTGCCAGTCCATCGGAGGGATAAACCTTGGCCGTCATGCCATTGGCCGCAAGTGTGAGTTCGCATGAGGCGAGCGCCATCGCATTGATATCGACACATTCTAAGGATAGGCTTGGCTGCGCCTTGAGCAGTGCGGCGGTGATCACGCCCGCGCCGCAGCCAAAGTCGAGCACTCGGCCCGAGAGTGTCGGCAGGTGCGACAGTAATAGTTCGGTGCCTTGATCTAAGCGCTTCTCGCTAAAAACCCCCACAAGATTGCAGATAGTCACCTCGCCCTGTGGCGTAGTGAGTCGATATTGGCTGACCCAGTCGCTAAGCTTCATCGCCGGAGCGCTGCCCTCTAAACTGCTGCCAAATAGCAGGCAATGGCGGGCGTTATCGAGTTTCATCCCAGTCGCAAAATACTCAGGTAAAAGCTTCACTAAAGATTTAATCCCGCCCTTGTTTTCCCCCACGACTAACAGTTGGCCATTAGGCACAAGATGATTGGCGGCGAGGTTAAATAGATAGGGCGCTAAGGGTTTGGCCTTAGGGAAATACACGATAACCGTATCGTACTTTTCTGATTTTATTGGGTCTTGGTGCGGCAGTTCATGGCCGAAATAGCACCGCAATTTAGCATTGGCGTGCGGTGCTAAGTGCAAGTAATGGTGGTAATCCAAGGCGAGGGCATCAACCGAGGCCGCGGTATCGAGCAGGGCCTTTGGCAGGAGATCGGCTTCATGATTGAGCACTAATACTTTGTGTTGGCTTAGGCTGTCTTGATTACGAATAATGACTTGCGATGGATTGGTTAACACAGTTACAGGCACCTATAAACTTAAGTGTGGGCATTATACCCGTTATTCACGCCTGAGCCAGTTTGCATCGAATCACTGCACTAAGACCTAATAAAATCCCTAATAAAAAAACCAATAAAAAAGGCAACTGCATTATGCGGTTGCCTTATGTGATTGTCTTTAATGAACGGAATCGATTAACGCTTAGCTTTTAGGTTTTTTGGGTTTAGGTAATAAGCTAAAAATCTTATTGGCGATATCGGTATTGTCTTGATGGCCGTTAAACAGCTCGGATGCGGGACCCGCGGCAAACACTTGGACATCAACGCCCGTGTGACCGCCCGTGGTCCAGCCTGTATCGGTACGTTTATCAATCACATGGCGAATCGCCACTGCCATAGTTTCTGCACCCTGCATTCTGGCGGTGTTTAAATTGGCGATTTCTTCTTCAGTCAGCTCGAACCCTAAACCGCGGGCAAGATCGGCTTGCCACTCGACGCCACTGATGGCGGCTAAGGCCAAAGTGTCGGAGCTGGCGGAGATATTGCGCAGGATTTCGGGGTTCCAGTTGTAGTTGCCATCGACGCCAATCGAGAGGCCGCCGGTATTATGGTCGGCGGTGATCACCATCAGGGTATCGGGGTGTTCACGCACAAATTGCTCAACCACTTCAATGGCATTGGAGAATTCATCCATTTCACCCATAGCCGTGGCGATATCGTTATTGTGGCCCGCCCAGTCGATAAGGCTTCCTTCGACTAACAGCACAAAACCTTGCTCATTTTGCGACAATAAACTGAGGGCTTTTTGGGTTAAGGTGCTGAGTTTTTTCGCATCTTTTTCATCAATCGCCCAAGGTAATTGTACCTGGGCAAACAGGCCTAACACTTTAGGTTGAGTGATAGTGGCGAGATCTTCAAAACGAGTAATATGTTGATAACCCTTGGCGGTGAATTGGGCCAATAGCTCGGGTGAAAAATACTTCTGGCCACCCCCTAAAAACACATCGGCGTTGGTGTCTAAATAGCTGAGTGCGATTGCATCGTAGTTTTTACGGCTCTCGTTATGGGCTAAAAAGGCCGCTGGCGTGGCGTGGTTGATTTGTGAGGTAACCGCCACACCTGTGCTTAAGCCAAGGGATTTAGCTCTTTCGAATAGGGTCGGCAGTGGTTGCTTTTGGGTATCGACCGAAATCGCCCCATTATAGGACTTAACTCCCGTCGCTAACGCAGTCGCCGCCGCGGCTGAGTCGGTAACATAGCCACTAACGCCCGCAGGGTAAGTGCTTGCCATACCCACCAGTAGGCGGTCGAACACGGTTTGCTCGACTTCTTCAGTGTCAGGATTATCTTTGTAGTAGCGGTAGGCGCTGGTGTAAGACGGCCCCATACCATCACCAACCATGATGACGATATTTTTCGGTCGCGACGGTGCCTTGGTTGGCCCCGTTTTATCTGCCCCCGCTTCATCTGCAAAAGAGAGGGTAGATAACAGCAAACTGGTGCCGAGCAGTAACAGTGGCGCTTTGGTGAAACTCATATCAGATCCCTAGAAGTAGCTGGGCGCTTGTGTTCTCAAAGCGCCTTACGATCAACAAACTCGCTGGTAAATTTTTATGCTTTGGCTTGAATGCGTGCTTCGATAGCATCCATTAACATGCCCGTGATGTCGACATCGAATGCCGCTTGGATCTCACGGATACAGGTTGGGCTAGTCACGTTTATCTCTGTCAGCTTGTCACCTATCACATCGAGGCCAACAAAAATCAGTCCACGTTTTTTAAGCTCAGGACCAATAGCACGGGCAATCGCCCAATCGCTGTCGGATAAAGGCTGCGCCACACCGCTTCCGCCGGCGGCTAAGTTGCCACGGGTTTCGCCTTTCATTGGGATACGCGCAAGCGCGTAGGGCACAGGCTCACCATCGACCACTAAAATGCGTTTATCGCCTTTAGTAATTTCAGGGATAAAGGTTTGCGCCATGGCATATTGTTGGCCGTAGCTGGTCAAGGTTTCGATGATCACCCCAAGGTTGGGGTCATCCTGCTTCACGCGAAAAATCGAGGTGCCGCCCATGCCATCTAAAGGCTTAAGAATGATATCGCCCTTAGCTTGGTGGAAAGCGCGGATACGCTTGGCATCGCGGGTCACGATCGTTTCTGGGGTAAATTCGCTAAACCATGCGGTGAATAGCTTTTCGTTAGCGTCGCGTAGGCTTTGCGGCTTGTTGACGATTAACACGCCTTGCTCTTCGGCGCGCTCAAGCATGTAAGTGGCGTAGATAAACTCAGTATCGAATGGCGGGTCTTTACGCATTAAGATCACGTCGAGTTCGCTCATCGGCGTGTCTTTCGCTTCGCCGAGTTCAAACCATTTGCTCGCATCATTGATGACAGTTAACGGACGCATATTGGCCATCGCCACGCCGTTGACCATGGCAAGATCGGCCATTTCCATATAAAACAGCTGATAACCTCTGTCCTGCGCGGCCATTAACATGGCAAAACTGGAGTCTTTCTTAATGTTGATCTCACTGATGGGGTCCATCACAATGCCGAGTTTTATCATTAATCTGTTCCTTATTTGTCGCCGTTTGCAGGCAAAAATGCATTGATTAGCTGTGTTGTTTGTCGATCAGCCTAAATCACCAAATCTGAGTTGCAGTGCCGTAATGGCGGTGAGCGAGGCGGTTTCGGTGCGCAGCACTCTGGGGCCAAGCAATACATCGGTAAATTGATAGGTTTCCGTCATGGCGATTTCTTCCGCCGACAAACCGCCCTCTGGGCCAATTAATAAACGTACGCGGGTATGGGCTAAATCTAAGCCATTGATACCGTGTGCGGCCCTAGGGTGCAGATTGAGTTTTAGCGCCGAGGTCGGCTCACTGCACCAATCGTGCAAGTCCATCGCCGGGCGAACCACGGGCACTTGGCTGCGACCCGATTGCTCACAGGCGCTAATGACGATTTTCTGCCATTGCTGAATTTTTTTCTCTAGGCGTTCGCTATTGAGTTTTACGCCGCAGCGATCTGAAAATAGCGGCGTAATGGTATTTACCCCAAGCTCGACCGATTTTTGAATGGTAAATTCCATTCTATCGCCACGGGAAATCACTTGGCCTAAGTGCAGGTTGAGTGGCGACTCAGATAGATTTGCCTCACAGGAAAGCAGTTTCACTGTGACATGCTTTTTACCCGCATCGACAATTTCAGCCAGATAATCATTGCCATCGCCATTGAATAGACTGATCTGCTCACCGTTGCCCATACGCAGCACTTTACCTATATGGGCCGCGCCATCTTCGTCTAGGTTCAGTTGTTGATGGATGGCTAATGGCTGAGGTTGATAAATTCTTGGGACTCTCATTCGACCTTACTCGGCTAGTTGTTGACGCAGTGGTGGCGCATTGCAGGCATTTTGCACAAAGGGGTTATGGTTGCCTTGGGTCTGCGCTATGGCGTTATCACGTTTGCATTCAATAGTATCAACTGGATAGCTTTTATCCCATGCCTTAAACAATTTTAATTGTTGTGAAGCAATTTTAAGCCCATAGGTTTGCTGCATATAGAGGTAGGTTCTGGCTATTTTGCCGCGGGCATTGGCGGGGGGCTGCGCCTGACGATTCTTAAAATCGATGACCATAGCACATTGGCCATATTGGTCGGCCTTACCGTTCCATTGGCTAAAGCGGAAGTTGCTGCGATCGCCATTCACTTCACCGATGGCGGGCACTAAGTTGTGCATGTCCGCTTCCATCTTATTAAATTCATTGCTGTTATCGGCACAGTTTTTACGTCCGCCCTTTTGCCAACATTGGAGTTGATGGCCAAATTCCCAGGCGGGCACTATGTGTTCCCATTCAATACGGTTGGCGCGGGTTTCCTGTTTACGCACTTGATAACCGCAGCTGGCGAGATCGGGCTTCCAGGATTTGCCTTTGATCTGAATATCGCAGCCACAGTAAAAGCTGACGGCGGGCAGCGTACCTTGGCGACTGCCGGCGTAGAGTGCCTGCGATTTCGTTTTGGCTTGGCTAAAACTGCTGGGGTGTGACACTGAGGCGCTGGCGGGCACGGATAAGGTTGCCGCCCAAGTGATTAGGCACAGCAAGAGGCGCCGTGAATTAACGGTTAAAGAAGCTTTGTTCAAGATTTATCCCAAAATAACAAACACTACGCGAGCCTTTGGCTCGTCTTTTATGCTGTGATGTTAAGGGAAATGCCGCTGCTTATGCAAATTGCGTCGTACTTAGGTGGGGGTTTTGTTTGTTGAAAGTCGCTAGATCGCAGTTAAATGGGTCTTACAGCGTTTACAGAGATAACGGCTTTCACCCCGTAGCACTTTGTTATGGCGGCGAATACTCAGGCGTATGGGGCCACAGGCGCAGCGATACTCGACATCATTACCCGCAACCGATGCGGTATTGAAGCTGTGGGTGGTACTGGGATTGACCTTAAATACCGTTAGCATCAAAGATTGCCATTCTTTACCGTGGGGTTTGGTTTTGCCAAACAGCTGAAAACACAGTAAATGACAAATTTCGTGGGGCACGACCTCTGCTAGAAAAGCTTCGCTGTTTTCCCGTAGCAGAACGGGGTTGAATCGCAGGCGATTCTGCTGCAAATGCGCCGTACCCGCACTCTTACCCCTCAGGCTAAATTGTGTCACTGGCCGTGGGAAGCTGCGTTTGAGGTATGCCTCTGCCTCTTGATAGCAGGCTTCAATTCGCTCGAGTACTTGCATTTGCAGGGATGAGAGTGGGCGCGATGAACCGGTAAAAATATGCGCCTGAGCCCGATTGGGTGTTGGTGGACTCGTTTTGACCTGCGACTCATCTTGGCTTTGGCCCAAGGCTGCATATGTCGATTTTGTCAGTGGCGCAAGTGCTTCACTGCTTCGGCGGCGTAGGGCATTGAGTAATTCTGCGGGTTTCAACATAGAATGAGCTTTGGTTCTCGTCGGTTAAGGTAAAAATTGCGCGCTTAAACTTATTGGTGATTAAGCTTGCCTAAGCGTTCACATCAGAAGCGTTCGCATCATAACGAACGCTATCTGACATTGCTAGTTTCAGCCAGTGTGGCTGGGTTATAAACTCGCCGCCGCTTGCATCACCATAGTACGCACTTGTTCGACTATCGCTTGTTCGGTATCTGCGTTATAGCCTTTGACCCTTGGGGTGTGAATATGGCCGACCTTGGCTGAACTATTAAACTTTTGCTGCAACACTATGGCGCGATAGGAAATTTCATTAGAGAGATAACCGCCGCCAGAGCCTTCGACCGAGGTTTCGTTTTGCAGCTCATTCAATGAGGTGGCATTAAACTCACCGCGAGCAAGGGTAGTGACTGTGTGGTTATCGTTAACTTTCCATTGGCTATCTTTCACTTGCATGGCTGTGACGGGCAGTGAAAATTCCACAAACTCAGGGCCGATAAAACCTTTACCATTAAGCTTTGGGGCAACGGGTGCGGTTTTAGTGCCACCTGTGAGCACGTTTTGGTTATCGGGCGCCGCAGCGCTGCGATTGAGTCCTGGGAAGCGTTCGATATCAAAGTCAGTGCGGCCCATGCTGACGGTGAATACAAATTGGGTTTTAGGATCGCGGTAAATTGGGCTCAGTAGCGATTCGATAAGTCCTTGATCAAAATCCTCAAAACGCACTGGCACCATAGCGGTTTCGATTTGCGCCGTTTTACCATTCACATCAAAGCGGAAACCATCTAAGGCGAGGGCGACTAAGCCAGAAGGGTTACTCTGGCTGATATCTTTGTCGAGAAAGAAGGGGTCGAAACCCGTGAGGAAGATTTTGATTTGGACATCATCACCATATTGTATATCGCTAAAACCCCGTGAGGCCTTTTCAACTGCACGAGCCAAAATGTCTTGTTGCCAGTCGGCCATGTTAAAGCTGGCGCTGGTGGTTTTTAGGCTATTTAACATTGAAAGACGCGCCCAATATAAAGGCCGGTCGTCAAAGTGGCCCGACTGCACATCGCGCACCGCCTGTTGCCATAGTCTGTGGCCTTGGCGCGCCGCTAATTGGGTGGCGTCGACTTCGTTCTTCTGTGCCGTTAACTGTTGAGCTAAACCTTCATTTAAGGCTTGATAGCGTGTCACCACCTCACCCAAGGCTTGTTCGGCGGTCGGTAAGCGGGACACTTCCACATCACCTAATAAGGGGATGGCACTGGCCGTATTGATTAAGCTGCTGGCGAGGATGAGTGTTAATACTGGCTTCAACATTTTTGATTTCCTTGTAGTTATTCTATGTTGTGCGTTGAAATGTTCTTCGTTAAAAGTTCTTCGTTCAAATTTCTTAGTTCAAAGTTCTTAGTTCAAAAGAATGACTAGCTCATCCTGCGAAGGGCTCTTATGCTAAAAAGTATGCACCACAAGCTTGGGGGAATAAAGTTAACCTCAGTGATCTTCATCATCTTATATCCATCTCTTCTATACCAAAGCGTACCAAGCAGGCATCAGTCCTTAGATAACAGAACTTGCTTGCCTCTTTTTTGCCACAATTGGTCAGCAGTTTGCTAGGGAAGGGAAAATCGCTAAGTGATAGCCTTAATCACTTTTTTAGTTCATTGGATTTTTGTGTTTCGACAAGGAGAATTTATGCGTTTGTTCGCTATATCGGCTGCGCTGGTGGCGTCTGCTATCTTGGTAGCCCCAGCTTTTGCCTCTACTGCGGCTAAGAAGGAGTGGCAAGAAACCCGAGCTTGGGATGCCATTTTTACTCAGCAGCATACTCAATCCGAGCAAGCTCTGTCACAACAAACTCAGCCTCAACAAGCTCTGCCAAAACCTGTTCAGGGCGTAGTGGTGTTATGGAACGAAAATAAACAGCAAGGGTTTAGCAATAATCTTAAACGTGCCAACCAAAGCTATTTACCTGCATCGACCTTTAAGATCCCCAACAGTTTGATTGCCCTCGATCTTGGGGTTGTGAAGAATGAGCACCAAGTCTTTAAATGGGATGGTAAAACCCGTGATATCGCCGCTTGGAATCGCGACCATGATCTGATTAGCGCGATGAAGTATTCGGTCGTGCCCATCTATCAAGATTTTGCTCGCCAAATTGGCGAAGCTCGCATGGGCAAAATGCTCGATGCCTTCGATTATGGTAATGAGGATATTTCGGGAAACTTAGACAGCTTTTGGTTGGACGGCAATATTCGGATCTCAGCCACTGAGCAAATTGAATTTTTGCGTAAGCTGTACCACAACAAGCTGCATGTGTCTGAGCGCAGTCAGCGTATCGTTAAGCAGGCCATGCTGACCGAAGCGAATGGCAACTATATTATCCGTGCCAAAACCGGATACTCAGTCAGAATTGAACCTAAAATTGGCTGGTGGGTTGGTTGGGTAGAACTCGATGATAATGTGTGGTTTTTCGCAATGAATATGGATATGCCAACGGCGGATGGTTTGCCATTACGTCAAGCCATCACTAAGGCCGTATTGAGACAGGAAAAAATTATTCCTTAACTGCAAGGATTATATCCAGTAGATCAAACAATAAAGCCTAGCGGATAAAGCTAGGCTTTTGCTATCTAAGGGAAAAATGTTAGCCCATTAAGGATTGCAGGCTTTCTTGGCTGCTAAAACGTTTTACAAAGAAGTCCAAAAACACGCTGATATTAGTGGCGAGTTGGCGACGGCTGGAATATACACCGTAGACCTTAAAGGGCTCGATTGGCCATTCCTGTAAAATAGGGACTAGTTGTCCATTGGCAAGCTCATTCTTACAGGCAGAATTTGACAGCATGGCGATGCCAAAATCATCAATAGCGAGCTGTTTTACCATGATCGGGCTATTGACCCGCACTTTACGCTGAAAGTTAACCATGGTTTTGCGGGTTCCCTTACCTAAGGGCCAGATAGGTGCCGAGCGTGAGGTGCCTAATAAAATGCCACTGTGTTGACTGAGTTCCTGGGGCGTAGCAGGGGTGCCCCTGAGTTTCAAATACCCCGGACTTGCCACTAGAATTGGTTGACGTTCAAACAGTAAGCGGGCGACGAGATCAGAGGATTGCAACGGGCCATATTTGATAGCTATGTCATATCCTTCACCCACTAAACCTATATCGTTGTCGGTAAACTGGACATCTAATTCCACATTAGGATATAAACGCATAAATCCGCTACAGAGGTTAGCGATTAATTCTTGGCTAAATGACACAGGGATCGCAATCCGTAATGACCCTGACACATCATCGTGAGTATTCTCGATAACAGCCTTGGCCGCTTCCACCTCATTGCGAATGGAATCACAGTGTTGATAAAAGAGTGCCCCGACTTGAGTCAAACTTAAGTTGCGGGTGTCGCGCTGTAATAATCGCACGCCAAGTTGTTCTTCAAGCTGCGCGATTTTGCGACTGATGGTGGATTTTGGGTGGCCTGTTTCACGTGCAGCTTGGGAGAATCCCTTCGCTCTCACTACGGCTGCAAATAGCATCATACCGTTTAAATCTGGCATGTTTTTCCCACTGTCTCATATTTGGAACAAAGCGTCTTATGCAGTTTAATGGCATTTGACGGGATAACAAAGTTATATTTATTGGCTAAAAATTTTCAGAGGCTAAGCAGAGGATCTTTTGATGACCAGCAATAATCAGCCCACACACATGACTCAAGCCCAAACGCCCGATCCGCTTTTTTTACAAGCCGAGCATTTGGCAAAGGATTTTTCTCTGTTTCCTAAACACAGTAAACAGAGCTTATCAGATGAAATTAAAGGTCTTTTAAGCGAAGATGCCATTCAGGCAAACTTGAAAGACTTGGCATCTTTAGATGTTGATGGTTACGTTGCGAAAGTGATCCAGCCGACCCAAGATAAAGGTCGTCCGGGGGCTAAGCGTATCATCGCCGATCTTAAGGGCCGTTTGATTACTGAAACTCACTTGGGCTCTTTTTATAGTGCTGAGGTCGAGTTGAACTTTGGTTCACGCACTCGTCGTATTGGTTTTATCGCCCAAGAGCGCACTACCGCAAACGGTGCTTGGATGCCTGAGCATCATTACGCCGCCTGTAAGGCGATTCGCCATTTTGCCGAATTGTCTATGCCAATTATCTATTTAATTGACACCCCAGGGGCGGATGCGGGCGAAATCGCCAACAGCCAAAACCAAGCCCATTCTATTTCTAAAGCCATCGCAGAAAGCGCCAACGTTGACGTACCGACAGTCGGTATCGTTATCGGTGCCGGTTACTCTGGTGGTGCGATTCCATTAGCCGCGGCCAACATTCTGTTGTCACTGCGTGATGGTATTTTCAACACGATTCAACCCCAGGGTCTGCAAAGTATTGCCCGTAAATACAATTTATCCTGGCAAGAATGTGCTAAATCGGTGGGCGTATCGCCAGAAGAGCTTTATACCTCGGGTTGTATCGACGGCATTATTGACTTTTCACCGAGTGATCGTGATGAGCGTCAGCACAATTTACGCCGCGCTATTATCAGCAGTATCGAAGCCGTTGAACGTGCAGCAATGAATTTTGTGCGTGAATCGAGTGATTTACGTGAGCACTATGACCGTAGTTTGGCGCGTTTCCTCAATCCATCGAAGAATCTGATGGCCTTGGAATTGAACGCTGAATTGGCCGTAGCCAGCAGCCCAACCATGCATCTAAACCTGTTTGGTAGTGCGTACCGTTACCTGCGTTATTTAACGCTACGTAGCCGTATCCATTCAATTTCCCAGGAGCAGTATGGTCGTCTGTCCCGTGCGAGTGTGCCAGAAGGTGACTTGTTAGCACGTATCCAACAGGAACAGGACCGCGTATTCCAAGCTTGGTTATCAAGCCCCGATAAATTGGTTTACGACGAAGACTTAAACAAGCTGTGGGCGAACTTTGTTACTAAGCGTGATGAAGTGTCGACCGAGCGTAATATGCTGACCCGTTTGATTTTGGGTGAACCGAAAGAAAACTATAAAAAAGCGCGTAAGGCCTTGTTATTTAACATTGGCTGGTCTTTGTATCACCGCTGGAAGAGCAATGCGGCAAACAACTTCAAAGGGCTTATTCAGCACTTAGAAAATCTGCCAAAGTCAGTGACTCAAGCAAAATGGCCTGAGCTAAATCAACTGACGGTTCTCGATGTAGTAGTGAATGAAGAACTGCGTGAAGACTTTATTTGGCAATGCCATAACATCCTGATTTTTAATGCCTTGTACGACAACGTCGTCGGCAGCTTAGCGTCAATCGCTAAAGAAGCCATGATGTCGAAAAGCCTTTCCCGTAACTCAGTAAACAATTTGCTGCATAAGTCGATTGACCATGCGTTGTCGACCCAAGATACGGCAAATGATAAAGCCAAATTCTACAAGTGGCTCAAATACTTTATGGGTCAATCTAACCGTGCCGATCTATTGGTGCGCGTAGAGCAGTGGAAGAGTGTGGGTTTCCCGCAACTTAACGACAGTTTATTCGTAGTATTGACTTACTTCTTCGAGCGTTTGTTACCCGAGTATTTTGACAGCGAAAGCGATACCAGCAAGTACACTGGCGCGATCAACCCTGTGCGTATCGGTCGTCGTAAGGACTTCTGGAACCGTTTGACCATGGGTTATCAGGATCTGTTAATCCAGAAAGTGCTGCGTGACGAAAAACGTGCCGGCAATATGACCTGGGAAAATATCATCAAGCAATTCTTTACCCGCTTCGATGAGATCAATGGCGACAAAATGTCGGCTAACCTGCTGAACTTCCCTGGTTTCCGTTTATCGATTGAAGACGCATTAGACAAAGGCATTCGTCCTTGTGGTCTGATCACGGGTATTGCTGATTTTAAAGAAAAAGGTCAAAAAGTCCGTGTGGGTGTGGCTGTCTCTAACACCGCATTCCAAGCGGGTGCCTTCGATATGGCGAGCGCCGAGAAATTCTCTGCACTGTTGATCGAGTGTGCTAAACGTAAACTCCCTGTAGTGTGTTTTATCAGCTCGGGTGGTATGCAGACTAAAGAAGGTGCTGCGGCGCTCTTCTCTATGGCGGTAGTGAACGACCGTATCACACGTTTTATTCGTGATAACGAATTACCAGTGTTGATGTTTGGTTTTGGCGACTGTACCGGTGGTGCACAGGCGAGTTTTGTGACTCACCCATTAGTGCAAACCTATTATTTGTCAGGTACTAACATGCCATTCGCAGGTCAAATGGTGGTACCGGCATATTTGCCATCGACTGCGACTCTGTCTAACTACCTGTCTAAAGTGCCAGGAGCAATGGCGGGCTTAGTCCATAACCCATTCAGCACAACCTTAGATAGCCAGTTGGCGAGCATAGATCCTTTGATGCCAATGCCTACGGCTAAAATTAACGACATTATCATCAACGCACTGTCGAGACTCGTGGTTGAAGCGCCAGTTGAAGATGATGTGATCGTCCAAAGCGATCCACGCAAGCTGATGAAGCCAATCAACAAAGTATTGGTTCATGCCCGTGGTTGTACCGCAGTGAAGCTTATTCGTAAGGCCCATGATAATAATATCAATGTGGTATTAGTGGCGTCGGATCCGGATATGACTTCAGTGCCAGCGGATATGCTCAAAGAAACCGACAAGTTAGTGTGTCTCGGGGGTAATACCTCGGACGAAAGTTACTTGAACGCTTACTCAGTGCTGAAAGTGGCCGAATACGAGCAAGTCGATGCACTGCACCCAGGGATTGGTTTCCTATCCGAGAGCCCACAATTTGCGGCCTTGTGTGTGAATAACGGCGTTAACTTTGTTGGTCCTAGCGTGCATTCAATGACGACTATGGGTAATAAATCGAACGCGATTAAAACATCACAAGCGCAAAACGTGCCAGTAGTACCAGGTTCACACGGTATTCTGACCAACGCCGAGCAAGCGGTGAATGTGGCGAGCGAAATTGGCTATCCAGTGCTGCTTAAAGCGGTACAAGGCGGTGGCGGTAAAGGTATTCAGGTCGTTAAACGCCCTGAGGACATGATTGGATTATTCCAAAAGACGGCTACCGAAGCGGCTGCGGCCTTCGGTAACGGCGATTTGTACCTAGAAAAATATGTGACTTCACTGCGTCATATCGAAGTGCAATTACTGCGTGACAAGTTTGGCAACGCCAAAGTGTTAGGTCTGCGTGACTGTTCGGTACAACGTAACAACCAAAAAGTCGTTGAAGAATCTGGCTCAACCATGCTGCCAGAAGAGCTTAAAAAGCAGGTATTGGCTTATACCCGTGCTTTAGGTGATGCGACCGACTACATGGGCGCAGGTACCGTCGAGTTCATCTATAACTTAGATGCAAACGAAGTGTACTTCATGGAAATGAACACCCGTCTGCAGGTTGAGCATCCAGTGACTGAAGCGACTTCTGGCATAGATATCGTGAGTGCACAGTTTGATATCGCTGCGGGCCGCTCGATTGAGCACTTAGAGCCGAAAGAAATTGGCTATGCGATGGAAGTGCGTGTAACGGCTGAAAAGGCCGCGCTCGATAGCCATGGCATACTGCAGCTGATCCCTAATCCAGGCAAGATCACCGAATGTGTGTTCCCTGATCATCCGGATGTGGAAATTATTTCAATTGCAGCGCCAGGCAAAGAAGTTTCGCCATACTACGATAGCTTGATTGCGCAGATCATTATGCGCGGTGAAAACCGTGAAGATGTGATTGCCAAATTACATGCTTATCTGGATAGCGTAGTGCTGAAAGGTATCGCGACAAACATTCCGTTACTTAAGCTCATCTTAAATGACGGCACCTTCAAGGAAGGCGTATACGACACTAACTACCTGCCACGCTTTATGGCTGAGCTTGATATTCCTGCGCTGATCGCAGAAATGGAAGCCGCGGCAGAAACCGTAAGTGTCGATACTGAGTCCCTACGTGTGGGTGAAAGTAACGAACTGAAAGTGTTAGCCCAAGGCGCGGGTATCTTCTATACCTCTCCTGCACCGGGTGAGCCTGATTTCGTGAAAGAAGGCGATATTGTTACCGTTGAGCAAACCTTAGCGTTGACAGAAGCGATGAAGATGTTCTCACAGGTCAACTTGGCCGGCTTTAACCGCCAGGGCGCCGTACTCTATCCTGAGGATCAGAAGTATCGCATCGAGCGCATCCTGAACAGCAATGGCCAGCAAGTGTCCCAAGGTGATTTACTGTTTGTGGTATCACCGGTAGAAGCTTAAGCAGGCAAGTGTCCCAAGGTGATTTACTGTTTGTGGTATCACTGGTAGAAGCTTAAGCAGGCAAGTGTTCCAAGGTGATTTACTGTTTATGCTATTATCAACAGTAGAAGCTTAAACATTCTAGCCGAACGTTATTTAATACCCGCCAAGTTGGCGGGTATTTTTTTATCTGCTCATTAAGGCGATTGGGAGCCGATTGGTATTATCCCTGCATCGCATATACACTTTTAAATCTAAATCAGCTAAGTCTTGCGTTTACTTGAGAATATTGATGAATAGTCGGTATTGGTTGCTAGCCTTGTGTCTGTTTTCACCTTTGAAGGCACATGCCGAGCACTTGGAGCCCACCTATTTAAGGGGGACACAGGAAAGTGCCGAAACCAGTGAAATGGTTGTTCGCTATTGCGTTGATCCTGACTGGTTGCCCTACGAGGCCATTCGTGACGGCAAGCATGTGGGAATCTCCTCCGACTATATCCAATACATTCAATCCCACTCGCCATTAACATTCCGTTTAGTGATCACTAATTCCTGGAGCGAAACCTTGTCCTTCTTGAAGGATGGGCGTTGTGACTTGACTCCATTACTGAATAAAACCGCTTCGCGGGAGCAATATTTGCACTTTAGTCAGGTGTATTTCCGCTCTCCTAATGTGCTGGTTTCGCTGAAAGAACAACCATTTTTGCAGGGGTTTGACAATATAGGTGGGCGTACTTTAGCTGTGCCTAAGGGATATCGATTGGCGGAATATATCCATCATTATTATCCCCAAGTTCGGACCATCACAGTGGATAGTGAACCTGAGGGGCTTGAGGCTGTGCTTGCTAAACGAGCGGATCTGTTTGTGGGGTCAATGTATTCCGTAAACGCCTATATCCAGCAAACGGGTTTTAATGACCTTAAAATTGCCGGTTGGGGTGGGCCTGAGGATGAATTACGCATAGGGGTCAGTTTAGGAAATGAGGCATTGTTGCCAATCATCAATCGAACCCTAGAGGCTATCGATGAACTGGAACGGATTGGGATTTATCGAAAATGGAATAATGTCACTATTATCGATGAAACCAATTATTTACTGATTTATCAAATTATTGCCGCGACCTTGCTTATAATCTTTATCCTTGGTTCGCGTACTTACTTAATGAGTCGGTATAACCATAGATTAACCGATAAGAACCAACAGCTAGAAAGATTGCATCAGCAACTTGAGGAGAAGAATACCGAGCTGGAGTTTTTATCGACCCACGATCCCCTGACCAAGCTTTACAACCGACATTACTTCAATCGACATTTTATGGATGATCATCGGGTATCTGAGCAGGTGGATCCCGGAATGTGCCTAGTGATGGTGGATATCGACTATTTTAAAGAAATTAATGACACCAACGGGCATACCATAGGCGATAAAATTCTTATCGAACTCTCAGTGCTGTTGCAACGCTGTGTGCGTGATAGCGATGTGGTCGCGCGTTGGGGCGGGGAGGAGTTTGTGATCCTTTGCCATCAATCTTCTATCCCCTTGGTGCAATCATTATGTCAAAGGATTGCAGGGACGATAAGGGAACATGAATTTAGTGATGGCGTACGTTTAACCTGCAGTTTTGGCATAGCAAAGCTGGTGGAAAATGAGCCGATGCAATCCTGTTTCGAGCGAGCCGACAGGGCGTTATACCAAGCTAAAGTGCAAGGCAGAGACCGAGTTTTTGTCGACGAAGTGCCCTAAGTTCTGAAAATTTAACGGCAATCTGTGCTTTATACCCAAACAAGCTTGAAACTCGTATCTTCAGGTTGCTTGGGTATCGCATCGACATTGGCCATTTTAATTAAGTGAACCCGCATTTATCCGATTAATTGACCCGAGTTTAATGTTAATTGGTTATCGTTGTCGTAGCGGGTAGAGGGCATTGGCAGTTGTTTTAGTGCACCCGTAGGCGATAAAAGATGGGAAAAACGTCAATATCATTTGAAATCCACTATTTTCTAAGGTTTTTATCAATTGTTTGAAATTTAAGCTAAAGTATTTTACTTGGTTGTTTTTATATGTTTTTCTTCGAATATTTTTCAATTTTACCGCCACTTTATTGTGAAAAAGTGCAAGAGCCATTTGCGCAGAGCTAGGTTCCAATTTACAATATGCGCCTAAAATAATCTGATGTGCGGTGTGTCGGTTGTTTGTCGCATACTCCGTCTACTTCTTAAACTAATCATTAAAGTTGAATCATGACCGAATTATCCAAATACAGAAACATTGGTATCT
Organism: Shewanella putrefaciens; assembly: GCF_016406305.1. NCBI lineage: Bacteria > Pseudomonadati > Pseudomonadota > Gammaproteobacteria > Alteromonadales > Shewanellaceae > Shewanella > Shewanella putrefaciens. The sequence continues at coordinate 799,707 of NZ_CP066369.1, forward strand.
TCGCTCACGTTGACGCGGGTAAAACCACGACCACCGAGCGTATCCTCAAGCTAACCGGTAAAATCCATAAGTTAGGTGAAGTTCACGATGGTGAATCAACAACAGACTTCATGGTTCAGGAAGCTGAGCGTGGTATTACCATTCAGTCTGCTGCCGTAAGTTGCTTCTGGAAAGATCACCGTTTCAACGTTATTGACACCCCTGGGCACGTTGACTTCACAGTTGAAGTTTACCGTTCTCTGAAGGTGCTTGACGGTGGTATCGGCGTATTCTGTGGTTCTGGTGGTGTTGAGCCTCAGTCAGAAACTAACTGGCGCTATGCTAACGAATCTGAAGTTGCTCGTATCATCTTCGTAAACAAGTTAGACCGTATGGGTGCTGACTTCCTACGCGTTGTTAAGCAAACTAAAGACGTTTTAGCGGCTAACCCATTGGTTATGGTTCTGCCAATCGGTATCGAAGACGAATTTACCGGTGTTGTTGACCTGTTAACTCGTAAAGCTTACGTGTGGGATGATTCTGGTTTACCAGAAAACTACACAGTAACAGACGTTCCAGCTGACATGGTTGATCAAGTTGAAGAATACCGTGAAATGCTGATCGAATCTGCCGTTGAGCAAGATGATGCTCTGATGGAAGCTTACATGGAAGGCGAAGAGCCATCTATTGAAGACCTGAAGCGTTGTATCCGTGCGGGTACTCGTACTATGGCATTCTTCCCAACATACTGTGGTTCTGCGTTCAAGAACAAAGGTATGCAACTGGTTCTGGACGCTGTTGTTGATTACTTACCAGCGCCAAACGAAGTTGATCCACAGCCTTTAACTGACGAAGAAGGTAACGAAACTGGCGAACACGCTATCGTTTCTGCCGATGAGCCATTAAAAGCGTTAGCGTTCAAGATCATGGACGACCGTTTCGGTGCCCTGACCTTCGTACGTGTTTATTCTGGCCGTTTGAAGAAAGGCGATACCATTCTTAACAGTGCAACTGGTAAGACTGAACGTATCGGCCGTATGTGCGAAATGCACGCAAACGACCGTATCGAAATTGAATCAGCTGAAGCTGGTGACATTATCGCTATCGTGGGCATGAAGAACGTGCAAACTGGTCACACTCTGTGTGATGTTAAGCACCCATGTACCTTAGAAGCCATGGTGTTCCCTGAGCCAGTAATCTCTATCGCTGTTGCGCCAAAAGATAAAGGCGGTAGCGAGAAGATGGCTATCGCTATCGGTAAGATGATCGCTGAAGATCCATCTTTCCGCGTAGAAACCGACGAAGATTCTGGTGAAACCATCCTTAAAGGTATGGGTGAACTTCACTTAGATATTAAAGTAGACATCCTGAAGCGTACTTACGGTGTTGAGCTGATCGTAGGTGAGCCACAAGTGGCCTACCGTGAAACTATCACTCAAATGGTTGAAGACCAATACACCCACAAGAAACAATCTGGTGGTTCTGGTCAATTCGGTAAGATTGAATACATCATCCGTCCTGGTGAGCCAAACTCTGGTTTCGTATTCAAATCTTCAGTTGTGGGTGGTAGCGTTCCTAAGGAATTCTGGCCTGCAGTTGAGAAAGGTTTCGCGAGCATGATGAACACTGGTACTATCGCTGGCTTCCCAGTGTTAGACGTAGAGTTCGAATTAACTGACGGTGCATACCACGCAGTTGACTCATCAGCTATCGCGTTCGAAATCGCTGCTAAAGCGGCATTCCGTCAGTCTATCGCTAAAGCTAAGCCACAACTTCTTGAGCCAATCATGAAAGTTGACGTGTTCAGCCCAGAAGACAACGTGGGTGACGTGATCGGTGACTTAAACCGTCGTCGCGGTATGATCAAAGACCAAATCGCGGGTGTGACTGGTGTTCGTATTAAGGCTGACGTACCGTTATCAGAAATGTTCGGTTACATCGGTTCACTACGTACAATGACTTCTGGTCGTGGTCAGTTCTCTATGGAGTTCTCACACTACACGCCATGTCCAAACAGCGTATCTGAAAAAGTAGTTGAGCAAGTTAAAGAGCGTAAAGCTGCTGAAGCTAAGAAGTAATTCTTAACTCAACACCAATAGAGACCGCTGCTAAGCCCTAGGCTAGCAGCGGTTTTTTTATGGGCGATACAATCTGGTAGACGGTAGACGGTAGACGGTAGACGGTAGACGGTAGACGGATTCTAGGATTCGGTCTTTTGTTTACTTAATTCCAGCAAGGCATTGGCCGCGGGAGTTAAGGGTAAACTCTGGCGCCAAATCAGCGCTAAGTCCCAGGTCATTGCAGGTTGCATTGGTTTGAAGACGAGTTTACTGGTGCTCAATCTATGGCATATAGGCTCAGGTAGAATCGCGACGCCCATGTCGGCTTCGACCATAGCCGCAAGAAAGTCCCATTGGCCGCTACGGAACGCGATATTCAATTGTACTCCCGCCTTGCGACTCAGCCGATTGATTAACTTAGCGAGGGAGAAGTCTTCGTTATAGAGAATAAAAGGATAGGGCTCAAAATCCTGCCATTTGATCTGGGGCTTATCGGCCAAGGGATGCCCTTCTGGCACGCAGGCGAGTAAAGGATACTTAGTGAGGGGTTGATTCACCAGTTCGACTTCATGGGTGGTTGGCAGCGCGGTAAAGGCGATATCTAAGCTGTTATTCAGCAGCGCCTGCTCACAACCAAAGCCGCCGTATTCATACATTTGCAGTTCGATGCCCGGGTAGCGCTTACGGAAGCTGGTAAGTAGACCGATAATCAGGCTGCTCATCATAGGGCATACGCCTAATCTTAATCTGCCGGTTTTAAGACCACTCAGGTTACTCATATCCTCTTGCAATCTATGCCATTGGCCCAATATTTCCCGGGCGCTGTGCTCAAATATCTGGCCCGCTTGGGTGAGTTCAACCTTTTGATTATTCCGAATAAGTAACGTCTCCCCTAGGCTCTCCTCCAGCCTTTGGATGATCTTGCTCAGCGTCGGCTGAGTGATAAAACATTTTTGGGCAGCGCGGGTGAAGTTTTCTGTCTCCACTAGGGTCAGAAAACACTGCAAGGTCTTGATTGGAATATTCATGCTTTAATGGAATCCATTGTATGGCGTTAATTCATTTTACTGATGATGGCCTAAGTATTACTTTGAGCTTGTTAACAAAACAGGGGAATACCGATGAAATCAAGTTCAAGTCTATGGGTAGGTGCTTTGTGGCAGGCGGCTATGCCAGTTGCAAAGGAAGTGCAAAAAGCTAAAGCGGCGCAAGCGACACAAACGGCTCCAGCGGGTGGTTTGCACAAAGCAAAACAACAAGTAAACCCAGCCTAGGCTGGGTTTCTACTTTTAAGCCTTCTTCGATTCCTACGCGCTTTTTCCTATCTCATTTTCGCTTCCTGACTCTCACATTTTCCGGCACTTTATGCCCAAATGCGGCTATTTCTTTAATGCTCATTTTGCAATGCTTATTGTTCAAGGGGCAGTTACAAATACTGAGAAAGTAAAAAGCCACTGGGTGAGCAGTGGCTTTGCGGGCAGGGGAGTAGAGTTTATTGGTTTGAGAATTTATTCTCGACTAAGGGCGTCTTGTTTTCCGCCTGTGCTACGTGGCACTGGGTACAGAAATAGTTATGACCCTTAACTGTGCCTTTATCATCAAGCACATGGGATTGAGCCACAGGAGTTGCCTTCATGCGTTTGGCTTTATCCCAACTATGGCAAGTTAAGCAGCCATTTTTATCTAAGGTGATTTTGTAATCGTCCTTATGGGGGATAAGCGGCGGTTGATCGCTAAAGCTACGCGCTAACGCGGTTCCACGACTTGGATACACTGGCATAGCATCGGCCGGGCGGATATCGGTTACCGCGCTATCGCCCGCGAGGGACTTGATATTAACGGGCGCTGGATGAGTGTCCGTTTGCTGGCCTGAGCAGCCGCCGATGGCTAATACAATCGCAGCTAAGGTGAGTATTTTTTTCATTGGTCATTCTCCGCCTTGGGGGCAATGTGTTGACGAATTAGTGAAGAGGTAGATGGCGACTGACTATCGGTCGAGTCACCTGGATTAAGTTGAGCCTTAGCGTCAGTAAAGCGTGTTTGATAGCGAAATACGCGTTTAGCGCAGACATCGATACAACGTCCGCATTGGGTGCAATCAGGGCTTAGGATGATGGGATTCGCCCCCTTGAGTGCTGGTTTTAGCACTTGTCTTTCGGGGCAAACCGCAAAACAGTCCATGCAGTTGTCACAGGCACTGGCCTTGCTGGCGACGATCTTAATGGGGCTCCATTTGCCGACTAAGCCAAATAAGGCTCCCGTTGGGCACAGGTGACCACACCAAGCGCGCTCGGCGATAAACAGATCCAGCAGAAAAATTGCTACTAAGATCCATAAACCACTGAGGCTGCCAAATAGCACGGCGCGATAGACTAAGGGCACGGGATTAATCCATTCCCAAATTAAGCTGCCCGTGAGCAGGGGCAATAACAGCACGAGCGCCAGCAGGTAGTAACGTAAATTGCGCGGTAACTCGCTGGTGCGAGGAAGCTTGAGTTTACGTCTGAGCCAGCTTGCCATGTCGGTGACGAGATTGACGGGACACACCCAACTGCAGAACACACGGCCACCGGCTAGGGCATAAAACGCTGTCACTAGGCCCGCGCCGATTAATAGACTGAGTTCTGGAATATGTCCTGTTAACAGCAATTGCAAGCTCACTAGCGGATCGGCCAAGGGAATCGTATCGAGCAGTAAGCTGGCCGATAAATTGCCTTTAAATAGCCAAATCCCCAGTAGCGGCCCCAGTGCAAATAAGCCTAACAGTCCTAGTTGCACAGTGCGGCGTAGCAGCAAATATTTGTGTGCACCAAACCAGCCGAGTTCAGCAATGGCTGCGGCATGCTCACCTTGTATGTGGGCTTTGGCTTTTGAGTTCACTGTCTTATTACTCATCGGCTTATTGCTTATCGGCTTATTGCTCATAACATCAGCCCCTTATTCAACATCTCTAAGGTGGTTTCCTCGGTGTTGATATAAGTGTCATGCGCCGCTGCTTTACCGAGCGCCAGTGCGGTCGGCAATACCTTAATTGCGGCGGTATCGAGCACGCAGGCGTGCTCGCATTTACCACAACCTGTGCAGGTATCGCTGTTGACTGTGGGTAAAAACATGGCGTGGTGATCGCTCTGGCTGTTGCGCTGGCGCTCTAAGGTAATGGCATCATCGATTAACGGACACACCCGGTAACAGACATCACAGCGTAATCCCTTAAAGTTAAGACAGTTTTTTTCATCGATCAGTACCGCAACGCCCATTTTTGCATCGTTAATGTGTTCAAGCTGAGGATTAAGCGCACCCGATGGGCAGGCTTTTATGCAGGGAATATCCTCACACATTTCACAGGGAATGCGCCTTGCGGTAAAAAACGGCGTGCCAGTGGCGGCGCCATCGAACCAACGTGCCAGCGATAGCGTGTCGTAGGGGCAAGCCTCAACACATAAACCGCAGCGCACACAGGCCGAGATAAAATCGCTTTCTTCAAGGGCGCCCGGCGGTCTGCAAGCTTGGGAGGCGAGCTGGCCTTGGCTTTTTGCCGTTGCCGTTAAACCTAACCCCACGAGCCCCATTACACAGCCAGCCTTAGCCGTCGTTGCCAAAAACTGGCGACGGTTGACTTGTTTGGCTGTGAATGCACTCTTAGCTTGCTGACTCACCTTAGACTCCTTAATTGCTATCAAATAACGCAAACGCTATCAAATGAGGGCTTAGGCCTTCATCACTTTTACGGGGCACTTCTTGTAGTCAGTTTCTTTTGACAGTGGATCGGTAGCATCCAGAATCAACTTGTTGACTAACTGACGCGCATCGAAGAAGGGCATAAACACCACGCCGCGTGGTGGTTTGTTACGGCCTTTAGTTTCGACCCGAGTTTTGACTTCACCACGGGGTGAGGCGACGATCACTTCATCACCCCGTTGTACACCACGGGCCTTGGCATCCTCTGGATGCATAAAGATTTGTGCATCGGGATAGGCGCGGTAAAGCTCAGGTACTCGGGCGGTCATCGAACCTGTATGCCAGTGTTCGAGCACGCGGCCAGTAGACATCCACAGATCGTATTCCGCATTAGGCTCTTCCGCCGCAGGCTCGTAGGGCAGGGCGAAAATCACCGCTTTGCCATCGGGTTTGCCGTAGAACTTAAAGCCTTCGCCAGCTTTAACATAGGGATCGCTACCTTCAACGAAACGGCGCAGGGTTTCTGTGCCATTGACCACAGGCCAGCGTAGGCCGCGGGTTTCGTGGTAACGGTCAAAGTCGGCTAAATCATGGCCATGGCCGCGACCGAAGGCGGCATACTCTTCGAAGATGCCTTTTTGTAGATAGAAGCCAAAGTGTGCGCTTTCATCGTTTAAGTCGCCCTTGCAATCGGTAGTCGGGAACCTGTTGATGACGCCGTTAGCAAACAGCACTTCATAGAGGGTCTTGTCAGCGAATTCGGGCTGTTTGGCGATAAGCTCAGCGGGCCACACTTCTGACACTTTAAAGCGTTTTGAAAACTCGACTAATTGCCACAGATCCGACTTAGCACCTTCAGGCGCTTTAACCTGTTGATGCCACATATGGGTGCGGCGCTCGGCGTTACCGTAGGCACCTTCTTTCTCTACCCACATAGCCGTTGGCAGAATTAAATCAGCCGCCATGGCGGTGACCGTTGGGTAAGGATCGGATACCACGATAAAGTTTTCAGGGTTACGGAAGCCTGGGTAAATTTCATCGTTGATATTCGGGCCGGCTTGCATGTTATTGGTACACATAGTCCAGTAACAGTTTAGCTTACCGTCTTTTAGCATGCGGCTTTGCAGCACGGCATGGAAGCCAGGTTTAGGTGGAATCGTGCCTTCTGGAACCTGCCACATTTTTTCAGTGATGGCGCGGTGTTTATCGTTGGTCACTTCCATATCCGCGGGTAAGCGGTGGGCGAAGGTGCCGACTTCACGGGCTGTACCACAGGCTGAAGGTTGGCCTGTCAGTGAGAACGGGCTATTACCCGGTGTGGCGATTTTGCCTGTGAGTAAGTGGATGTTGTAGAGCATGTTGTTTGCCCACACGCCACGTACGTGCTGGTTGATACCCATGGTCCATAGACTCATGATCTTCACCTTAGGATCGGCATAGGCCTTGGCTAAGGTTTCTAATTTTTCAGGCTCTACACCACTCATCTTCGCCGCATATTCCAGCGTATAGGTGCTGACAAACTTAGCGTATTCTTCGAAGCTGATAGGGCTGGATTTACCATTGCCAGGGTTTTTGGCTTTCTTCTCTAATGGATGATCTGGACGCAGACCATAGCCGATATCATCCACACCTAGGGCAAACTTAGTGTGTTTAGTTACAAAGTCGGTATTTACGGATTTGTTTTGGATGATGTAGTTGGCGATATAGTTGAGGATCACTAAGTCAGATTGTGGGCGGAACACCATAGGGTTGTCCGCTAAATCGAAGCTACGGTTTTCGAAGGTGGAAAGCACGTGTACGCGGCAGTCTTTGTGGCTTAAGCGGCGGTCGGATAAGCGTGCCCACAGGATAGGGTGCATCTCGGCCATGTTGGCGCCCCAGAGCACAAAGTGATCGGCGGCTTCTAAGTCATCGTAACAGCCCATAGGCTCATCGATACCAAAGGTGCGCATAAAGCCACCCACGGCCGATGCCATACAATGGCGGGCGTTAGGGTCGATATTGTTGGTTAAGAATCCGGCCTTATGCAATTTAGAGGCGGCATAACCTTCCCAGATAGTCCACTGGCCTGAGCCGAACATACCGATAGAAGTGGGGCCCTTGGTGGCTATGCTGTGTTTCCATTTAGCGGCCATGGTATCGAAGGCGACATCCCAACTGACGGGCGTAAATTCACCTTCTTTATGGTATTTGCCGTCTTTCATCCGCAGCAGCGGTGTGGTTAATCTGTCCTTGCCATACATGATTTTTGACAGGAAGTAACCTTTAATACAGTTTAACCCACGGTTAACTGGGCTTTCAGGATCGCCTTTAGTGGCAACCACTTTACCCGCTTTGGTACCGACTAATACGCTACAACCCACACCGCAAAAACGGCAGGGCGCTTTATCCCACTTGATATTATCTGACTCGGCGGCTTCAACCATTTTCACGGGAAGCGTTACGCCAACGGCCGTCGCAGCGGCAACCGCTGCGTTAGCCTTGAGAAACTCGCGGCGGCTAATGCTCATAGTGTTTCCTCACTCTCTTTTTCTAACAGTTCTTGTTCTAGGGGTTCTACTTGGTGGTAAATCAAACTGGCGGATAACACGCTGGACAGGGCATTGATGGCTTCAACGTTGTCGAGAATGGCTTTTTGGCTATCCCCTTCGAGGGTGACAACCAATTTACCTTCGGGTGTCACGGCATGAATATCGCAGCCTGATAACCCCGCAATATTGGCTTCAACCTGTTGCAAAGCATTGGGGGCTGCATGTACCACAAGGCTGGTGACATGGTATTCCTGACTCATAGCGGATGACCTTTAAGTGGTATTCACTCATTTACTGGAGATAAAAAACGGCGTAGCTGAGTGTTGATACTAGCGAGTCTAGACCTGATAAAAATTGTGGGTATACCTCCGAAGGGGTATTGAAAGGGATAGTCGATCCGGATCAAAGTTTTACGCGTGATCTAACTCTCAGTTTGAAATTTAAGCAGTCAACCCCCTTGGTATACAAGGAGTGTTTGCACTATCGAAGGGGAATTTTAGAGACAAAAAAACCGACACTAAGGTCGGTTTGTATCTCTTAAAGAGATGGTACCAGTGGCCAGACTCGAACTGGCACGCTTTTAAGGGCGGCGGATTTTGAATCCGCTGTGTCTACCGATTTCACCACACTGGCATTGCTAAATTGCACTTAGATTCAACAAAAACAACTGGCTGGCTCTAAGTGCTGGGAATTATACATTTGCCCGTGACAATGGCAAGCCCTTTTAAGGGGGCATGTATGCAAATTATATTTAACCGCTCAAAAATCAGACTCTTGAATTTACTCCGCGCCATGGGAAAGCAAAAACTGCGTGTATTCCTTATCGCTTTTCTGAATATGATTAACCAGCCAGGACTTCAAGAAGGCCATGAGTTCATCGGCAACATCTTCTCCTCTGCCAACCCGCTTCTGGAAATCAAGCACTTGAGCTACAAGTTGCCCGTGCTTCTCTTTATGGCTTGCGGTTTGGGGATAACCAAAACGAGCAAATAACTCTTCCTCATAGGAAAAATGGTTTGCGGTGTAATCCACCAACCCTTGAACTATGCGTTTTATTGCCTCAAGACCATAGGCTTCACTTAAGGTGCGGTGTAGTTCGTTAATCAGTGAGACTAAACGCAGGTGCTGACGGTTAATTTCAGGCATGCCGATATCAAGCTCGGGCCCCCATTTTACAAAGAGTTTGCTCTGTGCTTGGCTGGAGTTAAATAAGTGGGCATCTACATGGAATCGATGTAATAGGGAGCCAATCTCCTGCGACATATTATAAATCTTCAGACTCGATAGATTAGTGTCGTTGGTATGACGGGCATTTTTTAACGCTAACTCGGCCATTACACTGATATTTTTGTTAATTTCCTCTGCAACGGCATGCTGTTGCTCTGAGGCTGTGGCGATTTGATGGGACATATCGGTAATGGCTTCGACCTGGGTGACTATATCACCGAGGGCGGTGTGGGCTTGTTCCACCATGAGCGCAGTTTCGTCGGCAATGGTGACATTTTTCAGCATCACTTCAACACCTTGGTTGGCTCCCTTCTGTAAGGCGGCAATCTGTTGCTGGATTTCGACCGTGGCTTCGGATGTTCGTTTGGCGAGATTACGGACTTCATCGGCGACAACTGCAAATCCACGGCCATGCTCACCGGCTCTAGCGCTCTCAATCGCCGCATTTAAGGCGAGCAGATTAGTTTGTTCGGCAACTTGGGAGATGGTTTCTATAATGCTGCTGATGTTATTGCTATCGGCAGCCAGATGTTCAATGACGCTTTTAGTTTGGTGAATTTGTTGGGTCATATCTTTGATTTTATGGACGATAGTTCCCATTATTTGATCGCCGTGTTTTGCTGAGCTTTGTGCTATATCGGCCGCCTGTGCTGTGCTTAGGGCATTTTGTGACACTTCTTGCACCGTTGAAACCATCTGCGTCATTGCCGTTGCGGCAAGTTCAGTCTGACGCTCTTGCTCTAGTACACCTTGTTTGGCTTGATCACTGATCTGTTTGATATCGGAAGCGACCTTTTTCATCCATTCGCTAGTGTCTACCAGCGATAAAATGGTGCGGCTCACGTCTTCTCCCATTCGATTAATGCTATGCACCACGCTAATAAACACCCCAGCCTCTTTTTCATCGAGCTGATAGCTCAAGTCACCATCACCTAAATGGCGGGCGGCATGTTCGAGCAGGCCTAAATTACGGATGAGTTTATTGATGTTAAAAATCAGAATGATGGCCAGTGCTAGCAAGCAGAGGAGGGCAACAATATCTTGGCTAATCACTAAACAGTACAGAGGATAAATCAGTAATATCAGTGGTGCGAAAATGGAACTGTATCCCATAGTTCCCTTTTGTACGCGGCTGTTGGCCATTTGGGGGCTCCTTCAAAAATGTGCTCTGGCCTAAATTTAGGCACAGATCTTAGAATCATTTTGCAATGGATATGACTAATCCTAGTTGCTAACTCAATAAGAAACAAAACCAAATCCCTTGAACTGGTACCTAATTTATCGGGTGCTAAATTTGACACCTATCACATAGTTAAGCGAGAGTTGCAATTTTGTTTACTGGTGTCGAATTTTTATTGATCAGGATCAGTTTTTTTATTGCAGAAGACAGCTAATTTAGAGGGGACTTCACAGGAAAGAGGATTTCAATCATGGCATTTTGGTTAGATTTAATGTTTGGTAACCCTATAGGTTTACTCTCAATGATCGTTATCTTTAGCACAATAGGGATAGTCTCATATATCACTTGGATGTTTATTGTGAAGTCTGCACAACAGCCGTAGTTTTTGCTTCCATTTGTTTATTCTGTTCTTTGTAAAAATTGCACATTATTATGGGGGTTTGGATACCCCCATTTTTTATATTTGAATTTTTACCAACCATTCCAATAGTTTAGTCTAGGCTCTGACTAAGCCGCATGTTTGCGGTTCTGTACTAATCCATTCAAAAATTGTGGTCGCGCCTTAATCAAATGCTGCATTTCTTCTTGGCTTGGTTCACCTGCGGGCAGGCGTAAAACATCACGATTGAGATACATACGTGCTTTCATTGCAATTTTGTAATCTGCCGTTGGACCTTGAATCGCGTAATGACGCTCATTGCCAAGGTGTTCCAAAATACAAGCATTGAGTAAGCTCTTTACCGCGGGTTCATTTTGCGGCAGAGTCAAAATGGTGGCGCCCTGTAAGAAGAACTCGCGCAGTAATGCTCGTTCCGCACGGTCCAGAAGGTTAACTTTGGCTTCAATGGTCTCTGTGATGCGTTTATCACTCAAGTGACGGATCGATTCATCTAAGCCCAGATTTAACAACTGGCTAAGGAAATACGCGATAGCGATAATCAGACCTAGGCCGATAAAGTGGGCGTGTTCCGGCACAAATTTATCGAGGGCCAGAATAGCTAACGCATTGGATGGAATCGATAATAAGACAGCACAGCTCACCATTAGCCAGAGCATGACTCTAAACATCATTTTCTTAGGACTAAAAAACTTAACTGAATCCAGCTTGAGTTTGAACATAGTGTTATCCCTGTGACAAAAAATTGAACCTGTTGATGAGTAAGCAAATTTAATGCCATAACTAAAGTAAGACTTTCGGGATATTTCACCTCGAGAAAATGCACAATTTTAGACATGGAGTCTATGCTTATAGGCATCTCAAGCCGCTATTGCATATAGAAAATTTAAGATGCTGACATTCTTTAGCCAATTTATTAAAAGCCCCATAGGCAGGCATCTCACCCTGTCTATTATCCTCTTTAGCTCATTAATCACATTAATGACGACGGCTTACCAGCTTGTGAATGATTACCGTGGTGACGTTAGCCGTATCGATAGAGTCTTTTCGAATATTGAAAAAGCCAACCTCGATGTGCTGGCGGCGAGTATTTGGGTTATTGACGAGAGACTGATCAATACCCAACTGAATGGTTTAATTCAACTGCCTGATATTAATTACATTTCAATAAAAGACGACAGTGGCCAATCCTGGAGTTCAGGTAACTTAAAGCAGGATCACGTACTCGATAAGCGCTTCCCTTTAGTCTATAAATCCCCAACGGAGAGCATTAACGTGGGGACGCTAGAAGTGCAAGCCGACATGGATGCGATTTATCAGCGTTTGTACGATAAGGCGATATTGATCTTGCTATCCAATGCGATAAAAACCTTTTTAGTCGCTGGATTTATTCTCTTTTTGGTCTGGTATAACATCACTAAGCATTTGGACAAACTCAGTAATTATTGTAAACGCATTAATCTTGACGCTGACTACGAACCACTCCAATTTGAGCGTAAAGAAAGAGTCGATGAGTTTAAACAGGTGGCCGATGCTATCAATAGCATGCAACATCAACTGCGCAGCTCTTTTGACGATCTTAAAAACTCTAAATCCGCGTTACAAACTGCCCTAGAAGACCGTGAACGCTTACTCAAGTTGGAGCGCAGCTATAAAGAAGAGTTGGCAAGGCAAGTCAAAGAAAGGACTCTGGAATTAGAGCAGTCTCTCACTGCACTGAAGCGGGCCCAGCAGGTATTGGTCGAGCAGGAAAAAATGGCGGCCTTGGGTGGATTAGTCTCTGGGGTTGCCCATGAAATTAACACGCCAATCGGCATATGTTTGACGGCTGCAAGCACGCAGTTAAACCATATCGAAGAACTGATAGAGCTTATTCATAGCGATCAAGCCACACTCGATGAGATCAATGCTATTTTGGATGAGTATCAAGAAAGCTGTGAGCTTATCGTCCGTAATATCACTAAAGCCAGCGGCTTAATTCAAAAATTTAAAACGATTGCCATCGACCGCAGTCACGAAGAACATCAATGCGTTAATCTAAAGGAGCAGTTGAACGAGATTTTAGAATCGACCTTGATCATGCATCCCAATGTTAATGCCAAAACACAGATCACTGTGGAACCGACATTAAACATTAAAACAAATATTAGCTTACTCAATCAAATGGTTAGCAATATTTTATCCAATGCTTTCACCCATGCGTTTCAAAATAGGGAAGATAATCTCGTTGATATCAGTGCGGATATTGATGATAACTATGTCACTATTAGCGTTCAAAACAATGGATTAGCAATCCCTGCCGAGGTTGCCGAACATATGTTTGAACCCTTTTTTACCACCAATAGGAATAAAGGCGGTACGGGTCTGGGTTTATCGGCAGCCTTCAATGCCGCCACTTTATTGAAAGGTACTATGAGTTATCAGGCCGACTCGACCCTCGGTGGAGCGCAGTTTAATATTCGTTTTCCCTTAGTGCCCTGTGAGTTTGTACAACTGGCGACAAGCAGCACTGGCCATCGGCACTCGCTCTAATATCGCTTTCACGCCAGAGTTGGACCAGTGTTGGGAGCGTGCTATTTTGAGATAATGCTATGATTCATTAGCAATTTGTGCCAATCGTGCCAGTACACGACTCGCCGCGACAAATCCAAAGGTACCCGTCACCATAGTGACAGCGCCAAAACCTGAGGCGCAGTCCATACGCATAGTGCCATCGGCCGTTGCCTTAGTGCTGCAAACAGAGCCATCGGCTTGGGGATACACTAATTGCTCACTGGAAAATACGGCATCGACGGCGAAACGGCGTTGCACATTTTTTGAGAAATTATATTCGCGGCGCAGGAGGTTGCGCACCTTTGCCAGCAAGGGATCTTGATAGGTTTTAGCAAGGTCGGCCAGTTGGATTTGAGTCGGATCCGTTTGCCCACCGGCTCCACCAACGGTAACGATTTTGATTTTTTGACGCTTACACCAAGCGATCAGTGCCGCTTTCTGCTTCACCGCATCAATACAGTCAACAACATAATCAATATTGCCGCCCGCCTTGGGGCCGAGCAAATAGTCACCTAGATTATCTAGGGTAATAAAATCTTCTATTTCATTAACTTGACAATCTGGATTGATCTCACGGATCCGCTGCGCCATTACAGCCACTTTCGAGTCACCAATGGTTGAAGCCAGCGCATGGATTTGACGATTGGTGTTAGTGACACAAATATCATCTAAATCAATCAGAGAGATTTGGCCTATGCCGCTACGCGCTAAGGCTTCAGCGGCCCAAGTGCCTACGCCACCAATACCAATCACTACTACATGGGACTGGGCAAATTTTGCTAGCGCCTTTTGCCCGTACAAACGGCCAATTCCGCTAAAGCGATTTTGATAGGCTTCAGTCATAAATGCGTACCTTATATTGACCTAATAACAGCAAACAAACCCACTTTACTCACCTTGGGCTACGACCTAAAACACACTAGGGCACACTAAAAATGCGCCGTGGATTCTAAACGATTTAGCGTGAAAATCGAAATCAATCTCCCAAATCAACATTAAAGATGCAGAGCGATACGAATGCCGTGCAAATGTAATAAATGAAGACCGGCTGCATGGTGCTCGGGTTATTCTGGTAAAAAAGTCATCTAATCATTGTTTTTTCTATGTAAAACAATATGTTGAAAACCGCCCTGTTTTAATGAAAGTTGATCCAGATCACGCTTTTCATTCAAAAGCCTGTGCACACTTCGCTGCACAAAAGCTTAACCACGTACTGCGGATAACCTCGTTTAACCGCGCATAAAACAGCGACATAAGAACAGGAAACTGAAGATGAAAAAGAATCTGCTCACGACGGCTATTACCTCTTGCCTCGCATTTTGCTCATTCACTGCGCTCGCGGACGGTCCAGAGTTTTATGGCCATGCTGATTTGAGTATTACTGACTCAGAGAAAGGTTATGCCACCCAAAATCAAAAAGATGGCACTGTGCTTGAAAACAACTTCTCTTGGGTAGGTGTAAGGGGGTCTGAAACCGTAAGCCCCTATTTTGACATCATTTACCAAATGGAGTTTGGTGTTGATAACTTTGATAACTCGAATAAAACCTTTAATGCTCGTAACACTTTCCTTGGAGTTAAAAGTGTAGCGGGTACGGCGTTAGTGGGTCGTAATGACACCGTCTTTAAGGCTGCTGAAGGTGGCTTCGACCTTTTCGGTAACACCAATGCCGATATCGATTTGTTGGTTGCAGGGCAAACACGTTCGGCCGATGGCATTTCTTACTACTCTCCTAAAATTGCCGATTTGATCACCCTAAACGCGACTTATCTAATGAGCGATAACTATGATCAAGTAGATAGCAATGGCAATGATGTCTACAGCAAAGATCAAATGTACGCCCTGAGCGCTACCTTAGGTGATAAAAGCTTTAAAACACAAA
This sequence comes from Shewanella putrefaciens, assembly GCF_016406305.1. Classification (NCBI taxonomy): domain Bacteria; kingdom Pseudomonadati; phylum Pseudomonadota; class Gammaproteobacteria; order Alteromonadales; family Shewanellaceae; genus Shewanella; species Shewanella putrefaciens. The sequence continues at coordinate 815,194 of NZ_CP066369.1, forward strand.
ACTACTATGTTGCCGCCGCATACAATGATGGCATTGAGAACGTAGAAGCCTATCGCGGAGTCGCTCAAGTCAAGTTTGGTGATTTGATTTTAGGGGCGTTATATCAGCACAGCGAACATGTGGATGATAAATTCTCCAATCTGTCCGGTGACACTTACTTTGTTAACGCGGCCTACCTGATTGGCGATCTTAAATTGAAAATGATGTATGGCAAAGATGACTCGGGTTTAGGTAAATATGTGAGTCGTTATGTGGGCGATCAGAATAATGCAGGGTTAGAACAAGTGAGTGATGTTGACCTGCAACAGCTCAGTGTGGGTGCCGATTACCGACTTAGCACTAATACTATGGTCTATGGTCATTACACTCGCTTTGATGGTGACCTTATGTTAGACGGTACTTTGCAAGACCTAGATGACAATATCTTTACTGTTGGTTTACGTGTTGATTTCTAAATAGATTATTTAGCTTAAACCGAAATTAATTTTGATAAAAAAGCGGCTTATGCCGCTTTTTTTATTGCTAGCTTTGCAAATCCCACTCATTGAGCCCCTATATGGCAAACTTGCTACAGTATTAGTATATGCTACAGTTAGCCTCGCCGACTCACTTGGGCCTTGGCGCCTAATCTACCTCTTTAGTAGTAAGTGAAACACGCCGTTTTACCACTTTCATGTCAATTTGCGGTCGAGATATACGGAAATATCCTAAAAAAGCCCGAATGCGGACAAGGAGAGCCAAAAATATGATCTGCGCCACAGCCTGCGAGTCGTAAAACTGTAAAAATCGGCGGCAACTTTGTTACCGATTTCAGTAGCAAATGTTTTAAACCACACAAAAACCATGAAAAATGGATAAGAACTTAGGTTCGAGGGAGCACAAAACATGAAAAAGACATTCATCTCTGCATCAGTTGCATCAGTACTGGCATTGGCTTCATTCGGTGCGCTAGCCGAAGGCCCAAGCTTCTATGGTCGTTTAGAGCTTGCAGTTACCAATACTGAAACCGGTGCGACTCTACAAGGTGGTACTAACGGTGTTGATCTGGGCGAAAGCGGCACTTATTTAGAAAACAACTTTTCTTTATTAGGTGTTAAAGGCACAGAAAAAATTGCCGATGGTTTCGAAGCTATCTATCAAATGGAATTCCAAGTTGAAAACACTTCAGGTACTGGTGATGTTTTCAAAGCGCGTAACACTTATTTAGGTTTAAAAACTAACGTAGGTACTGTGTTAGTCGGCCGTAACGATACCGTATTTAAACAAGCCGAAGGTAACGTCGATATTTTCGGTAACACTAACGCCGATATCGACCGTTTAGTGAGTGCACAAACCCGTAGCGCTGACGGCGTATGGTATTACTCACCAAAAATCGCAGGTTTAGTCACACTGAACGCGACTTATCTATTTGACGATAACGACACTACTGCAAAAACCTCTGAAAGCTTATATGCATTAAGTGCGACGTTAGGTGATAAAGGCTTTAAAGATCAAAACTACTATGTAGCCGTTGCCTACAACAAAGGTATTGCGGGTGTTGATGCCTACCGCGGTGTGGCTCAAGTAAAATTCGGCCAATTCAAAGTCGGTGGTTTATTCCAACAATCTGAAGACATCGTTAACAATGAAATCGACGGTAACACTTACTTCGTGAACGTTGCTTATGATCTGAACGGTGTAAACCTGAAGGCCGAATACGGTGTTGACGAAGCTGGTTTTGGTAGCTACTACAAAAACCTCGGTGGCGTTAAAGGTGCCGATGACATCAACGTTCAAAACATTAACGTAGGTGCTGATTACCGTCTATCTAAATCAACTATGGTCTATGGCCAATACGCTATGTACACAGGCGATTATAAAGATGTGGGCGGCGCAACTGTTGATCTGAAAGACGACAACGTAGTTTCTTTCGGTGTACGTTACGACTTCTAATGTCCAATAGGACATAGATGCGAGTAAATCGATATTAATCTAATGCCATTCGCTTAAGGGCGAATGGCATTTTTATTGGTTGTTCTTGAGCGGAAGTGAGTGATTAGCTGTGACTTACTGTTAGCTGTAACTTACTGTTAGCTGTAACTTACTGTTAGCTGTGACTTACTGGAAGTGACTTGCCGAAAGAGCCTAGCTTAATCCTACGCCATTAGAAGTCAGTCTTACGACCTTCATAGTTTGCGCACATTTGCTGAGCCAGAACCTCATCATAGGGGCGCAGGCCACTCATCACTAATGTCTTAATGCCTGTACCTACTAAGGTTTCACCACTGTGCAATTCAAAGTGCAGGGTCACATCACCACGTTTACCATCGATCTGCAGATCTTGACCCACTAGGGATAGGGTGACTTCTACAAAATCGAGGGTGCTGAGATCGAAGGACATGCTTTCGTAAATCACTAAGGGTCGTTCTGGGTTGATCATCACTTGATGCTGTTTCATCAGGGGGATCAAGATATCAATAAAGTTGTGCCCAGAAAACGCGACATAATTGCGGATAAAGGATTCTGTCTGCGCATCGCAGCAACTGACATCACCTTGGCGGGTTACATTCAAATAGGTTTTATCGCGGTTATCACAAATCGAAAAATGCGCATTGACTTGCTCCGGGAATTGCAGCTCAACACCATCTCCTACCATACCTGCAAAGCTAAACTTCATGCTTTGGCTTAAGCCATACTGGGTTAATACTAAGGCAAACAGCAAATCACCCGGCACACAAAAACGCTTAGCACCCACGTCGTGAATGGGGTTAAAGTCCTGCGCAATTTTCTTCGCGAAGTCACTGGCTTGTTGGGCTGAAACGGAAATAGCTTGATTTTGCTTGGAAAAATAAGGCGCTAGAAACATATAAACTCTATTTAAAATGGCTCAAGATAAGGATTGATAACAAATTTATCACGAGTCTACCTTAATTTAGGTATTTAACTCACCCGATGACTTGAGTGCAATAAGGCCGTACAAAGTAACATTATGGTGATATTTGTAAAGCCAATCGGGTGTGGGTTGTGGTTATTCCGCGTGATATCACCACGGGCCTGTGTGCTAAGAAACCCTATCCAATTCGCGCTTTAATTGAAAACCATCATCCGTCACTAACTGTTCTAACACTTCAATTCGGCGACGTAGGGTTTCTAACTCGGCCCTTAATGCTTGGTTTTCTGCGGCTTGTGCATTATTTGCCATGCTTTGCTTCCCGCGAATTTTCATAATTGCCACTATATAGCCACCGACAATGGCAAATATGGGGATAAGTAAGGCGAGTGTTCCGGTATTCATAATAGGATTCCTTTATCTATTGGGGCATGGTTATTCGCTGAGTCTGAATGGTCATCAGAGCATGAAAATAAGTATGCTCAAGTTAACGCTAATCCACCAGTGACAAAAGTCACTCTATTTTGACTCTGTTGTTACCCTGTTTAGCAGATATTAATAGCCCGTCAGTTCCATATAACCCGTGCCTGTATGGCTGCCAAGGATCTCTACCGGGCCTTCCCAATAAGAGGTCGATAGCGGCATAGCGCTATTAGGATTGAGCGGCGTGATAGTGAGACTGATATTCTCACTGGGGATGTTAACTTGCCAACTGACGGGATAGTCGCCATTGACTGTGTGTTGCCATTTGAGTGGCGTCATCTGAATGTCATTGGGATTGCTGCTGGAGTTGATATTGCGCCCCGTGCCATCGGCAAACATTCTTCTGGCGCTATAAAAGGCCGAGATAGGCGCATTCTTTGAGGCCTCTGCCTGCGATTGATCCCGCAATTGAAACAACATCAGCGCCGAGCCATCGTTTAATCTGAGCGCGAACCAATCCCAGCCCTGTTGCGTTTTAGTGAGAAATTGCGAGCTCCATTCCCTGTCGAGCCAGCCTTGGCCCGTGACTCGCTCCACTTTACCATTGCGGTTGATTTCACCAGTGATTTCAATAAAAGGTTGGCTGTAATAATAAGACGCCACTTGGCCGTCGCGGCTCTTGATGCTGTAGCCCTGTTCACCTTGGTATTGCAATGGCGCTTGGCTATTGAGCTTAAGTCGGTAACTAAAATCAGGGTTCTCCACCGTTAATGTGGCGGGAAATAATTCCTCCGATTCGCTTTGCCATTGCCAGTTATCTAAGTGAATGCGATAGGGACTGGCCGTTATACTTGCCAGTTCAGTGTGGCCGCGTGACCATTTTTCGTGGGCAAGATGGGCGCGACTTGATGTGAGGGCGCTGTGGGCGAAATAAAGCTGCTCGCTTGCCCAGCTAGATTGACTCTGGGAGGATGATTTTTGGGGCTTAAGCGCAACCCGAAACTGAGTCCATTGGGCACCCAGTTGTTCTCCATTTTCCGTGGTTAAATTGGCCGTGAGATACCACCATTCCTGCCTAAAACCCTTGTGGGCTAAGTGATCCCGTGGAAACTCGAATTGGTAGCCTAAGACGACGGGGGAAAATGTGCTATCACTTGCATCATTTGCGGCTTGCCCTAGCACATCGGCCATAGACTTAGGGTCTGTATCTGGCGCCTTTGGTGGATGACCGCAACCCGTAACTGACAATAACAGCATTGCCAACAAGTGCAGTGTTGCCCTGTTTGATATTCTTAGCTTTATCATAGGGTTTCCTGCTGCAAACTGGAGACTAAGGGTTTACGGGTTTGCCAATACAAGGGCAAGATCACGGCGAAAGTACAAGTGATTAGGGCGATAAATATCGCCTTCGCATAGGCTTGCCAATCCCAAATCATTTGTATTGTCCAGCCAAAGGCTTGCAAGGTTATTTTGTTGATAAGCAGATAGCCTAACAGCGCACCCGTTGGCATGGCGATAAGGCAAGTGATTAGCACCACAAGCAACATTTGGATAAATACCATGCTGCGTAGTTCGTTTCTGCTTACCCCGAGGGAATAGAGCCGAGCCAGTGGCGCTTGCCGTGCTTGAGTTAACATTAAACAGGCACTAAAGAGGCCAATCGCGGCGACAATCAAGGTCAAACTATTCAGCACTAAGGTTATCGAAAACGTTCTCTTAAACATGGCGATAGCTTGGGTTTTAATCTTAGTTTGGCTGTAGATCTGTGCTTGGGCTAAATCTAGCTCTGTGGCAAGTTGCATTTGAAGTTGCTCAAGCTCAGCCTCATTAAGCTTGCTGTGTTTATCTTTGCCATAAAAACTTGCCGCGAGGCTAATGGGGAGTCTGGGCAACTGTGCTTGTTGCCAGAGCCCATGGCTGATGATGACTTCGTTGCGAGTATTGCCGTGGTCATAGTAAATCCCTGCAATAACGACTCGGTTACTCGATGTGTTATTAAGTACATCTAAGGTGACAGTGTCGCCAAGTTGCAACTGATATTTGATGGCGAGGGGCTCGCTCACTAGGATAACGGGGGCGTTAAAGTAGGATTGCCACAATGTGGGCAGGCTTTCCTTCAGGGCGCTGGTGTGGCGAATCGAATAGTCATCACGGCTCAGTAGGTTTATTGGAATTGTTAGCTCACTCGGATTATCCGTTGATGCTGGCAGTGAAAGCTGGGCTTCAATCTGCCATTGCTGATAAAGACCGCTGACTCTGGGATCCTGCATCAGTTGGGTTTGAATCGCATCTATGCGCTGGCTCGGTGGGCGGATATAGAGATCGGCATGCAAGCGGGTTTCTAGCCAAGTCCGTAGGGTTTGCTCAAAGCTACCCACTAAGGTATTCATCGACACATTGGCACTGAGCGCCAGTAAAATGGCCATCATAGCCAAGGAGAGCGGCGCGATAAGCTCGCGGGTTTCGGCGAGCAGATATTGCCATAATCCTGGGCGAGCTAAGGGCATTAGACCATTTACCCCCCAATGGAGTAACTGCGGCAATAATAGCGGAATAGCAACAGTGACGACTCCCAGTAATACTAGGCTGATATTGTAACTCTGGCTGAAGGGGAACAATATTGCGGCAAGGCATAATAGGCCACAGGCGATAACAAATTGCCGACTATGGATCTTACTGTGTGCCAGCGTTTGTTGATAGCGGTTCGCACCTTGGGCGAGGGATTGGCGGGTTAAGTCTATATACAAAGGCAGGCAAGCGGCTAAGGCGGCAGCTAACGTGAGGCCGATGGCCTGCACCAGCCAAGCCCATTGCCAGACGCCCGGCAGTAAGTGGGCGCCATACATTTGTTCCAATGTCATCGACACCATAGGTTGTAACCAGTGGCTGAGTTGTAAGCCTAGGATAAAGCCGATAGTCGAGCCTAAAACGACGAGGGCCGTCAATTCCGCCAGCAGTGCCCCCATGATCACTCGACGTTCTATGCCTTGCTGCAGTAGCTGGATAAGTAGTTTTTGGCGTTTCATCAAGCTGTAACGCACCCCGTTGTAGGCGATAAAGAGGCCGACCACAAAGGCGAGCATACTCATGGCGTTGAGATTTAAATGAAAACTGCGGGTGAGTGCCATTAGGGCTTGGCCCTGATCCTGCTGACTAAAACTGGCTTGTTGCGGTGTAATGCCAAGCTTTTCGAGGCGATTTTTTACCTCCGCCAGTTTATCCCTGTCACTGAATAGGGCGATATAGCTGAGTTTTCCCTGTAAACCTAGCAGGGCTTGGGCGAGGGAAATATCTGCCAAGATAGCGCTGCCAAGGCCCCATTTATCATCGATACTGAAAACCTTCAGCGTGAGGTGCGCCAGTTCAAGCTCGCCCTTGGGGGCAATTTTAGACGCTAAACTGTGGCCCATAATAACCAGAGGTTCGCCGCTGAGTAACTCACCAAGCGGTAGCTCCCCAAGGGAAACGCTTTCATCTATGTCCGATTTTTTTTGAGCTTGCCTTAGCGTAAGGGCGGCGATTAAATCGCTGCCTTCAATCTGCCAGTATTGTCCATCCTTGCCTGCGACTCGGCCGTTGACCACGGCAAGGCTTTGGCTAAATCCAGCTTGCCTTAGGGCGAAATACACCGATTCCTGTAGACTCTCCTGCCCCAAGGGTGCTGTGAGTAGGACGTCCGCCCTTTGGCTTAAGAGTTCGGTGGCCTCGCTATAACTGCGGATGGCATTGTCATTCGTGGCTTTTACGCCGATAAGTAAGGTGACCGCCAGAGCGATACCGAGCAAGGTGGCCCCCGCCTGTAGCGGGGAGTTGCGATAGTGGGCAAAAAATATCCTAAGACTCAGTAGGATACGTTGCATCGAACCGCTTCGAGAGGCGATGAAAGGGTAATGCCAAGCCGATTGCCGCATTGCCGCTCCTTATCCGTAAATCGCCACGGCGCCGTGGGATAAGTGCCAACGTTTTTGCATAAAGGCGGCGCATTCTTCACTGTGGGTGACCATCAAAATACTGGTTTGGCTTTCTTGGGCAAGCTCACACAGCAGCGCCATCACTTGCTTACCCGAGACATCATCTAAGTTACCCGTAGGTTCATCGGCGAGCAGTAGACTGGGTTTATGGGCTAAGGCACGGGCGATGGCGACCCGCTGTTGTTGACCACCGGACAGGGCTTCCACTTGGCGGTGAAGTAGTAGTGTTAGCCCAAGCTTTTCAACCAGATAGTCACACCAGGCTGACCACGGCTGCGCCGTTAAACTTAAGGAAAACGCGATATTGTCCTTCACATTGAGGGGTGTGAGTAAGTTAAATTGCTGGAATACGACCCCTAGGGAATTGCGCCTAAAACGGCTCCAATCTTTGTCTTGCCAAGTTGCAGTGGACGCTTGATCGAGTAGGATCTCCCCCGAGTCTGGCATTTCAAAACCGGCGATCAGGTTAAGCAAAGTGCTCTTACCGCTGCCACTGGGGCCCGTGAGTGCCACGGTTTCCCCCCTGTTGATTTGCAGTTCGACCGCATGCAGCACTTGATGATATTGCTCGCCATCGCGAAAGCCCTTACTGACTTGGTTAAGCCTAGCGACGGGGTGAAGCTTGTCGACAGGATTTACCGTGGCGACAGGATGTAGTGTGGCGATGTCGGCCATTGAGCAAAACTCCCCTATGCAGTTGTGGTTAACAAGATTAGACGCAGTGAAGCTAATCTAGCATTGCCAGCCTATGTTTAACATAAAGCATTTTTTATTCAGATAGATACTGATTTTTGCGCTAAAGGGATCATCAAAGGATTTAAAAAACACAAGCCGTATCTGCTGTAAAAAACATCAATTGAATGACCTCTTGCCTGAACTGTGAGCAAATGGGCTTGAGCTATTGGATGCTTTATTGCATGCTGTGCGCCCTGTTAGCTTGAGTGCAAGACTCAAGCTAACAATCCGTTCGGATGAAGGTAGCAGGAGAGTGGGGATTTAACCCCACACCGACGAGGCAACTTTGGTTTTATTGACGGGACGCTTTTATCGAAGCGAGTCTTCCAATAAAAACAAAGCACTCTTTCAGGTGCCGTAAGGCGTGGACTGTTACTGGACGAGCCTCTGGAGAGACTACCAATTGCACTTAACTAAAAAGGTGCAATCAGGTGGCGCCGAAGGCGAAAGTGTCGAGGGTTATTAACCAGCGGCGCGAAACGCTCAGGCAAAAGGACAGAGGAGAGGATGACTGCACAGTCCCTGTCGTTTGTCGTCGTGGGCTATTTTTATCTTTGCTGATGATGGCGCGCTTTTGCATCCATCCAAAGCACTCGTATAGAGCATTCTGGCTACGCCTTTCGCGTTCAGCTTGGGTGGATCTCAGTCGAGAACGGGTCAAAGTAGTTTGCAATTGCGTCCGACTGCGGCGCGTCACAGCCATTTCTTTTCCTCCTCCGTTTATTAATTTTGTTGTTTAATATTCGAGGAATATCATGAGTTTTCAAGCTTTACTTGCCAGCATCAATGGCATTGTCTGGGGCCCTATCACCCTCTGTTTGCTGGTGGGCACAGGGATTTATCTCACCGTGCGTCTCAAGCTTATCCAAGTGTTTCGTCTGCCTATGGCGCTGGGATTATTGTTCAAACCGGCAAAAGGTCATGGGGATTTATCTTCCTTCGCCGCGCTTTGTACTGCGCTGTCCGCCACCATAGGCACGGGCAATATTGTCGGGGTGGCGACCGCGATCAAAATGGGTGGCCCTGGGGCGTTATTTTGGATGTGGCTGGCGGCATTTTTCGGTATGGCGACTAAATATGCCGAGTGTATGCTCGCGGTAAAATACCGCACTACCGATGCCCGCGGGCAGATTGCCGGTGGCCCTATGTATTATATCGAGCGCGGCTTAGGCATGTCTTGGATGGCGAAATTGTTTGCGCTCTTTGGGGTTGGTGTGGCTTTTTTCGGGATCGGGACTTTTGCACAGGTCAACGCCATCAGCGATGCGCTGACGATTGCCTTTGAGGTGCCGACTTGGTTGACCGCGGCCGTGCTGACTCTGTTCGTTGCCGCCGTGACCTTGGGTGGGGTTAAGCGGATTTCCAATGTGGCGCAAAAGCTAGTGCCTGCCATGTCTATTGGTTATGTGCTGGCCTGCGTGTGGATCTTAGTCGGTTTTTACGAGCAGATTTTACCCGCCTTAGGCTTAGTGATTGAGTCGGCCTTTACGCCACTCTCGGCGGCAGGCGGATTTTTAGGGGCGACGGTTGCCCAGGCCATACAAATCGGGATTGCCCGCGGAGTATTTTCCAATGAGTCAGGTCTTGGCAGCGCGCCCATTGCCGCAGCCGCGGCTAAGACCAATGAACCCGTTGAGCAAGGTTTGGTCAGCATGACGGGCACCTTCTTCGATACCATTATCATTTGTACTATGACGGGCTTAGTGCTGATCATCACTGGGGTATGGAGCGGTGAAACCGCCGGTGCTGCCATGACCAGCGCCGCATTTGCCCTTGGTGGCTCAGCCCTTGTAGGCCAGTATTTGGTCACTATTGCGCTCGTTTGTTTTGCCTTTACCACCATTTTAGGCTGGCACTATTATGGCGAGCGCTGTTGGTATTACTTAGTCGGTGAGCGCGGTTTACGCTTGTATCAGGTCATGTTTTTAGTGCTGATCGCGGGGGGGGCTTTTATTAAACTCGATGTGATTTGGCTGTTGGCGGATACGGTTAATGGCTTGATGGCGATCCCTAATTTGATCGCGATTGTGGGCTTGAGGCAGGTGATCATTGCCGAGACTCAGAGCTACTTTGCTCGCATCTTGCCAAACTCTGCGTTAGAGACGGTTTATTAATGTTTTGAAAACAACATATTAGTTCACATTATTTTAACTTTCTGATTGTCGCCACCGGGTTCTTCGTTTACTTTATTAAGTGCTGTTTAAAAAATGTGTACTTTTAAACGTTGGGACTTTGGGGCGACGCCATGGACAGAAGTAAACTTCGTACCTTTCGCAGCAGGATTTTATCGCATATTGCCCTGCCGTTGATTTTAATTATGACGGGGGTATATGGCGTTAATGCTTGGTTTAATTATGTCTCCGCTGAAAAACATCTCTACGAGAATTTGACGCAGGAAGCGGACGATTTAGCCTACCGCCTGCAGTTTCTACTGGATCACGCCCAAGCCAATACTCAGAGTTTGTCGGATTTTATTGGTTTTTTATCGAGTAAAGATGAAATCAACAATGCCGAAAGATTAAAGTGGGTGTTGACGAAGCGATTGGAGCGTAATCCCGCCTTTTTCGGCACCGCTGTCGCCTTTAAACCGAATACCTTCCCAGACCGAAAACTCTTTTCTCCCTATGTTTACCGTGAAGGTAATGAACTGAATTACCTCGATATTGGCGCCACAGGCTACGACTACACCGATGGTAATTGGGATTGGTGGAGCAATGCGATTAACCAAGTGGGCGGTTATTGGTCAAAGGCCTATTTCGATGAGGGTGCTGGCAATACCCTGATGGTCACTTACTCGGCTCCCTTTGGGATCGGGGGCGACTACTCTGGGGTTGCAACTGTGGATTTAGCCTTAGATCAACTGCCCAACCAATTGGGGGTAGCACCCAATAGACTTGTGATATTAGATGAGCAAAATCGACTTATTTTTCACATGGATAAGGATAAAATTCTCGAGGCAACATCGACCCGCTGGCTCGATAAGCACGCCAAGAAAAATCAAGCGTTTTGGGCTCTGCTAGAACAAAGCCTCACTGGGCAAGCAAGCTTTATTGATGACAAAGGCATAGTCTATCTTGCCAGTCTGGCAACCGTGCCTAAGCTGCAATGGCGGGTGCTCGTGATGGTGCCGCAGCAGGAGTTATTTACCTTAATGCACGATGATATTGCCTCTATCGTGCTAAACCTTAGCCTGTTAACTCTGCTGCTGTTATTGACCTGTTACATAGCCGCCAAACGCCTGACCCGTCCATTGGAATTGCTCGAATCCGGTATCTTGGCCTTTGGCCAAGGTAAAGCGCAGCAGCTTGTTATTCCCCCTGGCGCCGTCAGTGAAATTGTCACTCTGAGCCACACCTTTAACCAGATGGCCGAGTTACTGGCCGAACGTGAACAGGCGATACTCGATTCCCGTGGCAATCGTTTTGCCCGTTTGATCGATGGCATGAGCGAAAAGTCCTTCTACTGTTCACTCGACCCCACGGGGCAGTTGGCTCAAGTGAGTGAGGGCGTGACTAAGGTGCTGGGGATCTCTCCTGATCTCTTAAAGCGCAAATATCAAAGGCTTTTCTCGGCCAATCCCCTTAATGAAAAAAACTGGGAATACACGGATTTAGCATTAAAAGGCCAAAATGTCCCTTCGCATCAGGTTGAAATGCTCGATGGTGAAGGCCACCCAAGAAGACTCGATGTCTTTATGCAGCCCTTAGTCTCAGAGACGGGCGAATTAATGTCGGTGGAGATGTTATTTACCGATGTTACCGAGCAATTTTCAGCTGCCGCTTGGTCTAATGCCGTGCTGGAGGCGGCACCCGAGGCCATGCTGATTGTCGACCAAGCGGGTAAGATAGTGTTTACAAACACCCGCTGCCAGCAGCTCTTCGGTTATGACTTGCAGGCCATGTTGGGCATACAGGTTGAAACCTTATTGCCCGAAGCCTTGGGCAATATACAGAGTCGCGATAAGTTGCTCGAGAGGCGTGCGCGCTCCGACAATGCGCGCCATGTGCGCGCCTTAAAGGCCGATGGTAGCGAGTTTGTCGCCGAAATCGCCTTGAGTATGCTCCCCGCAGATATCAATGGTAGCCGACAGGTGGCTGCATCCATCCGGGATATGACCCAAAAAATAGCGGTTGAGCAAAAAATTCGCGACAGTGAACTGCGTTTCCGAGGGCTAGTCACCAATATTCCTGGCGCCGTATATCGCACTCGGATCGGTGATGTATGGGTCATGGAATATATCAGCGACAATATCGCTGATATTACCGGCTACGCCGCAAGCCAATTTATTGAGAACCGCCAACGCACATTTGCCTCCTTGATTTTGGAGGAGGATCTTGCCCTGTGCCATAGCCATATCGACAGGGCGCTGGCACAACAGGAAACCTTCGAGGTGGAATACCGTATTCGCCACCGCGATGGCAGCATTCGTTGGGTGCACGAAAAAGGTAAGGCAAGTTACAACGAGGACGGTTTCCCCCTTTGGTTTGATGGCAGTATCGATGATATTACCGAAAGTAAACTCGCCTTAGTCGAGCTTGAAGCCTCGCGTCTGCAACTGACGAATATCACTGATTCTGTCCCTTGTATCGTATACCAACTGCGGTGGCATTCGCCCTCGGACCGCGCATTTACCTTCATGTCTTCAGCCGCTATCTATACGTTGGGGTTGCACCGCGATGATTTGATGAATGACTTCAATATCATTGCCGAGCGGATCTTCGATGAAGAGCGTCCCGATGTTGTGCTGGCGCTGGCGGGCAAGAGCGATGATAAGCTGCAATGGTTACGTGAGTTCCGCTACCGTCACCCTAATGGCAGCACTCGTTGGTTGGAGGCGGGTGCCAGTGGTCATATGATGCAAGACGAGTCAATCATTTGGAATGGTTATTTGATGGACATTACCGAACGTAAAGCGATTGAAGAAGAGCTTGCGGTCAGTGAAGCCCACTTTAAGGCGCTGTTCGATGGTGCGACCATTGGCATAGTGAACGTGGATGTTAAAGGCGTGATCCTCGATTGCAATGAGCAATTCTGTGAGGATCTGGGCCAGAGCCGAGATGAGCTGCGTAATACGCCAATTTTCGAGGTGCTTAATCCGAATGATAAAGAGATTGCTAAGGCTCAGTTTAAGAGGTTGGTCGAGGGCGAGATCGATCATTACCGTGGTGAACGCCGCTTTATTCATCCCTCGGGCAAACCTTTGTGGATGACAGTCAATGTGTCGGCACTCTTGGACAGTCAAGGGCAGTTTGACTCAGCGGTCATGAGCATGGTCGATATGACTGAGCTTAAATTGCTGTCGGACCAATTGCTGGTCGCCAAGGAAGAGGCCGATGCAGCCAGTAAGGCTAAGGGGGATTTCCTTGCCAATATGTCCCACGAAATTCGTACGCCCATGAATGCCATTATCGGTATGTCACAGCTGTGCTTGCAGACCGAGCTTGATAAGAAGCAAAAAAACTATGTGGAAAAAATAGAGCGGGCTTCGCAATCTTTGCTCTCGATTATCAATGATATCCTCGATTTTTCTAAGATCGAAGCGGGTAAGCTCGATATAGAATCTGTGCCATTCCAGCTCGACACTATGCTGGAGGACCTCAGTGATATGTTCTCTGAAAAAGCCGCCCATAAGCAGCTGGAGTTGCTATTTGCCGTCGCCCCCAATGTGCCTCGGCACCTATTTGGCGACTCACTGCGTTTGGGCCAAGTGCTGATTAACTTGATGAATAACGCGATTAAGTTTACTGAGCGTGGCGAAGTGTTGTTGTCGTTAAACTTAGTCGAGCAGCAAAACGACGATGTAACCCTGCGCTTTAGCATACGGGATAGCGGGATAGGGTTAACCGATGAGCAGCAAGCCAAATTATTCAAATCCTTTAGTCAGGCGGATACGTCCACTACACGTAAATACGGTGGTACAGGCCTAGGTTTAGCTATCTGTAAGCAGTTAGTCGAGCTGATGGGGGGCAGTATTGGGGTTGAGAGCCAGTTTGGGCATGGCAGTACTTTCTACTTCACTGTGAAATTACAAATCTCGAGCGGTCAAAAATTAGCTGTAGGTCAAGAGCTTGAAGGTATGTCTGTGCTAGTGGTCGACGACAATGCGACCGCAAGGGACATAATGCGAACCACCCTCGAGGGGATGGGCTTCTTGGTCGATACGGTGCGCTCGGGGGAAGAGGCCGTTAATCGCTGCGCTCAGCAAGACTATGCGGTGGCATTGATCGACTGGAAAATGCCGGATTTAGATGGTTTAGATACGGCACGGCAAATCCAACAACAGACAAAAACACCGCCTCGGATCTTGATGGTATCGGCCCATGCGAATCAAGAGTTTTTAACCCAGATAGAACAGCTGGGTCTAGCGGGATATATCAGTAAGCCCATTAGCGCCTCACGCCTGCTCGATGGCATTATGAACGCACTCGGCCGCGCGGGAGTTCTGCCTGTTAGGCGGCATAATGAGGCGCTCGATCCTCAGATCCTATTGCCCCTTAAGGGTAAGCGTATCCTCTTGGTCGAAGATAATGAGATGAATATTGAGGTGGCGACCGAGTTTTTAGAACAAGTCGGGATTATTTTATCCATAGCAACCAACGGTCAAATTGCCTTAGATAAGTTAACACAGCAGAGTTTTGACTTAGTGCTGATGGATTGCCAGATGCCGGTTATGGACGGTTACCAAGCCACTAAGGCATTGCGGCACCGCCCTGAGCTTGCCGAGCTGCCCGTGATCGCTATGACGGCAAACGCGATGGCAGGTGACAAGGAAATGTGTATTCGCGCTGGAATGAACGATCATATCGCCAAGCCTATCGAAGTGAACATTCTCTACCTGACGCTGCTTAAGTATCTGGCGGCGGATAGCCATGCGATGATCAATACGGACACTGGCAATGTTAATGGCACAGGCGGCACTGGCAGCAAAATACAGGGCGGCGAGGCTAAAGCCAGCAATACCGATCTTGCATCAGTTGTGAAGTGGCCGGAGCATCCCGAATTGGATATCGATAGGGGATTACAGCTAGTACAAAATTCCAGTCGTTTATATCAACGAATATTTGAGCGTTTTTTGAGTGGTCAACGTCATGTCGTTGAGGCGATAAATAAGGCCGTTGCCGCTAATAAACCCGAAGAGGCCGTTAGGATTGCCCATACTCTTAAGGGCTTAGCAGGCAATTTAAGTTCGACTAAGTTAGCCGAGCTTGCCCGTCAGCTAGAATTACACTTGAGTGAAGGTAGCCCATACCAGGCCGAACTTGATCAAATTCAAGTACTAGTGGCATCGATTTGTGAGGCCATAGAGAAAGTTAACTCGGATTCTGGGGCTGAAGATACGCCAACGGACGAAACGGATCTGTTACCTCCAGCATCTTTGAGCGCGGCGCTAAAACGATTGCGCCAAAGTCTAGAGGACGCTGATTCCCAGGCCGTAGCGCAAATTGATGCATTAAAACCCCAAGTGAGTGCTCAGTTATGGCGGCAGTTAAGCCCCGCACTGACTATGATCAATCAATATCAGTTCGATGAAGCGGTCGATTTGATTGATGAGGTTATCGCTGAATTAGCGCTGTAGTTTACGGATAAAGCCTGCAGCACATGGGTCTATCCCCAAACAACCAGAAGATGCTGAAACTCGTATCTTGAGGCAGTTTGGGTATAAATAAGAGCACAGAGTGAGGTGAAGTTGAACATGGAAAAGGCAACGATCTTAGTCGTCGATGATACCCCTGAGAACATCGATATCTTAGTGGGAATTCTTGGGGACGACTATAAAGTCAAAGTGGCTATCGATGGACCAAGGGCGTTGGCGCTGGTGGCAAAAGCACAGCCAGATCTGATATTGCTCGATGTCATGATGCCGGGCATGAATGGCTACGAGGTGTGTAAGCTGCTAAAACAGGAGCCGCTGACCTGCCATATTCCAGTGATTTTTGTGACCGCACTATCCGAGATAGCCGACGAAACCCAAGGATTTGAACTGGGCGCAGTGGATTACATCACTAAGCCTGTGAGCGCCCCAATAGTGAAGGCAAGGGTGAAAACCCATCTCGCGTTATACGATCAAAAACGTCTCCTTGAACAACAGGTTAAAGAGCGTACCCAGGAGCTTGAAGATACTCGATTCGAGATTATTCGCCGCCTAGGTCGCGCCGCCGAATATAAAGATAACGAAACGGGCTTGCACGTAGTGCGCATGAGTCACTATGCACGTTTACTCGCCATCAAGCTGGGCCTGCCAAGCAGCTTCTGCGACATACTCTATAATGCGGCGCCAATGCATGATATCGGCAAAATCGGTACCCCAGATGCCGTGCTTAAAAAGCCCTGTAAGCTGGATGGGGAAGAATGGAAAATTATGCAGCAACATGCGGCCATAGGTGCTGAAATTATCGGTGAGCATAGTGATCCCTTATTACAAATGGCTCGCCGTATCGCCTTGACCCACCACGAAAAATGGGATGGTTCAGGTTATCCCAATGGGTTAGTGGAGGAGGAGATCCCCATAGAGGGACGAATCACCGCCATTGCGGATGTGTTTGATGCGCTCACATCCCAGCGTCCCTACAAACAACCTTGGACGATTGAAGCGACAATGGAATTGCTTGAAAGCCAAGCAGGGCAGCATTTTGACCCTAAATTGGTGGAGGTATTTAAGCAAATTTTGCCAGAAGTGGTCGCCATTAGAGATACCTATCTTGAACATTAACAAACAAAAGGCGCCTTAGGCGCCTTTTCAATTCAAACTCTTGTTAGCTTAACTGCTGTAAACTATTCATCTTCGAGCGAGTAGGGCAATGCTTGAATATGTAAGCTAGATTGCTCGTCGTCTGCGAAACGCAGCTTGGCTGTATTCTCTGTGTCGTTGGCGAGCACAGCGGTTAATAGGACTTGGTTGCCACGTTGTACAAATTCGATAATCTGGCCGCCACGGCGAAAACCATCTTCCATTTCTATTTCAAGGGCCGACTCTAAACTGATTTGCAGATCAGTGTGGCCGCGCAGAATATACAAGGCGCGTTTATTGCCACCGCGATATTTCATCCGCGCTATGGTTTCTTGCCCCATGTAGCAGCCCTTGTTGAAGCTGATACCATTGACCGCTTGTAGGTTACACATCTGCGGTACGTATTGGCTGGCATGGCTAGCGGCAATATTTGGATAACCCGCTGAAATCTCTAACGCCTGCCAAGCACTGGCATCAAATACACTCTGCTGAGATTGAGCCACTAAAGTCGCTGCGGCTTCTGGGGTTAATACTAAGATAAAACGATCGGCGTCTTTTAATATCGCCCCCTGATCTACCAAGGTCAGTTCTTGGGTCACTTCGCCAAAATGCTCGCCTACGAATTGATTGGCCTGTTCGCCAGCAACTCCGAGCAGAGTCCATTCAGCGGATGCATTGCTTAAGGCCGCCTTGCTAAACACGGCATATTTTTGCAGTTGGGGTAAATCGACCTCGATAACATCCCTTGGCATTAGCATAAAGAGCGCTTCTTGAATGGCAAAGGTTCTAAAACTGGCCAACATTTTACCCTTAGGGTCGCAATGGGAGCCCCAGCGCCATTGGTTAGCGGCTAATGAGCTGATATCTGTGGTTACTTGACCATGGATAAAACTGCGGCCCTGTTCACCAACCACTTTGATAAGACCCATATGGGATAAGTTGGCAAGCATAAGTGGAGGCAAGGAAGCGTCCAGATCCCAATGGGGTGTAGAAACTGAAATAGTCATAGCGAGATCCTGAAAATGAAGACGATGTGAGAGGCTAGATTGTAACGGAATTCCTGTAGGCTCAAAAGCATAAGGCGCACATATCTTAGAATGAAATGTGCGCCTTAGGTGAAGCGAGTGTGCGAGCGATTTTACAGACTAGAAAAGCACGCGGGTACGCAATGTGCCTTCAATCGCCTTTAACTCTACCAAGGCCTCTTCGGCTTGGTGAGTGTCGACTTCCATCACCACATAACCAATCTCTGCGGTGGTTTGCAGATATTGCGCGGCAATGTTGATGCCTTTTTCCGAGAAGGCTTGGTTGATTTTGATCAGCACGCCGGGGCGGTTTTGGTGGATATGCAGTAAGCGCGAGGTGCCTTTATGCATCGGCAGTGACACTTCAGGGAAGTTAACCGCAGACACGGTCGAGCCGTTATCTGAATACTTAGCTAACTTGCCAGCGACTTCGATACCAATGTTTTCCTGGGCCTCAGCCGTGCTGCCACCCACATGCGGCGTCAGCAATACGTTGTCTAAACCACGCAGTGGGGTGATAAATTCATCGTCATTCGATTGCGGCTCGACGGGGAACACATCGATTGCGGCGCCCGCGAGGTGACGCTCTTTTAACGCAACGGTTAAGGCATCGATATCGACCACAGTACCCCGTGAGGCGTTGATAAAGATGCTGCCTTTACGCATAGCGGCAAATTCGGCGGCGCCTATCATGTCTTTAGTTTGTGGGGTTTCAGGGACGTGTAAGCTCACCACATCAGCCTGTGCCAGCAGTTGCTCCATTGAATGCACTTGCTGCGCGTTACCTAAAGGTAATTTGTCTTCGATATCGAAGAACACCACTCGCATACCTAGCGTTTCAGCCAGAATACCCAGTTGAGTACCTATATGGCCGTAACCAATCACACCTAAGGTTTTACCACGCACTTCGTAGCTGCCTGCGGCGGTCTTCATCCAGCCGCCGCGGTGGGCGATGGCGTTACGCTCAGGAATACCACGCATCAGCATAATGATCTCGCCAATCACTAACTCGGCAACACTGCGAGTGTTCGAAAATGGCGCGTTAAATACTGGGATACCAAGGGATTCGGCGGTGGCAAGATCAACTTGGTTAGTACCAATACAGAAGCAACCAATCGCGATTAACTTCTCGGCACGTTTCAGTACTTCGGCAGTTAATTGGGTACGCGAGCGCAGACCAACAAAGTGAGCATCTTTGATGGACTCGAGTAAGGCTTCGTCACCTAAAGAGGCTTTGTGATATTCGATATTGGTGTAACCTGCACGTTCAAATACATCTACCGCAGATTGGTGGACGCCTTCCAACAGCAGGATCTTGATCTTATCCTTGTCCAGCGAATGTTTCGCCATGATATGGGTACCCTCTAATTAATAGAAATGTTTCTTATGATATGCTGACAGCCTTCCGCCACCAAAGTAGCACTTTTTTTGCTCAGTGTGGAGGGCTAGATGGCTAAAGTTAATATTCTAAATTTAGAACAATATCGCATAAGAGGAAAAAACATTGAATAACAAAATCGCTTGGTGCGGTATTTACCTCTCAGTTCTGGTCTGGTCGGCGATAAAACCCGCAGATCCTTTTACGTGGTGGCTCGAAGCCTTGCCCGCATTAGTGGCGGTACCGCTATTATTTTTTACCCGTAAACGCTTTGTGCTCACACCCTTAGTCTATTTTCTTATCCTAGTTCATTGCTGTGTTTTATTTGTTGGCGCCCATTACACCTATGCCGAAGTGCCGTTGTTTGACACGCTTGCCCAGTGGATGGGGTCGGAGCGTAATAATTACGACAAGGTAGGCCATTTTGCCCAAGGCTTTATTCCTGCGCTGTTGGCGCGTGAGATCATGTTACGTAATCAAGCGGTTAAGCCAGGGGCTTGGTGCGCATTTTTGGTGACTTGTTTTGTATTGGCATTTTCGGCTTTCTATGAGTTGATTGAATGGTGGGTTGCCGCTGCAACGGGTGAGGGCGCCGAGGCCTTTTTAGGCACCCAAGGTTATGTATGGGATACCCAATCGGATATGTTTTTGGCATTAATAGGTGCGATAGTGGCATTGCTGTTGTTATCTCGCCAGCAGGATAAGCAAATCGCTAAGCTGTTGGCACATTCCTAGCCAGTTCTCTTAGCTAATGACTCTTGATATGGGAATTTATGCCCTCAAAGTGCTGACTTTTAGGGCATTACCACTCTCCAAAATACAGAACTCAATGTTAAATTTTTGTGTCAACTTTCGATTGATGTTTATCTATACCCAAGCTACCTGAAGATACGAGTTTCAGAGCGCCTAGGGTGCTTCAATTCAAGGCGCATCAATGAAAGAATGTCGGCCACCTTTTGAATTGATGCAACACGGAAGTGGAGTGCCCTAGGCGCTCCGTCCCGGCGGGTTTTAACGCACTTTATACTGCGTTGGTTATTTTTAACTTAGCCCGCTAGGTCCGCAAATAACCGCCTTGCCTAAAGTGCGTTAAATTCCCGCTGAATCCTGCATCTCCAGGTTGTTTGGGTATAGACTAAGGTGTAGTGGCTGACATCTTCTTTGTCACGGTTTAGTATTTATCACTATATAAGTGCCACGCCTTAGTGAGTTAGTCGAATGTACTATGTGTAAATAGTCATTATTAGTACATTTGGGTTATGGCATTCAGTGGGTAACTAGTCAGAATGGCTAGGTTAATGAAATGTTTGATGATGCGTTGAAGACAATTTTCATCAGTTTCATGCAAAAGAAAAACAAGTACTTTTCAGGGAGAAGAGTTAAGTGAGCACAATCAATGAGTTGGTTTTCTTACATCAAGTGGCTGCACCTTGCCATTTAGCGATACTCGCAGAGTCCATAGGGATAAAAACACGGATAGTTAAACACGCTGCTGAATTGAATTTAGATAAGAGCCCCCACAGTTTTTGCCTGATTGCGCAAAAAGGAGCGGCATTGGATAACAAAGGTATTCCTCTATTGGCGTCCCGTTTAGTGTCCCATTTTCCGGTTGCACTCTATCAAGTTGAACGCAATTCCTTAGATCAAGAGTCTGCTATGTTACTCGGCATTCGTGGTCTTTTATTTGCTGATCAGCGGATGGATTTGATGTTGACTGGGCTGCGTAAAATGGTGGCCGATGAGCTGTGGTACGATAGAACTCTACTGAGCAAAATGTTTCGCCGCGTCGTACAGAAGTTAGATGGCAATAATGAGATGCCCGCCGATACTGTGGCTATGCTGCAGATGCTAACATCCCGTGAGCGGACTATTATTCAATTCGTTTCCAGTGGCGCAAGAAATAAAGAAATCGCCCATAGATTGTGCATTAGCGAACACACAGTGAAAGCGCATATCTCTTCTATTTTCCGCAAGACCCAGTCCCGTAACCGTGTTGAGCTGTTACGTTGGGCGCAGACCTACCAAACCCATTTTGAGTTTTGCACTTAGGCGCTCTTTTTGCCGTTAAGGGGCATAATCCCATAAAAGATAAGCGATTAACTTGTTGAGTTTCATGTATAAATAAAAACGGGAACATTATAAATGTTCCCGTTTTTATTGACCGCCTTTAATCTAAAGGCGGTTTATCGATAAAGATTAGTATTGCACTACAGTCGCAACGTTCATATCACCCGATTGGGTCACGCTGATGCTGTTGTTATCACCCGCTTGCGAGCCTAACACTAAGTTATCATTGCCTGTTTGGCTGATGAGTAGGCTGTTGTTATCGCCACTGACTGCAAATGAGCTGGCTGCGAATGAACTGCCGCTATCGCCACCGACCCAGTTACCACTGCCCGATTGAGTGATTTGCGCTGCGTTTTCATCGCCTTCGATGATTAAATCGATAAGGTTCAGATCGCCATTGTGTTGCAGTGCACTCACATCGGCATTGTTGTTACCAGTAACAGTAATAATGGTTTCGTTTTGGTCGCCATCTTGTTCTACATCGACTTCGTTGTCGTTACCCGTTGCGTCGACATAAGCAAAGTTCACATCACCTTCTTGGCTGATTTCAATGCTGTTGTCTTCACCGGTTGCGAAGGCAACGAGTTCGTTGTTATCACCCTTAGAAGATAAGTCGAAGTCGTTGTCGGTGCCATAAGCGCCAAAGGTGGCGAAGTTAGTATCGCCGCGCTGTTTTAAGTCAACGTCGTTGCTATCGCCCCATACTTGGAACTCAGCACCGTTGCTGTCGCCTTTTTGCTTGATGCTGATATCGTTATCGCTGCCTTGAATATCGGCCACTAAGGTATCGCCTACGGTATTGCTGTCGCCGTCTTGGGCGATATCGACACTGTTGTCATCACCTGTCGTCATTGAAAGATACGCAGTGTTATTGCTGCCTTCTTGCTTCATAGTGATATCGTTTTCGCTACCCGCTAAGGCGTAAACAAAGCCAGTGTGATTATCACCTTTTTGGTAGATATCAACGCTGTTGTCGTTACCCGCAATGCCTTTAGCGGCACCAAAGTTATTGTTACCAATTTGCTCAACAGACACATCGTTGTTGTTGCCAACGTTCGCGGTCAGATCGAGTGCAATTAAACCCGCTTGGTTGTTATCACCGTATTGCTTGATGTCGCCATCGTTATTATCGCCTTGAACACGGAATACGGCTAAGTTGGTATCACCCTCTTGCTCTACAAAGGCACTGTTTTCATTACCAGTGATTTCAACATAGCTTTCGTTCTGTTCACCTAATTGGTTAACAGAAACCAGGTTGTCATTACCAACGACATCGTTACTGCTTTGGTTATAGAAACCATCCTGAGTCACTTCGGCTTCGTTGTTATTGCCAGTGACATTCACACTTGCCACATGCCAATCGGTTTGTTGGCTAACAGTCACATCGTTAGCATCGCCCGTTGAGTTAACTTGAGCCTCATGCCATACGCCATCCTGAAGCACTGTTGCGGTTTGGTCATTACCTGTTTGTACCAGTGTGGTGGCATTGAGCAGGCCAGTTTGAGCAACGAGTGCCTCTTGGCCTTGGCCGGTCTGGGTAACACCTATGTCGCTGACGACACTTGCTGCCAGTGCATGACCGCTTAAACCCGCCGTGATCGCTAAAGCAATTAATGACTTTTTAGCTTGTGATTTCATGTGACTCTCCCTGTTTAATATTGAGTAATTGTGATTGCAGCACCGTCTGCAATCTGCTCTATCGAAAAATTTCCGCTTCCTAGTTGGTTCAATTGCACCAGATTGTCGTTGCCAATCTGGGTAATCGAAGCCGTATTTTGAGTGCCGACTTGCAGTAGTTGGACTTCATTATCTGAACCAATCTGATTCACAAGGGCGCTGTTATCCATGCCCACTTGCGTCACATAGGCGTCGTTATTGCTACCGGATTGGAACAGTAAACTCTGATTAGCGGTTCCTTGCTGCACTAGGTCGATAAGATTATCGCGCCCAGAACGTTCCAGAAGAGCTTGCAGAGTGATTGGCAACTCGCTGACATCGGCTGCATGGGACGATGTCATACAACTACATAACAAGATGAGCAGTACCAAAAAGCGTGAATATGGATTTGGCACAAAAGACCCCTTGTATGCATAGATGTTTGGGAAGGGGCGAATATAACCCCTTCAACTCAGGCACCAAGGTACGAGTCATAGTGGGGAGAGACAATTGGCCGAAAGGGTATTTATTTACCTCAGTGTGAGTTAAATCTCAGCGGGATTATCTATGGCTAATCAATTGAATCTAAATTTGTTTATCTAGGTTTTGCGATTAAATTGGGGGTTTTATCTAGCCAACTAGGTCTAGTAGTTAAGTCGTATTTACTCAGCGGCACCTTTTTAAAGTTGAAACATTATGGCAACAATTTGCAGGTAAACACGCCGGTTATTACCTTGTCAGTTCTCCTTGGCACTCTGTTATTGGAGGACTCTGCGGGATTGTGGTGCCGGAACCTCAAAGTAAAGGACTATAGGAAATTTGTTATGTCGATAAAACTCTCACCACTGGCCCTAGCAATTGCGGGTGCAATGACGTTTTCAGCGTTACCCGCAATGGCTAAGGATGCCCCTGTCTACGAAAAAGACTCGATTCTTGTGGTGTACAAAGACAATGCCACCAAGGCGGAGCGAACCGCTGCCCAGCGTTTGATCCGCGGCACTTTAACCGACGCTAATGCCGACGGCGTGGATGATAAATTCAGCCACCTATTAAACGGAAAATTAGCCCGTTTGGCACTGCGTAAAGGCGCCAATATTGAAGATGCCATTAAGGTCATCAGCCGTCATCCCGCAGTGAAATATGCCGAACCTAACTACATTCTCAAAGCGATTGGCACCCCGGATGACCCGAGCTTTACGAGCCTCTGGGGCATGAATAATACTGGCCAGAGCGGCGGCAGCGCCGACGCCGATATCGATGCGGTTGAAGCATGGAATATCACCACAGGGAGTGCCGATGTGGTAGTCGGTGTGATCGACACGGGTGTGGATTATAACCACATCGATCTGCAAGCCAATATGTGGGTCAATATGGGCGAAATTGCAGGCAATGGTGTGGATGACGATGGTAACGGTGTGGTCGATGATATTCACGGTTACAGCGCCGTAAATGATAACGGTAATCCAATGGATGGTAACGGTCACGGCACCCATGTATCAGGCACTATTGGTGCTAAGGGTAACAATGGTGTGGGTGTGGTTGGGGTAAACTGGGACGTGAAAATTGCGGCTTGCCAGTTCCTCGATGCCGATGGTTACGGCTCAACGGCGGGGGCTATTGCTTGTATTGATTACTTCACAAATTTAAAATTAAATCATGGTGTTGATATCAAAGCAACCAACAACTCTTGGGGTGGCGGTGGCTTCAGCCAAGCCCTGAAGGATGCAATAGATGCTGGTGGTGAGGCGGGGATTTTATTCGTTGCCGCGGCGGGTAACGATGCCGTCGATAATGATGTCAGCCCACACTATCCCTCAAGTTATGATTCCGATGTTGTGCTGTCTATCGCCAGTACCGATCGCAACGATCATATGTCTGATTTCTCCCAGTGGGGATTAACGAGTGTGGATATGGGCGCGCCTGGCTCGGCGATTTTGTCGACGGTTCCTGGTGGTGCTTACGCTACCTATTCCGGCACATCCATGGCGACGCCACATGTGACGGGCGCAGCGGCACTCGTGTGGGCGCTCAACCCAGACTTAACGCCAGTGGAGATGAAAGCACTCTTGATGGCCTCCGGCGATGCTAACGCCGATTTAACCGGTAAAACCGTCGCCGGAACCCGCCTCAATGTGGCAAATGCCCTCGAGCAGGCCAATCCCTCACCAAGTTATAAGTTCACTGTGTCACCAGCATCACAATCGGTCGAAGCGGGCAGCACAGCAAGCTATAACTTTAGTGTAGGCAGTGTAGCTGGTTGGGATGGTGACGTCGCACTGACGGTCAGTGTTTCACCTGCACTCGAAGGGGTTTCGTTATCTAGCTCAACCGTTTCTGCGGGTGGTTCATTTACCTTAGATGTTGCGACAAGCGCGCAAACCGCTTGGGGGAATTACAGCATTACCGTGACGGGCAATGATGGCGCGATCGAGAAGTCTAAAGTGGTTTCACTCAATGTGTTCCCACAGGGGTTAAATGACTTTAGCTACGGGAATGAAAACGCGGTGGCTATCCCAGATAGCAACAGCAATGGCATTGTAAGCACTATTGAAGTGGCTGATGATGTGCAGATTTTTGCTGTGACTGCCGATGTGAATATCAGTCATACTTGGATTGGTGATCTACGGGTGGTGTTAACCTCTCCAGCGGGAACTGAAGTCGTACTGCATAACCGTGATGGTGGCAGCGCCGACAATATCGTTAAGAGTTGGGATTTAAGTGCATTTGACGGTGAGAATGCACAGGGGACTTGGTCCTTAACTGTGGATGACAATGCCGCGGCTGACACGGGTACGCTCAACAACTGGGGCCTTGTTATCGGTGGTTTAGGCGAGGCTTCGCCCGCAGCACCCGTCGCTGGTTTTGGGTTTGCCGTCGAAGGGTTAAGTGTTGATTTTACGAACACTAGTACCGATGCAAACGATGATATCGTCAGCTATAGCTGGAACTTTGGTGATGGCTCAAGTTCAACAGAAATGAACCCAAGCCATGTGTTTGCCGCAGCGGGCACTTACACAGTCGCTTTAACTGTGACTGACGCGCAAGAGCACAGCAATACTGTCACCATGGAAGTGCAAGTCTATGCACACAGCATCAATGCTGAGGTCACGCGTGCATTAGTCTCACGCCGTGGCAGCGCTATGGTGGATATTGTTTGGGACAGCGCCTTAGGTGAAACCGTTGCGATTTATCGTGATGGTGAGCGGGTAGCGACCACTGAAAATGATGGTAACTACCGCGATCGTTTCACAACAACGGCCAGCAGCGTGACTTACCAAGTGTGCGAAACGGAAGGGACTTTGTGTTCAGCCCCTATCGTGGCTCAATTCTAAGGGTAAATTTTGAATACAAGGCGACCTTAGGGTCGCCTTTTCTATTACTGGAGATTTATTCGGGTTTAGGTTCAGTTTCGGTGAGGATTTGGGTTTTTCGGGCGGATAATTGCTGCATCACTGTATCGTTGTTGAGGATCAGCCCATTGAAGTGGTCATTAATATTATTCACTTGGCTGAGATAGTCCGGATCGTCTTTGGCTTTGTTGCGCCAATAGCGTTGACGCTCTAGCTTTTGCAGCTCGCTAATCTTAAGTATCTCGAAGTAGCTGTTTTCCTGCTTAAGGCGGTAGACTTCTCCGTCGAGTAATTGCAGTAGTTTTTCCCTAGAGAGGGTTTGATTATTTAGCAGGGCTTGCAGCGGATCGACTGGCTTATCTTGTTTGTCTGAATCAATTTCTGTGACTATACCCAGCTGATACTCAAGTTTGTGTTGGCTATATTCCTGCGGGCAGGCGGTTTGGCTAAAGACGACTTTATCGTCCTTACGGCATTTATAGACAGTATTGGCCTGAGTCACTGTCGGTAGCATAACGCAAATAAGGGTCAGTATGAGTCTAACCATTCGACTACAAATCCTTTGTATATTGGGTGATAGTTTAACTTATCGTATCGGCATGGTACTTGATTGAATTTGAGCCGTTGTACTATAAAAACACTATAGTTGGCGTGAGCCCATAACAGCAGGTTTAGTTGTTACTTAGTGTTAACATTAGCCATTACTATGGCGTAAGTTTAAGAATAACACCAGTTTTTTGACTATGGATATTTTTTGACGTTAGCCTTATTTAGCACCAAATTGGGATAAGGCATAAAAAAAGGAGCCTAAGCTCCTTTTCAGTGGGTTTGCACCATTAACGGTCAAACCTTAAGTTATCGATAAGGCGAGCCTTACCTAAATAAGCCGCCGCTAAAATCACCAGCGCTTTATCCTGAGGTTCTGCTTTGGCTAAGGTATCTGCGTGGCGCACTTCTAAGTAATCCGGCGTAAAGCCTGCCGCGACTAAGTTAGCCTTCGCGAGGTCAATGACCTGCTCGAACGTTTCACCCTGCAAAATCCCCTGTGCCATGGCATTTATGGCTTTTTTCAGTGCGGGCGCCGCCGCTTTTTCTTCGGCCGTTAAATAGCCATTACGCGAGCTCATGGCAAGGCCAGAGTCTTCCCGTATGGTATCTACTCCTATGATTTCAATCGGTAATGATAAATCTTCAACCATAGTTTTGATCACTAATAGCTGTTGATAATCTTTATTACCAAATAGGGCGACATCGGGTTGCACTATGTTGAAAAGTTTACAGACGATAGTAGCAACACCGCGGAAATGCCCAGGACGGCTTGCGCCGCAGAGCACATCGGAAATGCCTGGCACTTCGACATAGGTTTGTTGCGCCAATCCCTTAGGATAGATAATGGCAGGCGTTGGCGTGAATAACAGCTTCGCCCCCGCAGCCATGAGTGCTTGGCTGTCGGCTTCCAGTGTGCGTGGGTAGGCATCGAGGTCTTCGTTTTGGCCAAATTGCATTGGATTGACGAAAATCGATACCACCACATGGTCACACTTTTGTGCCGCTTGCTTCACTAAAGTGATATGTCCCTGATGGAGATTGCCCATGGTGGGCACAAAGGCGACTGTCTCGCCCTTGGCACGCCATGCACGCACTTGGGTGCGAATATCATCAATATGGGCGCTAGTGATCATTGGGCCTTACCTTGCATAAATCGGTTATTAGTTAAAAGTGTGCTCGTCGCCGGGGAATATTCCTTGGGCAACTTCATCGATATAAGCACGCACGGCCGAGCGGATTTCGCCGGTTTGTTTTAGGTAGTTTTTCGAGAATCGTGGAATATAACCACTTGAAATACCTAGCACATCATGCATTACTAAAATTTGCCCATCGGTCGATGCGCCGGCGCCAATGCCAATCACTGGAATGGTTAAGGCTTGGGTGATCGCCGCTGCGAGTGGCGCTGGAATGCATTCTACAACCAAAAGTTGAGCACCGGCTGCTTCGAGTGCCTTAGCTTCATCGAGGATGCGCTGGGCATTTTCGGCATCGCGGCCTTGGACTTTAAAGCCACCAAATACATGGACTGACTGAGGGGTTAAACCTAAGTGAGCGCACACGGGAATACCGCGTTCGGTGAGCTTAGTGACGGTTTCAAGTAACCAGTGGCCACCTTCAACTTTGACCATATTAGCGCCCGCCTGCATTAGCTCAGTGGCGTTCACCATAGCTTGTTCTGGCGTGGCGTAACTCATAAAGGGCATATCGGCGATCAGCAGAGCACGTTCGATACCGCGGCGAACACAGCGGGTGTGGTAGGCGATATCGGCCGTGGTCACGGGCAAGGTATCATCATGGCCTTGGAGAACCATTCCCAAAGAGTCGCCGACGAGCAGTACATCGACACCTTCGCCATCGAAGGCGCTGGCAAAACTGGCATCATAGGCTGTCAGTGCCGTGAATTTTCTACCTTCCTGTTTGTATTTCAACAGGGTTGAGCTAGTAATTTTAGACATATGGATGATCTTCAAACCAAAATAGAAGTGGTGTTATAAGCTAACTGGGGACGGACTTCAATGATCAATGCCCAGTAGTTGTAACTCGGCCAAGATATTTTCACTGATAAGGCTGCTAAGGGCAGTTTTGCAGGGCAGGATAAGATCGGGAGCGATGGCGGCCAGAGGGACCAACACAAAACTGCGCTCCTTCATACCGTAATGGGGGACTTTAAGCCTAGGTTCATCGATGATTTCATCGCCATATAACAGCAAGTCGAGATCTAAGGTTCTTGGCCCCCAGCGTTCTTTACGTACTCGTCCCTGCGTGTTTTCAATCTGTTGCAGGGCATCGAGTAGGGCCAACGGTGCGAGATCCGTTTCAAAACTGGCTACCGCATTGACATAATCTGGCTGGACGACATCCCCCATGGGCGCCGAGCAATAATAGGGGGAAACCTTTAGGCTATTTCCCAGCGCAAGGGCGGACAAGGCGGCGGTGGCATTGTCCAATTGCGTCTTAGGATCCTCAAGATTAGCCCCTAGGGCGACAAACACTCGGGTCATTATTCTGCTGCGTTCGCTTTAGGTGCGCTGGGACGACGGCGACGGCGCTGGGTGGCGTTGCGATTGCGATTCCCAGGTGCCTTATTACCGCTGCGCGCAATGGTTAAACGCTCGCTTTCATCGGCTTCGACAAACTGTTGCCACCAGGCAGCACTCTTAGCGACATTACCGCCCTCGGCTTCGCCTCTAAGTAATAGTAAGTCGTAGGCGGCCCTAAACTTTGGATGTTCCATCAGTTTAAAGGCGCGGGTACCTTGGCTGCGGTCAAAGCGTAGCTGTAACTGCCAAATGTCCTTCGCTGGCGTACTAAAACGGCGTGGAATACTGATGGTTTGGCATTGCTGCTCCATCACATCGCCCATGGCGGCGAAAAAGGCATCGTATAAGGTTAAACCGCTTTCAACGGCGATATCTTCGGCGCGTTGACGCAGTGGATACCAAAGAATGGCGGCATAGAAGAAGGAAGGGGTAACGGGTTTATCTTCGTTTACCCGGGTGTCAGTGCTCTTCATGATGGCTTGCACCATCTTCATCGCTGGACCCTTGGGATCTTCTTTGAGTATCGCATCGACCTGTGGAAACAGCGGCGCGAATAACTTGTATTCCTGCATCAGTTCGAAGTTGGCTAAGGCTTTGCCTGCAAAGAAGAGTTTTAGCACTTCTTCGTACATGCGCGCGGCGGGAATGTCCTTTAACAGCGGAGCCAACTGTTTGATAGGCTTAGCTGTGACTTCTTCGATACTCATGCTGAGTTTAGTGGCGAAACGCACCGCCCTGAGCATACGCACGGGATCTTCACGGTAACGGGTTTCAGGATCGCCAATCAGCCTTAAGGTGCCGGCTTTGAGGTCGCTCATACCACCGCCGTAGCAGCGGATGGAGTAATCGCTGATATCGTAGTAGAGGGCATTTACTGTAAAGTCGCGGCGCTCGGCATCTTCATCAATTTCGCCATAGACGTTGTCGCGCAGTAAGCGGCCTTCAGCATTGGCCTTAGAGACTTTTTCGTTGCTTTCACCGTGGTGACCACGGAAAGTCGCCACTTCTATTACATCGCGGCCAAAGACGATATGGGCAAGGCGGAAACGGCGGCCTACGACGCGGCAATTGCGAAACAGTTTTTTGATTTCCTCTGGCGTTGCGTTGGTCACAACGTCGAAATCCTTTGGTTCGAGCCCGAGGAGTAAATCACGCACACCGCCACCGACCAAATAGGCTTGAAAGCCAGATTTATTTAGTCTGTACAATACTTTAAGTGCATTTTCGCTAATTTGTTTGCGGGAGATGGAATGGGCATCTCTTGGCACTAACTCCAAGCTTAAGGTACCGGAAGAAACTTCAGGGATTTGGGGTTCAATCTGAGCTGGAGTCGGAGCGGTCGTTTTAGGCGCGTCTTCAAATAGCTGCTTGCAGAATTGGCTGATACGGCGAAAAATGGGACACCTCGAAATGTGATCTGTTATGTGATTAAAAATCTGGCGGCTATCATATACCAATTGTCGCCCAATGGGTATATCGCTATGTTTACCCAAGACCAAGAGTCCTGCTGTTGATCACAGTCATTTGTATCTTTTGAACGCAGTCATTTGTCTCCGCTGAACACTGCGATTTATTTAAGATAAAGCCTGCTCAGTATTGAATGGCTTTAGGGCTCAATCAGTATCTCGGCTTGTTTAGGAATGGCTGATAACTGAAATTGGGCCACGGCCTGCTCAAGCATTTGTGCCACAGAGCCGCAGGTTTCAACGCGCCTTTGCCCTAAAAACGCCAGTGCCGCATTTAGACTGGCTTGGGGATGTTGTTTATCTATGGCCTGTGCATGGTTTTGTTTTGAAAGTTTAAATCCAGGTGTCAGGCAGGCGAGTGGCAAATGTAGCCACTCGGGCGCCGTTAAACCAAAGGTCTGATATAGGCTCAATTGACGACAACTGGCCTCGATTAAATCACAACCACGCACGACTTCGGTGATCCCCTGATAGGCGTCATCCAGCACTACTGCGAGCTGATAGGCATACAAGCCATCGCTGCGCTTAATGATAAAATCCTCCGCGGCAAATGGGGTATCGACACAGATATGACCCATTAAGTTGTCATCAAATTCTTGCACTTGCGCCGTATTGACTATCCGCACCGCCCCCGAACTAACCACATTGGCAGCCTTGGCCTGTGATAACCGGTGACAACGGCCATCGTAGATGCCCCCCATAGATTGAATGAGTTTGCGACTACATTGGCAGAAATAGGCTTTATCCTGGGTCAGTAAAAGATCTATGTGTGACTGGTAGGCCTCTGTGCGCTGGCTTTGATAGAGCACTGCGCCATCCCACTCCAAACTATAGGCTTCTAAGGTGCGTAAAATATCGTCCGCAGCACCTTTAACCTCCCGAGGGGGATCGATATCTTCGATGCGGATAAGCCATTGACCACCGAGGGAGCGGGCCCGTAAATAGCTACCAAGGGCGGCGATCAGTGAGCCAAAATGCAGTGCACCCGAGGGGGAGGGCGCAAAACGGCCGACATAGGGTCGGTTAGGAGTATCAAGCGTTAATGGCATAGGCATAAGATCTAGGCTGAGTGTCGGAATCGCGCTAGCAAAAGTGCGGGTATTTTAGAGGGACACAAAGATAAAAGCGAATCGGGGAATAAAATGAAGTGAGCGTGGCTTAAACTAGATGAATTACCTAGCCTTTAAAAACAAGTAGGCGGGGGAGTCCCCGCCCAGTTTGGCAGCTTAACCCGCCATTTGCTTTTCTTTGATCTCTGCAAGGGTTTTACAGTCGATACACTGATCGGCTGTTGGACGCGCTTCGAGACGGCGGATGCCGATTTCGATACCGCAGGAATCACAGAAGCCGAAATCGTCTTCTTCGATTTTTTGCAGTGTTTTTTCGATCTTCTTGATCAGCTTACGTTCTCTGTCGCGGGCACGAAGTTCGAGACTGAACTCTTCTTCCTGCGCTGCACGGTCAACAGGATCGGGAAAGTTTGCTGCTTCATCCTGCATGTGACTCAGAGTACGGTCGACCTCTTCACGCAACTGATTGCGCCAAGCTTCAAGAATTGTCTTGAAGTGACCCAGTTGCTTAGCGTTCATATACTCCTCACCCGGCTTTTCCTGGTAGGGACTTACACCTGCGATAGCGAGTACGCCAAGTTTTTTGGTGCCTTCAGGCATAACGCATCTCCTGTAATCATTTGCGTTTGTAGGGCGTCCTTAAGAACGGCCGCTATCTATATCAGAATCTTTACAACGAGGCAAATTTTTCAGTTCGCCGTCATTGAAATTTATGACTATGTTCGCTAATTGAATTTAATTTTAAATTTACTGGATCTTAACATCATACTCGGACTGGGCATGCTTGGGCTAGGTGTATCTCTGTGGGGGATATTTCGCAGCGATAGGCCAAGACCTCCACTCCCGCTAAAGCCGCCATTTTCAGTAGCTTAGCATATTCAGGGTCGATATGTTCCGCGGGGGCGACACTGTGGATCTGTGTGTGTTGTACGACAAAAAGCAACACAGCCCTGTGTCCAAGGTTGACCATTTGTATCAATTCCCGCAAATGTTTTTGGCCGCGTAGACTCACCGCATCGGGGAAATAGCCTTGCTCCCCTTCGAGTAAAGTACAACTTTTGACTTCTATATAACAGGCGGGTTTTTGAGCACCCTCGAGCAATAGATCGATGCGGCTATTTTCATCCCCATATTTGACTTCGCGCCTTAGGCTGTCATAACCCGAGAGTTCGCTGATTATGCCCTGCTTAATCGCTTCTTCCACCAGTGCATTGGCATTTCCCGAATGTATGCCAATGAGCCCACCCTCTGGGGTGCCCATCAGCTCCCAGGTGTGGGCATATTTGCGTTTAGGATTGGCGGAGGTTGAGAACCAGACCGGCTCGCCGGGAAAGAGGCAATTGCGCATCGAGCCCGTATTGGGGCAGTGGATGGTGATTTCCGTGCCATCGGCAAGTGCGATGTCGGCGAGAAAGCGCTTGTAACGCCTGAGTAATTTTCCCTGCATTAGTGCTGGAGTAAAGCGCATGCCCTTAACCTATCTCGATAATCATTAGCCCCAAAGACTAGCAAATTTCGCAAATGTTTACAGATTTTACCTGAGTAACTTCCGGCAATCGCTTTGCGTCGCAGGCGGCTAGCAGTACACTGCGGCGATAAAGTTTGTTCTGATTGCTGATTGATTGTGCTGATTGATTATTCTAAAACGAATCGAAAAATAAGGATCCCTAATGAGTGAACTAAAAGTGACTGACATAATGCAAGTGCGACTCACAAAAGAAACTGCCGCAGCCCACTGGGGCAAGGCCGATGTGACTTTCAGCGTCGAAGGGGCGCAAATTCATTTAGCGGGTGGTGATGAGCTGCGCCAAATTCAAATGGCGGCGCGTAAGCTACGTAGCCAAGGTATTAGCAGCGTTGCATTGGAAGGACAGCTTTGGGATCTGAATAGCCAGTGGGTGTTCGCCCAAGGTTTTGCAACCGCGAAAACGGGCTATCAAATTCAATGGTGTGGTGATGATGCGGTGCAAGCCGAATTACAGCGCCGACTCGACGTCGCGACCTTTGCCCGTCAACTGATCAACGATACGCCTGAAAACCTATCGCCAGTGAAACTGGCCCAACAAGCGGCCAAATGGTTAGCCGATATCGGTGGTGCTAAGGTCAGCTATCGGATTATCGAAGGCGAAGCGCTGCTCGAAGAACAATGGATTGGTATCCATGCTGTGGGCCGCGGCAGTGAGCGTCCACCGGCGATGTTAGAGTTAGATTTCAACCCATTAGCCGCCGATGCGCCAGTGTCTGTTGCGCTTGTGGGTAAAGGCATCACCTTCGACTCAGGCGGCTACAGCATCAAAGCCTCCGAAGGCATGTTAGGTATGAAGTGCGATATGGGCGGCGCGGCGACAGTCACAGCCGCACTCGGTTTGGCGATTAAATCTGGCCTAAATAAGCGGGTTAAACTCTTCTTATGTTGCGCTGAAAACCTGATCAGTGGCCGCGCTTACAAACTTGGCGATATCCTGACCTACAAAAATGGTGTGACAGTGGAAGTGGTCAATACAGATGCGGAAGGTCGTTTAGTGCTGGCCGATGGTCTGCAAGCGGCCTCTGCTACAGGTGCGCCTTTCATTATCGACGCCGCGACCCTGACTGGCGCCGCTGTGATGGCAGTAGGTTCAAACTACAACGCGATTTTCTCGCCACAGGCAGAGATTTTACAATTGGCGCAGCAAAAGGCGGCGAGTGTGGCCGAACGCGTATGGCCGCTACCACTGGACCCTTGGCATAAAGAGATGTGTCCATCGGCCTATGCTGATACCGCGAACAGTCGTCCGGTCAAAGGCGGCGGCGCAGGTGGCGCTTCCAATGCGGCGGGCTTCCTGTGGCGCTTTGTATCACCCGAAGCTCAATGGCTACATGTCGATTTAGCGGGTGCTTTTGAAGATTCGGCTTCAGCACTGTGGGGCGCGGGCGCCACCACCCACGGCGTATTGACTATCAGTGAACTGATTAAAGCTTAAGAATGGCTCAAAGCTTAATAACTGCTAAAAGCTTATGACTAACCATAAGCTAGGCTAGTGCAGAGCTTTAAGTTTCCACAGCCTTGATGTAAAACCGCCTTCGGGCGGTTTTTTATTAGGTGAAATGCTAGTCCAATCATTTACTTGGTGTTTATACGGCTTCATGGCATGTTACGGCAGAGATGTTTTATCAGGAAACGTGATGATAACAATACGAAAAGCGACTAAGGCGGATGCGCAGTCCTGCTGGGATATCCGCAATGCCGCCATCAATAAAGGCTGCGCCGGATTTTATGCCGCAGGCGATCTGCAAATTTGGACCGCAGGCGAACTGACCGAGCAGTTTAGCCGTATCGTTGATGCCCATTTTTATCTGGCTGAACTACTTACGGAGAAATCGCCGGATAAAAAAGTCGTAGGCACAGCTATGCTAGATGCGCCCTATGCCCAGTTAGAAGCGCTGTTTGTTTCCCCCGATGCCATGAGGCTCGGAGTGGGTAAGGCGCTGTTACAATTTATTGAAAATATGGCTTTTAATCAGGGGATTGCCCAACTCAGGCTGGAATCGACCTTGAATGCGGTGGATTTTTATCGCCACTGTGGTTTTGGTGGTGAAGGTTTGGAGGAGGAGTCAATCTACTGCTCACCCCGGGGGATCGCCTTAGAGTGTATGGTGATGTATAAGAATCTAGAACGGCCTTCGGCATGCTAGGACGTTCGGATGACGGCACGCAGCAAGCTGCTACAGAACGTCACTTCGTGACTCACGGTTTACCGAACGGGCTTTGCTCTTACGGTGAGCGCAGCGTTCTGTGAGTGAGTTTACGAACGTTCTGTTTTCCGAGAACCGCTCTTGGCATATTCAAGGGAATCAACGGATCAAGCATGGAGGCGGAATTAACTCTAAAGACTTAAAGGTTGCTGACATACACAAGGGAATCAGCGGATCAAGCATGGATGTGGAATTAACACTTAATAAGGAGGTTGCTGACATACTCAAGGGAATCAGCGGATCAAGCATGGAGGCGGAATTAACACTTCATAAGGAGGTTGCTGACATACTCAAGGGAATCAACAGATCAAGCATGGATGTGGGATTAACTCTGAAGACTTAATGTTTTAGATGAGGTTGCTGACATATTCAAGGGAATCAACGGATCAAGCATGGATGCGGAATTAACTATCCATAAAAGGTTGCTGACATACTCAAGGGAATCAACAGATCAAGATGGGGGAATTAACTCCCAAGAGTATGCCAACTATCGTTCTTTCGCCTGAAATCCCGATGCCGACAAGAGTAACTTCTATGGCTTAAATCAAGCTTAATCCATTGCTAAAAAAGACTTTATTTCATTAGCCTTTAGTCAAATCCCTCTGAAAATACGCGCTAGCTTAAGTCGCCTCTGGGGTATTAAGTTGTTGGCGTTTTTCCATCAGATCTTTAATTAGCGGCGTGAGAATCAACTCCATGGCGAGGGACATTTTACCGCCGGGGACAACAAGTGTGTTAACCCGCGACATAAAAGAGCCTTGGATCATACTCAGGAAAAAGGGGAAATCGACATTGTTGATGCCGCGGAAACGGATCACCACAAAGCTCTCGTCTAGGCTCGGAATATCTTTTGCACTGAAAGGGTTAGAGGTATCCACCGTCGGCACCCGTTGAAAGTTGATATGGGTGCGGGAAAACTGCGGTGTCATATGCTTAATGTAATCGTCCATACTGCGGACAATCGAGCCCATGACCTTTTCGCGGCTATGGCCGCGCTCCGAGGTGTCGCGAATAATTTTTTGGATCCACTCTAAGTTAACAATGGGCACCATGCCGATAAGCAAATCCACATGTTGGGCGACATTGGCATCCGCCGTCACTACGCCGCCGTGCAGACCTTCGTAATAGAGCATATCGGTATTTTCAGGGAGTGGCCGCCATTGGGTAAAAGTGCCGGGCATTTGATTAAAGGGCACTGCCTCGTCAAAGGTGTGCAAATAGCTGCGGGTTTCACCTTGGCCTGTGGCGCTGTAATCGCGAAAGCATTGTTCTAAACGGGCAAAGTTATTGGCCTCAGGGCCGAAGTAACTGAGGTTGCGGTTTTCGGCCTGGGATTTGCGGATCATCACTTCCATTTCGGCGCGGGTGTAATGGTGAAAACTGTCCCCCTCGACAAAGGCGGCATTGATCCCGAGTTGGCGAAAAATATGGCTAAAGGCCGTCGTCGTTGTAGTGGTTCCAGCACCGGACGAGCCAGTAACTGCAATAATGGGATGTTTTGCTGACATTTTTTCTACCTAGCTGGGAACCAAAAGAGCCGCTTATGGCAAGCGATAAAACCACGAGTTCTATTTATACGGTACAGTGGCTGTGTGGGTCAATCTTGCCGTTTGGTAATTTGATCCGCCGAGCGTATGGCAAAGGATTCGTCATCCTCACTGTATTCTAACACTAGCTTACCTTGCTTAAGTGCTTGTTGACATTGAACTATCGCTTGGGATAATTCCTGCTCATCGAGGCTAGCAAAGCTGCCATCCTCCACTTGGCCAAACAGATATTCACGGATCAAATTGACCAATGTTTCATTTGGCAGTTGTAAAAGGGCTTCATAGGGAACAAGCATAGGGTTTCCTTGTGGCAAAGCGTTAATGACCATCGCCAAGTAAAAAATCTAAAATGCGCCGTTCGAGAAAGTAACGGGGTTTCCATGGGGTGCCACCTTCGATAAAGCCGACATGGCCACCATAGGCGTGTAATTCATATTCAACATGTTCAGACACTTGGCTAGGATGCGGAATGACATCGTCTGTCATAAAGGGATCGTCCTTGGCGTGCAGTATCAGTGTGGGTTTTGTGATACGGCTAACAAAGGGCAACCCACTGGCTCGGGCATAGTAGTCATCAACACCCGCAAAACCGTGTAGTGGCGCTGTGACTTTGTCATCGAAGTCATAAAAGGTATGCAGTTGGGCGACTTGCATCTGACTTAGGGAAATCGTATCGGCCAAATCCGGATCGGCTAATTTTTGGCTAATTTTTTGTTGTAACTGTTTGATTAAATGGCTTTGATACACTTTTGAAAAGCCATTCTCTAAGCGTTTAGCGCAGGCCGATAAT
This sequence comes from Shewanella putrefaciens, assembly GCF_016406305.1. Taxonomy (NCBI): domain Bacteria; kingdom Pseudomonadati; phylum Pseudomonadota; class Gammaproteobacteria; order Alteromonadales; family Shewanellaceae; genus Shewanella; species Shewanella putrefaciens. The sequence continues at coordinate 853,093 of NZ_CP066369.1, forward strand.
TGTAGCGGCGCCGAGACGACGACGGCTCGGGTCAATAGGCTGTCGTCTTGATATTCGCCCTGGTATTTAGTCAATACATTGCCACCTAAACTGTAACCTACGGCGAGTAGAGGTGATTGTGGATAGGTTTGTTGCAGTTTCAATAGGCTAAACTGCAAATCATCCGTATCTCCGCTGTGGTAACTGCGGGCGAGGCGATTGCTTTCACCGGAACAACTTCTATGGTGATGCACTACCGCGGTGAGTTGTTTCTCCTTGCAGGCGAGGAGTAAGCGTCTGGCATAATGTGACTGGGAACTTCCCTCTAAACCATGGATGATCACCACAATTGGCGCGCTTTCCTGCGGGGAGCCTTGCCAGTCTAGATCGATAAAATCCCCATCGGGTAGCTCTAGGCGTTGCCTCTGCAGCACAGGTTTGGCCACTTTAGTGAAGACGGGCAAAATCGTTTGTATATGGGGACTCTTGGCCCACCAAGGCGGCATAAAGGTATTTAGCATGGGATTTTATCTTGGTATCGACTATTGCTGAAAATTAAAACGTATGTTTAATTTAGATCCGCGGCTATTGTAGCACAATTGTTTATCACTAAACGTTTTAGGAGAACGAGATGAATAGACGTACCTTTTTACTGGGCACGTTTGCCGGAACGGCGGCATTAGCCCTAGGGGTCAACCTCTATTCTCCGGAGTTTAGTGTGCCCGATGAGGATGAGGCTAAAGATTACCGTCTGTTATTTAGCGTGCTCTTGCCTGTGATGCTTGAAGGGGCGCTCCCCGATGTGGCGACTCACAAACTGGCGGCGCAAAACCGTACCTTAGATGCCATCAACCAATCGATTTCTGTGCTGCCGGATGAGCAGCAGGCCGAGTTATTTGAACTCTTAGCTATGCTCGAGAATCGTTTGGGGCTATTGGTGTTGACCTCGAGTATGACGCCACTGCTGCTGCGCTCCCCCGCCGAGTTAACCCAAATGCTCGAAAGTTGGCGTCACAGCTATTTTGTCCTCTTGCAAACGGCTTATTTAGGTTTGAGGGAACTGGTGATGGCAAGTTATTACGCTTGCCCCGAACATTGGAGTCGTCTGCACTATGCCAAGCCAGAATTATTTAAGTCCTAAAGCGGTTTTGCATTATTAAAACCAACACAGTCCACATCAATCGAGAGCAAGACTTCCCGCGGCAATGGAGCACATAACTTGGCAATCATAGATCCCATAGTGAATGGTTTAAATTCGGGTTGGTTACATACCGATGCCAGTCAACTACAAGAAAATCAAAACTTTGAGGCTGATGTTATCATTGTCGGTACGGGTGCAGGTGGTGGTGTGGCGGCTGAAATCCTCACCCAAGCCGGACTTAGCGTGATCATGATTGAGGCGGGGCCGCTAAAATCTTCTAGCGATTTTAATATGGAAGAGCGGACCGCCTATCCCAATTTGTACCAGCAGGCGGCGGCGATGAAAACCGCCGACAAGGCCATTGGCATTTTTCAGGGCCGCGCCGTAGGTGGTTCGACAACGGTGAATTGGACGACCTCGATTCGTACCCCGACTGAGGCTTTGGCCTTTTGGGAGCAACATAAGTCGGTTGCAGGATTAAATCGTGAGAGTTTAGATCCCTGGTTTGAGCAGATGGAACAACGGCTTAATATCCATGAGTGGAATTACGAACCCAATCGTAATAACGGGGCATTGAAGCAGGGCTGCATCAATCTAGGCTGGGATTACACTGTTATCAAACGCAATGTGGCGGGGTGTTGGAATACGGGATATTGCGGCATGGGCTGCCCCGTCAATGCGAAACAATCTATGTTAGTCACCACCATTCCTGCGGCATTGGACAAAGGTGCGCAGCTGATCAGTCGGGCAAGAGTCGTTAAGATTGAGCACCACAATGGCCAAGTGTTTGCGTTAAAGGCGCAGGCGCTGGATGTGAATTTAAGGCCCACTGACATTGAGCTGCTATTTAAAGCTAAGCATTATATTTTGAGTGCTGGCGCTATCCACACACCGACCCTGATGATGCGCTCCCAAGTGCCCGATCCCCATAGTTTATTGGGCAAACGTACCTTTTTACACCCTACGTTGCTCTCTGGCGGCGTATTTGGCGATGCGATAAATGCCCATAGTGGCGCTCCCCAGTCTATCTACTCCGATGAATTTGTATGGCGGGATGGCGCGGAGGGGGAACTGGGGTACAAACTCGAAGTTCCACCCGTGCATCCAATATTAATATCTTCAAAAACATTGGGCTATGGCACGAGCCACGCCGAGTTAATGTCGCAATTTAACCAATTGCAGGTCACTATTGCCTTAGTGAGAGATGGCTATCACCCCGATAGTCAAGGTGGGCAAGTGCATTTGACGTCGACGGGTTTTACCTTGGATTACCCACTGACCGATGCGTTTTGGCGGGCGGCGCGGCGCGCCTATGCCAGCATGGCGGAATTACAATTTTCAGCAGGGGCATTAAAAGTGCTGCCGATCAGTGATGGAATGCCCTATCTCACCTCTTGGCAGGATGCCAAAGAAAGTATTGCCCAGATGTCACTTGCCCCACTGCGTACCGTAGTTGCATCGGCCCATGTGATGGGCGGCTGCCCCTTTGGTGAAGATGAAAAGCTTTCAATGGTTAATAGTTACGGCCAGTCGCACTATCTTGAAAATCTGTCGGTGATGGATGGCTCTATTTTCCCCACCAGTCTTGGCGCTAATCCGCAGTTGTCGATTTATGGCATTACCGCCCGTAATGCCACCGCATTGGCGCAAAGGCTAACCGATGGCAAAAGGTGATTGTATCTAAACCTTGGATCAGCAATAAATTGCTAAGCCGCAGAAGTGTGCTGTCAACACTTGTGCGGCACAAAAGCGATTTGCTGCCAGATAGGGCTAAATCGTGCTGATGGGTAAATGGCCTGTTTTTACTAAGATAATGGTCTCTTCTTCGACAAAGGGAAAATGGCCGCTCATATGGGGACTGCGTATCCAAGTGTGGCGCGGATATTCGCCTAGCTCATCTTGAAACTTGCCCGATATCACCAAAATTTCTTCACCACCAAAATGCCTATGGGGTTGAAACTTTTCTCCCTTAGGCCATTTCACTAATGCGGTATGTTCGTGCTCGAACTCGTGTAACGGCATTACCTGTAAACCGCCAATGCCGGGTAACCATGGAGTCTCTTGGGTGTTAATCCTGACCAGCTCAAGATCTCGCGAATTGAATTGATTGAGTTTTACAAAGATTACGCAGCCCTCTTGGCTAAAGGGCGCATGCTGACTCCCGGGTGGATGGCGAAGATAACTGCCCGCGGGATAATCACCGTTTTCATCGGAAAATATCCCTTCGAGCACAAAGATTTCTTCGCCTTGCGGATGCCCATGAGTCGCAAACTGGGAGCTCGGGTCATATTTCACTATGCTGGTAGTGTGTCCCGATTCTTTAGCCTCCCGCTCCAGTGGTTTGCGCCACACGCCTTGAGCAGGACTTGGTAACCATGGTTGTGACTCGGTATCGATAAAGATACGTTCACTAAAGTTCATATTAAGCATAGTGTTATACCTGATTTAACCTTTTCTAAGGATGATGATTTATGTGTAGCTTGCTTAGCCGCAGGGATAAAGGCGTTGCTTTTACTGCTGGCTTCGCCCACATAGTACCTATGTTCGCTATATTACCACCGCCTGCATCGATGATCTTGTGGGTGACTGCTGGGGTGATTTATCGTATTAAGCTTTGGATCTGCTTTGTGAGGTTGATGGGAATGGGTATGTCTAAGATCTTGCGAGAAGGTGGCTGTCTATGTGGCGCCATTCGTTATCGGATTGAAGGGGAGCCCTTCGATGCCGATTATTGCCATTGCCTTATGTGCCAAAGGAGCATTGGCGCTGTGTTTGGTGCTTGGATGGATGTTAAGTTAGAGCAGGTGAGCTGGCTTAAGGGGAAAGTGGCTGAGTTTGCTTCCTCCGAGAGTGTCAGGCGGGGATTTTGCCAGCAATGTGGCTGCTCGCTCACCTATAGGCATACCCAATACCCAGAGTATTTAACCTTAACCATTGCCAGCCTAGATAATCCGAGCAGTATTAAACCGAATTACCATATTTATACCGATAATCAGGTGAGTTGGTTAACGATTGAGGATAACTGCAAACGCTATCCTCAAGGCCGCAGCACCTGACCTTAGGTTTGATAGTGATACCGCAAGAAGCATTGAGCTAAGGGGTGACCAGGCCGAGTTGTTGCACATCCCCTTCACCCAGCCCAAATAAACTCAGATAACTCACTAGATTTGCCTGCTGACCTTTGGGTTGTAGGTTATTGACAGCGTTTAAAATAATACGTTGGGCTTTACGTTCTATCATCAGTTCTACATCGAGCATTTGCTGATATTCGTCTTGGTTTAGATTCGCTTTGGCAAGGCGACGAAGGCGGCGATAGGGAGTGAGGAATTTGTCATCCCATTCGCTCACGGCGGCCACTAATATTTGCCATTGCTCAACACTGTATTCCCTCGGGCCCGCGACATCTAAGGTGATATCTAGGTAGTGTGCCAGCAGTAACAGATTCACATTGACTCGGCAGCTGTCCTGCAACTCGAGACACAGGGCCTTATTTTGCCCGTAGCTCATATCACACCAATGCCAAATATGGCCGTCTAACTGAATGACATCCGACATACTATTTCCTTGTACGTTAGGCTTAGGGTGGAGATTATGGGTTACTGGGCCATAACCTCAAGTTCCATTGCATCAATTTCTTCTTGTAACTCAAGCCATTGCATTTCACTTTCTTCTAGAGTTTGCGTCAAACTGGTGCGCTCATTGAGTACGGCCGTGAGTTTGGCTTTATTGTCTTGCTCATACAATTCACCATCGGCCAGTAAATGTTCGAGTTCGGCGAGGCGCTCACTGAGCTTTTGCTGATCGTTTTCAAGCTTGGCTTGCTTACGTTTAAGGGGCGACACTTTCTGGCGGATCTCCGCCTCTAGGCGCTTTTGCAGCTTCTTATCGGCAGCGGGCTTAGTGTCATCGCTATTATTGGTTTGACTTGCGCTGGCCTTGGCCGCGTCGAGCAGCCATTGGTGGTAATCCTCAAGATCACCTTCGAAGGCGCGGACTTCACCTTGATCAACCAGATAGTAATCGCTACAGGTTAACCGCAGTAAATGACGATCATGGGATACGATAACCATTGCACCTTCAAAGGTTTGCAAGGCCATTGTCAGGGCATGGCGCATTTCTAGGTCTAAATGGTTGGTTGGTTCGTCGAGCAATAATAGGTTAGGGCGTTGCCACACTAGCAGGGCGAGCACTAAACGGGCTTTCTCGCCGCCGGAAAAAGGCCGCACGGGTGAGAGCGCCATATCGCCATTAAAGCCAAAACCGCCTAAGAAGTTACGTAATTCCTGTTCGCGGGCATTAGGTGCAAGGCGCACTAAATGTTGCAGTGGTGTATCGTCTAAACGTAAAAATTCGATTTGGTGCTGGGCAAAGTAGCCAATATTAAGGCCAGGGTTAGGCTCATAGAGTCCCGTCATCGGGGACAGTTGGCCGGATAACAGCTTGATCAGTGTCGATTTACCCGCGCCATTTCGGCCCAGTAAACCAATGCGGGCACCGGGCACTAAGTTTAAATGCACTTTGCTAAGGATTTGTTTATCACCATATCCCACTGCCACTTGTTCCATTTTTATCAATGGATTAGGCAGGGCTTCGGGTGGACGAAACTCCATATAAAAGGGGCTGTCGGCCTGGGACGGTAGCAACTCAGTCATGCGTTCCAGCGCCTTTAAGCGGCTCTGGGCTTGTTTAGCCTTACTCGCCTTGTAGCGGAAACGGTCAACGAAGGACTGCATATGCGCCCGTTCTTTTTGTTGACGTTCGAAAGCAACCTGTTGCTGTGACATGCGTTCGGCGCGAATACGTTCGAAGGCGCTGTAATTGCCTTTATAGAAATTGAGTTTTTGATTTTCAACATGGACGATTTCATCGACGATTTCATCGATAAAGTCCCTATCGTGGCTGATTAAAATCAAAGTGCCTTGATAGGATTTAATCCAACCTTCGAGCCAGTACATGGTATCTAGGTCTAAGTGGTTGGTGGGTTCGTCGAGCAGTAATAAGTCTGAGCGGCACAGTAGCGCTTGGGCTAAGTTGAGGCGCATACGCCAACCACCCGAAAAGCTCTTAACAGGGTTGCTTTGCTCGGCTTCGCTAAAGCCCAAACCCGCCAGCAGTGCACCCGCGCGGGCGCGAATAGCATAACCACCGATAGCATCGATTTTACCGTGCAAGGTCGCAATGGCATGGCCATCATTTTGCTCTTGAGCTGTGTGTAAATCGGCTTCTAATTGGCGATATTCTTTATCACCATCAAGCACATATTCTAAGGCTGATACGTCAAGTGCAGGTGTCTCCTGGGCAACGGTGGCGATTTGCCAGCCCGATGGCAGGCTAAACTCACCCTTGTCTAGGCTCAAGTGACCTAAAATTAATGCGAGCAATGAGGACTTACCTGTGCCGTTGGCACCGACTAGCCCGACTTTATGGCCGGGGTAAATCGTGAGAGAGGCTTCATCTAGCAGGGTTTTGCTGCCACGGATTAATTGCGCTTGGTTGATGCTGATCATTAACTACAACTTGGTAAGAACGTGAATTCGTCAGGGCATGGATAATAGCCTACATGTCCATCGCAGACCATAGCTAGAGTCTTTATTAGTCAGGTAAATCCTTAACTGATGGGTGCTCGCTTTCGGAGTTGACCTTAGGTTTTGCTGCAAACGGCTTGCCGTTAAGGTAAGGCTGGTAATCGATAGGGAGTGTGGCAAAATAGCGACAATTTTTATGATTTAGCCCCAAGGGCTAACGATTTGGTCCAAGGTATGACAACAACAAAAATCAAAAAGCGTTTCGTTGCAGGCGCAAAATGCCCTAAATGCGGTGCCAAAGACAGTATTCTACTGTTCAAAGAACAGGGTATTGAAACCGTAGAATGCACTGAGTGCGATTACCGCGAGCAGCAAACCGATGAAAAGGTAGCTGAAAAAGCCACAGGCGCAGTGATAGGGGTGTTTAAGCCGGACTAGGTTTGGTTTTGCTCCTCACTATTAAAAGCTGAACTTCAAAAGTCCCTCAAATTCGCTGTGCAGGATTTCATTGCTTACCCTGTGACACGCCGTGCTCTTTGTTTAAAAAGCAGTGTCCCTATAGGCTCGACGGCGGCATCTGCTGTACATGGATGTACGAATGCCGCGATCATATGGATGTAAAAGAGCGGCCATGACGCCAACGGTCACAGTTGCAACAATGCCAATCTTAACTAACCTTCTCGCTGCTCGTCCTACTAAAAAGCTATTGCCCCAAAGTGATTTATCGACTTCGTGAATGTATCTTAGTCATTAGACGGCAATCGGCTATTGCAAAATATCGATGTTCGGTATTTACTGCGAGCGGATATGAATCAATAGCTTATAAATAAGACTATTTTGAGTTAGTTAAAGTAAATAAGGAAATGACTATGTTTATGTTTCTTGGATGGTTAATTTTGGCAATTCTAGTGGGTGTATATGCGAACACTAAAGGTCGCTCTGGATTGGGATTCTTCCTTCTTGCGGTCGTTTTCTCTCCACTTATAGGATTTATCATTGCATTAGTTATTTCACCAGTAAAAGGAGTGATTGAAGCCAATGCCATTCAATCCGGTGATATGAAAAAATGTCCAGATTGTGCTGAATTAGTCAAAGCAGAAGCGAAGATTTGCAAACATTGTCGTGCAGAGCTTGCGTGATTTTTAAGGTTATCTAAGAAAATTGACGCATAAAAAAGCTAGCACTTGCTAGCTTTTTTGTTCTTAGGAAGAAAATTTGAACACCCAGCCTTAATGGTACGGTAGCTAATCTCCAACTAAGCTTTGGTTAAGTATTAGACAAGGAGGTTTATATGCCGCGCCTTCGCAGAACTCAGACAAGTCTTTAACCCCTCTTTTTAATCAGTCCCTATTGCTATAGCCACGCGGTTCGGCGTGCCTTACTTTTTTGAAAAAGTGAGTGACTATGGTGCCTTTCGGGTCGTATTAAAAGGTGGGTAGCCCCAAAATCTACTGCCTTTTATCGGTAATGAATGTGATAACCGACTTAATGGCATTGTGTTTTTATTAACGGGCTACCTCGAATTAGTAGATGATACAGGCAGAATTATCCGAAGCGACAAACGTGGGACAATCAGTGAAACTAGCGCCAAGCTACTGACAGCTACATATATCACTTAAAAAATGATCCTCTCCTCGCACCTCCCAAGCACTATGGGATGACTTACCTCGTCTGAAATACACCATTTTTGAATAAATTAGCGTTACTTGTTGCCTTAGATGCTGTCCCTGCGATTTTTGATAACTCTCATTCACGCCACTTCAGCCTGAGCAGGTTGTAGGCAAACCCAAAGTGCATTATGTTATTGGTTTATAATGGGTGGCTGTTTATTGTGGTTTATTTCTTATGGGGGAGATTGATAGGTGAAAGCACTGTATCTACAGTGCTTTTTAGTTTTCCGTCGTCCAGATTTTCACAGAATAATTAGGCAAAATGTTACTTTTTGCAACGGCTAATGCTGGAACCCGTGGGTCTGATTTTGTCACATTCCTTGGTTGTTTTCTGCTCGGGGGTGCTTGCCGATGTCGAATCTGTATCACTTGATGACGCGCATCCGCTTAAGCCGAGGACTGCAAGGGGTATCAGTATGACTATCCATTTTTTGAGCATTATATACATCCCTGATTAAATGATTGTTTACACCTTTATTGCTGTCAGACAGCATTTAATCAATAACCTAACCAATAAACTCCAGTCTACAAAGTGATTAACGAAGGCACCGCTGAAATTTAATGCTTTCTACTGACAATTGACCTTCATTTAACTTTGGCGGCTGGATTTACTTTATGGGTGAACAGATTTACTGACTGGTTTAGTTATTTTATAAAGAGCGCGGTTCACTGTTGTGACTGATCGGTAGAACTAACACTAGAGCCTATATCGACCACAAAACCATCTTCAACTAAGGGGGCAGACGCAAATCCAGCCCTAGGTTCGGAAAAATAATACTGCTTATAGTGCCTACCTTCCCGATAGTACTCATAAAAACTATATTGCTGCGGGCCTGCGATAGACAACATTTGCGCCTCTGTCATACACATAGCTAAGTTACGAAATCTAATTTCATCCCTGTCAACTTTAACCCCTGCACATGGGTGTTTTTTTGTTTCGATAGTATTGCTTACAGGCGCAGATTCACTTACTGGACTGTCTCGCTTTTCTGGAACAACAAACCCAACCGACGAACCGTTAGTTAGCACTAGGGGCTGGCTCGATTCATCACAGGGATCTGATTGATATTTTCCATCCGCACATTTATAGACCTCGGCATAGGACGACAAAGGTAGGATGATTGCCAGTAGTATTAAAGATTTTCTATCCATAGATCACCTCAATGATTATGAGTTGTAGATTACCCGTTCAAGTATCCAAAACCAATCACAAATAAGGATTAAAGAATAGTCAGGATTAGGTTTTTATTCACTGTATCTATGTGTGAACGCCATAGTCAGTCTATGTGTATGGATATCCACAAACACTAAGGTCTTAGCCCCATTTAGCATCTAATCTTTACCTCCTTATAAGGCATCTACCATTCTATTTTTTCGAATGTTTAGGCCGGGATTTCGCGTTATTCTTTTGTAAACATCCTTGTTATTCTGCCTTCATCAGCAAAGCGTTTGCGTCTTGTATTAGCCGTATGATCTTGGCGTTTCGCGCATCGTTTTGCTCAACCGATAGGAGAGCATCATGAAAGTATTAAGCCAGTTTTCCGCTAAACCCGCGATGGATGGTGATGGGGTCAATATTCGCCGTGTGGCTGACTTTATCACGACTAAGTTCGACCCATTTTTGATGATGGATGAGATTAAATCCGATGATAAACAGGATTTTATCGGTGGATTTCCGCCACATCCCCACCGTGGGATGGAAACCTTTACCTATATCCGTAAGGGCGGTTTTGAACATCGCGATCAAATGGGCAACGTAAAGGCGATTCGCTCAGGCGATGTGCAGTGGATGAGCACGGGTTACGGCGTGGTGCATTCTGAAATGCCGCTGGCCGATGCGCTCGATGGTCTGCATGGTTTCCAAATATGGGTCAATATGCCGGCCAAGGATAAACTGCGCCCTGCGACCTATCAGGACACTGCAGCGAGCCCAAGCGTTGAAACCAGTAACGACACAGGCGCGACCTTAAAAGCCTTGGCTGGGGATTGGGCATTTGCTGGCAAGAGTGCTATTAGCTCGACCATCCAAGGGTTGTCGGGAGCGGCGGCGATTGCCGACTTGATGATTAACGCCAATGGCGAAGCACGGCTCGATTTATCCAAACATGAGTTTGCCGCACTCTATATTTACCAAGGCGGCTTGAGTAAGGGCGAAGATTCCCAATGGTCATCTGCTTCAAATCAACATCATGAAGGCGAGTTTTTAGTGCTCGATAGCCAAATGCCATTGCAGCTTAAGGCCGATGAACGCGGGGCGGGAATGCTATTATTTGTGGGTCAACCTATCCGTGAAAAAATCGTCCAGATGGGCCCCTTTGTGATGAATACCCAAGCGGAAATTCAGCAGGCGATCCGCGATTATCAAGAAGGTCGCTTTGGGCAAATTGCCTGATAGCCAAAAGAATGGGAGTTCGTTTGCCCTGTGTACCCGATTGCGGGATGACAGGGCTATTGTTTTGGGTTGCAAAGAGGGAATGCTTACCTTAGTAGGGATTATTTAAGACTTAAGGCAAAAGCCTGCTTTTGTTGTTACAATAGCCAAGCCTTTAGATAGTGCTGGCACTGGTGTTAAGGGCAATCTTAAGCCCACAAATACCCGTTTAATCGATAAGTAACGCAATTTCAGTAACCTAGCAGCCGCTTCGTTACCCACCACAGGATATTCACCTTTGAGCAACTCAGATACTAAGCCTACTCCATCACTGGCTTTTTCGACTCTTAAGCTAAAAAACGAATTGCTTGAGAACCTTTCTTCAATGGGCTACAACGAAATGACGCCAATTCAGGCGCAAAGTTTGCCGCCCATTCTGGCGGGTGAGGATGTGATTGGCCAAGGGAAAACCGGTTCGGGTAAAACGGCCGCCTTCGGTCTAGGCTTACTGAATAAGCTCGATGTAAAACGTTTTCGTATTCAAACCTTAGTCCTGTGTCCGACCCGTGAATTGGCCGACCAAGTGGCGCAGGAAATCCGAACCCTTGCCCGTGGGATCCACAATGTTAAAGTGTTGACCCTTTGCGGTGGTGTGCCAATGGGGCCACAGGTGGGCTCGCTCGAACATGGCGCGCACATTATTGTGGGAACGCCGGGACGTATTGTCGATCACTTAGATCGCAACCGTTTAGATTTAAGCCATCTCAACATGTTAGTGCTCGATGAGGCTGACCGCATGTTAGAAATGGGCTTCCAACCTGCGTTGGATGCGATTATTGAGCAGGCCCCGCGTGAGCGCCAAACACTGCTATTTAGTGCGACTTTCCCCGAGCAAATTCAATCGATTGCTCAGCAAATCATGTATAACCCAACCATGGTAAAAGCGGCGGTTACCCATGAAAAAAACACCATTGAGCAACACTTCTATCAGCTCGATGACGATAAAGCGCGCATGCAAGCGTTGCAATTATTGCTCTTAGAACATAAGCCTGAAAGCGCCGTGGTGTTTTGTAATACCAAACGCGAAACCCAAAAAGTGGCCGATGAACTCGAGTCCCTCGGCTTTAGCGTCCTGGCATTGCACGGCGATTTAGAGCAAAGAGACAGGGACGAAACCCTGCTGCAATTTGCCAATAAGAGCGCCTGTGTGCTGGTGGCGACCGACGTGGCCGCCCGTGGACTGGATATCGATGCCCTCGATGCGGTATTTAACTACCATGTTGCCTACGATACCGAAGTGCATATTCACCGCGTGGGTCGTACTGGCCGTGCGGGCAGTAAAGGCGCAGCTTATACCTTCTATAACGACCAAGACGGTTACAAAATTGCCTTGTTAGAAGAGTACTTAGATCGTGAAATCAGCAGCGAATCATTGCCATCTGAAAGCCTGCTCGGTAATACACCAGCAGCACCGACCATGATCACTTTGCAGATCGATGGCGGTAAAAAAGAGAAACTTCGACCCGGCGATATCTTAGGTGCACTGACGGGCGAAAACGGTATCGAAGGTTCACAGGTCGGTAAAATCCAAGTTACCGATTATCGCGCCTATGTGGCGGTAAACCGTAAGGTCGCTAAAAAGGCACTGAACAAGATCACCAGCGGCCGCATTAAAGGTAAGTCTTACCGCGCATGGCCAATGAAGTAGATACCATTGGTATCTGGGTAAAAAGCGAAGCCATTTGGCTTCGCTTTTTTGTTTTTACAGCATCTAGGCTGATAGTACCTTGTTATAATCCGAGTGCTTGGTCGTAACTAGCGCTTGGTACTACTGCATCAGTGTCGAGGGGGAGATTCACTTATTTAATCACAATGTCACTGGCATCTTTTTGCCATGGGATGATTTGGGTTAAGTTGCAGCAGATCCCAACGGTTGCCATAGAGATCTTCAAATACGGCAACTGTGCCGTAATCCTGCTCCTTAGGCTCGCGAATAAAGCGGATCCCAATGGACTGCATATAGTGATAATCGCGCCAAAAATCATCGGTATTTAAGAATAAAAACACGCGACCACCGGCCTGGTTGCCGATAAATGATTCCTGCTCGGGTTTGGAGGCTTTGGCTAACAGTAGGGCCGTACCATGGGAATTGGGCGGCGCTACCACGACCCAACGTTTATCCTGTTCGGGTTGATAGCTGTCTTCAATCAACTCGAACTTGAGTTTATTGACATAAAAATCAATCGCCTCATCATAATCTCTTACGACAAGTGCGATATGGACAATCGCCTGTTTCATCTTTTTCTCGAGTTTTGATGTCTATTACCAGGGCTATTGTAATCGCTATCGCAACGGTCGGGATACCGCTGCAATAGCATAAAACATCAATCAGTAGCGTAAGTCAGTCACTGACTCAAGAGACTAGGGGCAAGGTAATCTAAATTGATCGGACAGTTCGTTTAATCGTGCTAACAACTCAGGCGATAGCGTGACTTTTAGGCTGTCGATATTCTCTTTCAACTGATATAAATCCGTGGCGCCTATGATGTTTGAACCGACAAATTTACGTGAGTTAACAAAAGCTAATGCCATTTGTGCCGGCGTGAGTTTGAACTCACGGGCTAAATCCACATAAGCTGCCGTGGCATCGAGTGCCATTTGCGAGCCTGTATAACGGGCGAAGCGTTTAAACAGGGTTAATCGCGCACCTTCAGGCCATTGGCCATTGCAATATTTGCCCGTTAAGGCGCCAAAGGCTAAAGGCGAGTATGCGAGCAGCGGCAATTCTTCACGGTGGCTGATTTCACTCATGCCCACTTCAAAGCTGCGATTGAGCAAGTTATAGGGATTTTGCACACTCACAATCCGCGGCAAGCCATGTTTTTCAGCCAGTTGCAGATACTTCATCAAGCCCCATGGGGTTTCGTTCGACACGCCGATATAGCGCACTTTGCCTTGGCGAATGACTTCGGCGAGGGCTTCGAGGGTTTCGAGGATCGGGGTGTGATGCTCAATCTCTTGCTCGTCGTAAAAAAGTTCGCCGAAGAAATTGGTATTACGATCCGGCCAATGGAGTTGATAGAGATCGATAGTATCTATTTGCAGACGCTCGAGTGAGGCATCGACCGCTTGGTGGATATTGTTCCAGTCCAGCGCCATATTCTTGCGAATATAGTCACTCTTGCCCCCCGGGGCGGCAATTTTAGTGGCGATTACTAAGTCATCGCGATTGCCACGGGCCTTGATATATTGGCCTAGGATGCGCTCCGTCTCTCCTTGGGTTTCAGGCTTAGGCGGGACAGGATACATTTCTGCCGTATCAATAAAATTAATGCCATTACCTATGGCGTAATCCAGTTGGGCAAACGCTTCGGCTTGGGTATTTTGCTCGCCCCAAGTCATAGTGCCCAAACAAATTTTGCTGACCTCGAGATTAGAATGCGGTATGCGTCTGTATTCCATCTATTTCTCCTACGAAAACCTTCTTAGTTCGAGGCTATCAAGCTTTTGCGGTAAAGCAAAGGTTAAAGCGGCGCTAAGAATATTACTGGATTAAAAATAACCAATGCCTTGCGTGTATTTTGCTGGGTTTATTGCGACATACTGCGCACTAATTCGCCGCTGACTTTGTTTTTTGCACCTTTGCGTCGATTAGAGGGTGAAGATAGGGATTTTTGTCTATTTTTATGTAGTTAAGTTGCCTCTAAATCACTTATGACGTAATTATGAATTATTTGTTATAAAACTACATTTAGAGTTTTTGTTATGAATTAATGTAGATCTAAGTCACGAAATGATGCAATTTTACGTATATTACTTACGAATTTGCCGCGGAATGTGACGCCAATATCGGAATGTCTGTTAACAAACATCTACCCTAAATTTATCTAAAAATTTTCATGGTTGATATTTGTGATGGCAGATCTTTCAAACCAAATTATCACGATCAAAAAAGGCCTCAACTTGCCTATTGCGGGTGAGCCTAGGCAGATCATCGAACCCGGTAACAGGCCATCCCAAGTGGCACTGCTCGGCGAGGAGTATGTTGGCTTAAAACCGACTATGTTGGTTGAAGTGGGCGATAAGGTCAAAAAAGGCCAACCTTTGTTTGAGGATAAAAAAACTAAGGGTGTGTTATTTACGGCCCCCGCCAGCGGCGAAATCGTGGCGATAAACCGCGGTGAGCGCCGAGTGTTGCAGTCTGTGGTGATCCGTTGTGATGGCCTCGATGCCGATGAGCAAATCCGTTTCGAAATTCACAGCGATGTGCAGGCGCTTTCTGCCGATGTGGTTAAAGCACAACTGGTGCAGAGCGGTTTGTGGACCGCACTTCGTACTCGTCCGTTCTCAAGGGTGCCTGAGCTTGACACTCAACCTGCGGCAATTTTTGTGACGGCAATGGATACCAATCCATTGGCAGCGGATCCTCGGTTGATTATTGCCGAGCAAACCGATGCCTTTAAGCTTGGGCTACAAGTGTTGACTCGCTTAACCGAAGGTCAGGTTTACCTCTGCCAAGATAAGGGCGAAGCCCTAGTCGGTGCCGATTTACCTAAGGTTGAAGTGCGCCGTTTTGCGGGCGTACACCCTGCGGGATTAGTGGGCACCCATATTCATTTCACTTTACCCGTCAGCATTGAGCGTCAGGTGTGGCATATCGGTTATCAGGACGTGATTGCCTATGGCAAATTATTCCAAACCGGTGAGTTATATACCGATCGTATCGTCGCCTTGGGCGGCCCTAGCGTAGTCAATCCCCGTTTACTGCGCACTCAGCTTGGTGCCCAGTTAAGCGTGCTCGTGGCGGACGAAATTAAACCCGGCCATAACCGTGTGGTTTCTGGCTCAGTATTATCCGGCCATACCGCTATCGATGCGCATGATTTTTTAGGGCGTTTTCATAACCAAGTGTCTGTGCTCGCCGAAGATGCCGAGCACCATGTATTGCCTTGGGTACGGGGTGGTTCGGATAAATTCTCTATTACTCGTACTGTGACCTCCCGTTTATTTGGTCTGACTAAGTCCTTTGAATTTACTACGCATCAAGGCGGCTCTCAGCGCGCCATGATGGCCTTTGGTCAGCTCGATCGCGTGATGCCGCTGGATATTTTACCCACCTTGTTAGTTCGAGATTTAGTGGTGCGAGATACCGATGAGGCGCAGGCCTTAGGCGCATTGGAGCTAGATGAAGAAGATTTAGCACTCTGTACCTTTGTGTGCCCCGGCAAATATGACTTCGGTAAAGAATTACGTGCCTGTCTAGATGTTATCGAGAGGGAAGGTTAATGACGACACAACCTAAAAAACCTGATTTACAGGACGACTACTACGCCACAGGCAAATCCATGAAGGGCTTTGTGCGCTCATTGGTGATCGCCAGTGGCCGCAGCACTAAGGGCAAAGTACACGTACGTGATGCCATTGACGTTAAACGTACCATGACCTTAGTGGGCCTGTGTTTATTGCCCGCCATTTTATTTGGCTTATATAACGTAGGTTTACAGGCTCAAATTGCCCTAGCTGGTGGATTAACGACACCGGACACTTGGAAGCTGGCGCTGTTTAACGCCTTAAGCGGCGGCTTAACTGCAGAGACTGGCGTGATTGGCCTGTTCCTCTATGGCTTAAGTTTTTATTTGCCGATTTACCTCACGGCATTGCTCACCAGTTTATTTTGGGAAGTGGTGTTTGCGCGGGTTCGTGGCCAAGAATTGCACGAAGGCTTCTTCGTTACCGCACTGCTATTTACCTTAATCTTACCCGTTGCAATTCCGCTCTGGCTGGTGGTCATGGGCATTAGTTTTGGGGTTGTGGTGGCCAAAGAGCTGTTTGGTGGTATGGGGTATAACTTCCTCAACCCTGCACTGGCGGGCCTTGCCTTTATTTATTTTGCCTATCCATCCGAAGTCACCACAGTTAAGCAGTTAGTGGCGGTTGATGGATTTTCCGGAGCAACGGCGTTAGCACAAGCGGCGGCGGGCAAGCTTGAGTTTGCCGATTACGCTTGGTATAGCGCCTTTAGCGATCCTAATTGGTGGAATAACTTCTTTGGCTTTACTGTGGGTGCCATTGGTGAAACCAGCACGTTGGCGGTATTGCTGGGTGGTTTGCTGCTGATCCTGACTCGCCTAGCCGACTGGCGCATTGTGGTCGGCGTTATGCTAGGCATGATAGCCACTGCCACTTTATGCAATGTTATCGGCTCAAGCACTAACCAAATGATGGCAATGCCCTGGACATGGCATTTAGTCACAGGTGGTTTTGCGCTGGCGATGATGTTTATGGCGACCGATCCCGTGACGACCTCCTACACCCGCCCAGGCAAATTTGCCTACGGCGCGCTGATTGGTTTTATGGCCGTGCTTATCCGTGTTGCGAACCCCAAAATGCCTGAGGGCATGATGTTAGCGATTCTGTTTGCCAACCTGTGGGCACCGCTGTTCGATTATCTGGTGGCCCGTGCCAACATCAAACGGAGATTAAAACGTCATGGTCTTTAAGAAAGATACTGTGGTGGGGACTATGGTCTTCACCATCACGCTCTGCCTTTTGTGCTCCTTTATGATCACCGGCACCGCGGGCGTATTAAAAGAGCGCAAACTTGCGAAAAAACGCGATGAGTTACAACGTTATGTGTTGATGGCGGCCGATGTTGATCTTGGTCAAGGCAATGAGTTTAGAGAGATTTTTGCTAAATCCGTTAAGCCATTATTGATCAATCTCGACACGGGCAAAGTGGATTCAGATGCCAATGTACTCGACTTTGATGAGCGTATGGCGGCGATTAACCCTGAAACCTCAAGTACTCCGAAAAAGGATATCGCTAAGATTAAAACCCGTGCCAACGATGCCCGTGTATTTAAAATCTTAGATGCCGACGGCAAGTTAGTTAGCGTGGTCGTGCCCTTCTACGGTAAAGGGCTGTGGTCGATGATCTACGGCTATGTTGCCGTTGAACCTGACTTTAACACCATCAAAGGCATGGTGGTGTACGAGCACGGTGAAACTCCAGGTATCGGTGACTTTGTGACTGATCCGCAATGGTTATCCCTGTGGAAGGGTAAGCAACTCTTTGATGAAAACGGTAAGTTTGCTATGCGCCTCGTTAAAGGCGGCGCTAAAGAGGGTGATATTCACGGGGTTGATGCTGTGAGTGGCGCGACCATGACAGGCCGCGGCGTACAGCGGGCAATGGAGTTTTGGTTTGGCGTTGAAGGCTTTCAAACCTTCTTCAACCAGTTAAAGGCGCCAGCAGTGCAAGGTGAGTTGGGAGGTGCAAAATGAGCAACACTTTATCCATGCGTGACATGCTAACTGGGCCAGTGTTTGCCAATAACCCGGTCGCGATGCAAGTGCTTGGGGTCTGTTCGGCGCTGGCGGTCAGTAACTCAATGCAAACCGCTGTGGTGATGACACTCGCGGTGACCTTTGTGTTGGTGTTCTCTAACCTGATCATCTCCATGATCCGTAACTTTATCCCAAACAGTGTGCGGATTATTGCTCAAATGACAGTGATTGCCTCCTTGGTGATTATCGTCGATATGGTATTGCAGGATGTGGCCTATGAGTTATCTAAGCAACTTTCTGTATTTGTTGGCTTAATTATCACTAACTGCATCATTATGGGCCGCGCCGAAGCCTTTGCCATGAAGTATCCACCGCACTTAGCTGTTGTTGATGCCGTGGGGAACGCAACGGGATATGGCTTGATTTTGATCAGTGTGGCCTTTGTACGTGAGCTGTTAGGAACGGGCAATTTATTCGGCCATAGCGTGTTTACCACGATTGAAAATGGCGGCTGGTATCTACCGAACGAGATGTTCAAGTTACCGCCGAGTGCTTTCTTCCTGATTGGCGTGCTGATCTGGACCATCAATGTGATCCAGCGTAAACGGGGTTAAGGAGCAGATATGGAACACTATATAAATCTATTTTTGCAGGCCACTTTTATCGACAACATGGCGCTGTCGTTCTTCCTCGGCATGTGTACCTTTTTAGCCGTGTCTAAAAAGGTGTCCACCGCCTTTGGTCTAGGTGTGGCTGTGGTAGTGGTGATGACCTTAGCCGTGCCGTTAAACCAGCTGATCTATGTGAAGGTTCTCGCACCAGGTGCTCTATCTTGGGCGGGATTAGCGACTATTGATTTAAGTTATCTGCAGCTGATTACTTTTATCGGTGTGATTGCAGCCTTAGTGCAAATCCTTGAGATGTTTTTGGATAAGTACATTCCAAGCCTGTATGACTCGCTGGGGATCTTCCTGCCACTGCTCACCGTAAACTGCGCAATTTTTGCGGGAGTGATCTTTATGGCGAACCGTGATTACAACTTTGCCGAATCGGCGGTGTTTGCTATGGGCTCGGGTCTTGGCTGGGCGGTGGCGATTGTGCTGCTGGCGGGACTGCGGGAAAGAATGAAATTCAACGCCATTCCCGAAGGCTTACAAGGTATAGGTATCACCTTTATTACCACTGGCTTGATGGCGCTAGGCTTTATGTCTTTCTCGGGTATCTCGTTGTAACGAGTGCTTGAGAAAGTGCAACCGCATTCTGTTTAGAAGAAGGGTTATCGGATGGAAATGGCAATAGGCATAGGCATGTTCACCTTAGTGGTGTGCCTACTGGTGATAGTAATCCTTATCGCCAAAAAGAAATTAGTGACTACCGGTGAGATCACTATCGGGATTAACGACGATGCCGAAAAAAGCATCAAGGTTGCCGCGGGCGACAAATTGCTCGGCGCGCTGGCGAGCCAAAGTATTTTTATCCCCTCGGCCTGTGGTGGCGGTGGGACCTGTGGCCAGTGCCGCGTAAAAGTCAAATCGGGCGGCGGTGATATTCTGCCAACCGAACTTGGGCATATCACTAAGAAAGAAGCCAAAGAGGGCTGTCGTCTCGCCTGCCAAGTCGCGGTGAAAACCGATATGGAACTTGAGCTAGACGAAGAAATCTTTGGGGTGAAGAAGTGGCAATGCGAGGTGATCTCAAACGATAACAAGGCCACCTTTATCAAAGAGTTATTATTAAAACTGCCCGAAGGTGAAGATGTGCACTTTAAGGCGGGGGGATATATCCAAATTGAAGCGCCAGCCCATGTGGTGAAATACGCTGACTTTGATATTCCTGCAAAATACCGTGGTGATTGGGACAAATACGGTCTGTTCGATTTAGTCTCGACCGTGAATGAGGATGTTCTGCGCGCCTATTCGATGGCGAACTATCCCGATGAAAAGGGCCGCATTATGCTTAACGTGCGGATTGCGACGCCACCTTCGGCCAATGTGCCACCGGGTAAGATGTCTTCTTACATCTTTAACCTCAAGGCAGGGGATAAGGTGACCATTTCTGGCCCATTCGGTGAGTTCTTTGTGAAGGATACCGATGCAGAAATGGTGTTTATCGGCGGTGGTGCGGGTATGGCACCGATGCGCTCGCATATTTTCGACCAGCTAAAGAGCAAAAAAACCAAACGTAAAATGAGCTTCTGGTACGGCGCCCGCTCGACCCGTGAGGTGTTTTACCAGCAAGATTTCGATACTTTAGCCGCCGAGAATGACAACTTTGTCTGGCATGTGGCGCTGTCGGAGCCCCTGCCTGAGGATAACTGGACGGGTTACACTGGCTTTATCCATAATGTGCTGTATGAGAATTATCTTAAACATCATAAGGCACCCGAGGATTGCGAGTTCTATATGTGTGGCCCACCGATCATGAACTCTTCAGTAATTAAGATGCTCGAAAGCCTAGGGGTTGAGCCTGAAAATATCCTGCTCGATGACTTCGGTGATTAAGTTGTAAGTGAGTAATAAAAATCGCGTTAGGCAGAGCTAGTACAGCTGAGTCCAACGCGATTTTTGTTTATCTGGCTTTTTAGAATCTCGCTGTCTTTAGTTTTCGTACCTTTAGCTTTCACATCTTTATCTATCCTACTTGATGCTATGTCGCTGCTTTCCTAGCGAAAGGATTTGCCGCCATGGCGGCTTAAATAACTCACCATACGCTGACTCTCAGCGGTATAGCATCCCATGCGAAACTCACCCTGCCAGTAGGCAATATCGAGCGGATGATACCCCATCGCATTCGGATGATTCACATCAGCCCCCGCATCCACCAATAATTTGAGCAGTTCAAAAGACTGTAGCTCACAGGCATGCAAGAGTGCCGTCATCGCATTTTCGTCCACGCCTTCAAGATCAGCGCCATTGGCAATAATGCGCTTAATCGCCAGAGTATCCTTCGCCTTTACCGCATCGATAAGTTCAGTGCTCATTTGATCGCTATTTAACCTCATCCAAAGGATTTAATTTAAGTGGATTTAGTCTAGGTTTCTGTAACTTGTAGGCGAAACTCCGTAAGCTGAGTAGCTTATACCTAAATGTTTATGACTACAGGTATAACTTATCATGGATGTAATAGTTGTAGGATAGGAGGCTTGTTTGAAAAAGTTAGCAGTAGTATCACTTATCTGTTTCTCCCTCAGCGCATGCTCTTCACTCAATGAAGTTAAATTGGATTCTCAATCGGTATCCAGCTACATAGGTGAAAAGGTCAAAGTCACCACAATCTCTGGCGCACAAATGGAATTTCAAGTCGAAAGTGCAACGGAACAGCAGATCGAGGGAGAAGGGCAACTAGTCAAAATTGAAGATATACAGGCGTTGGAAGTTGAGGAGTTTAGCCCGCTAAAATCGATATCACTTTCTGCCGGCTTATATATGTTAGGGGCGGTAATTATTGCTGTTGCCGTTTTATAACGATTGATCCATTGTGAGATATTTTACTGTTGTTTACTGACTTCTCTGGCTGGGATTGTCGAAGATAACTGGCTTTGGAGTTATTCTAGCTATATCAAAGTAAGCGGAGTTCTAGCTATGAAAAAAGTCAAAACTACGAATGAACCTCGTAAAACCATAGGCAATTTCGTGCCTAACATAAAGAACTTTGAAGTTAGCCTGTCGTATGAAGGTATTACGGCCAGAGACAATCGTGTTGCTGTATCTTTAGAGTCATTGAAACTCAGATATGCAAGGTAAGTACGGTGTAAATCAGGATCACTACTGTTATGAACAAAGAAAGGACAGGCAGAACTCTTTATTAATTTAACCGCTAACACTGTAATTTCAGGAGTTCACCTTCCCCTGCGAAGTTGCCGCGGGGCGTTGGAATAAATTGCGTGAGTCCGGTCATGGTCGTTCTCGTGCATCTGATCCATAGGGAAATGGAAAATGTCAGTATGATGTATGGAACATCATTGACCATGTACTTCACGACATTCAGGCATCCTGCCTATCAGATGACCGGCTAGCTTTCGGACTCTCTGTTTAACATCAAGGGGATGAACCATCGGAAGCGATAGCAATTTATCCATAAGAGCAAGGCCAGTCTCTAATGCATGTAACTTCGCTAGGGGCGTCTTGACTGATGTGAAATCGATGGGCAAGGAGGATAGGACGAGCAGTCCTCCTTGGTCAACTCTTGATTAAACTCTTGATTAAAAAAAACAGGGGGTGAAGCCCCACTACTTTGACTTTGCTTTTAAAAACTCAGTCCAGACTGTCATTCCAAATTTCCAACACCGCAACACTAAAAAAACTTGTGGTATGCTTGCCGCTTTCAACTCTGGCCATTGGCCAATTACGTTAAGGATAACCTATGCGTTTGAGTGTCATCAGTACCCTGTTGACTGGTTTGTTATTACTCCCAAGTGCTTGTAGTTATGGCTTTTTATTAGAGACGGATAGTGGGCAGGCGCGAGGGTTGCAAGGCGGTAATTCGATTGTCGTTGAAAGCCAAATCGCATCCTCTGCCTCAAAGTCGGCGGAGATTAAGAGCTTAATCCAAGCTGCGATAAAGGATTCGCCGCAGCCATTTAGTGGTAGCGTTATTCTGCTTGAAGAGGGGAAACCACTGCTTGAATTACAAAAGGGCGAAGGTATTAGTCAAGATTCGCGCTTTGTGATGGCATCACTCTCTAAACAAATCACTGCAACCTTGGTATTGCAGGCGGTCGATGCGGGGAAACTCGACTTAAATCTATCGCTAAATCATTACCTTTTTGGTGATCTTGATGGGGATAATAAGGCGCTAAAAGGCACTGAGGCGGGGACAAATTCAAGTGCAAACGCTTTAAATCCCAGTCGATATGACGCGCGGATTACGCTGCATCAACTGCTGACGCATACATCGGGTGTCGATAAATTGGGTAAGGCGAATCGTTTCGAGCCAGGTAGCCAATTTGAATACTCCAACTTTGGATATTCACTGCTTGGGCAAGTGCTTGAGAAGGTCAATCAACAATCCTTTGCCGAGCAAGTGACGCAGTTTGCTACGCGATACCAGCTTAATGGCCTGAGTGCTGAGCTTGGTAGTATTGCGGCGATTCATGCCAAAATGCCTTCACTCGCCGTTGGTTTACAGGAAAGTGAGGTGATTGCCCCCTCAGATTTAGTGCTTGATGAAGCTTTGTTGCCCGCAGGGGGATTAATTGCCTCCGCGCCCGCTTATGCCGCCTTTTTGCAGCAATTACATGCTGGCAAGTTGATGAGCGCAGAGAGTTATGAGCGGATGACAAAGGCGCATACCGAGATCCAATTCTTATGGCCGAATATGCACTATGGCTATGGGGTAAGGATTAATAAGGACGATGGCCTCGTCGAATACAGTCATACGGGCTATTTAACCGGTTATATGTCGATGACACTGCATTATCCCGAATTTAATTTGGATCTGGTGATGCTGGAAAATCTATCGCTAAATCTTAATGATCGCGCTCGAGTATTTGAACTGCATAATCAGATACGTCAAATCATCCGTAGCCAGTTACTGCTTGCTAAAGCTTCTAATGCTTAAACCTCTGATGTTTAAACTTCTGATGTTTAAACCTCTAATGTTTAAACCTTAGGTTTCGCCATTATGTTGGCTGATAGGCGACTAAGTTTGCCTATGGCAGTCTTCACAGTGGCACTTTTTGTTAGGTTTAATCTCGAAAGCATAAAGCCCCAACGGTGGGGCTTTATTCGTGGTGCCCATGGCAGCCAAGGTGCTAAACCGTTACCAAAAGCGCTTTCTAAGTGCGGTCTCGATATCAATCTCAACCTTAAAGTACTGCA
The DNA here is from genome assembly GCF_016406305.1 of Shewanella putrefaciens. Classification (NCBI taxonomy): domain Bacteria; kingdom Pseudomonadati; phylum Pseudomonadota; class Gammaproteobacteria; order Alteromonadales; family Shewanellaceae; genus Shewanella; species Shewanella putrefaciens. Next base: position 876,885 of record NZ_CP066369.1, read on the forward strand.
AAATTATCCAGACGGAATCGACTAAGGCTTCGGTAAGTGCAGGATAATCATCCTCGATAATTCCGTTAATTTCTTCGACGGTTTCATCGATATATTCCTGAACACCTTCCTCAAATTCGGCCTTTGTCGCTTGATTGCGGAAAAAGCTAAAGTGGTCGAGCTTTTCAATCAATTGATCGATAAGGGCTCTCACCGAATCGAATTGCTCAACTGTGATCGTGGGATCGGTGGCGATCAGTTTAAAAAAGCTCTGTACTTTGGTTTTGAGATCCAGCAGCGTTGGAATTTGCCCTCGATTTGCCGCCGCATTGCTCACCTCTAATCGGGTTTGTTTGGTGGGCACAGGTGTGACATTCACCCCAGACGCTTGTGGATTAGCCGTTATCGGATCGGCATTGCTCGAAGCTGTTGTCGGTACTTCACTATTATGGGATAGATTAGTATGGGATAGATTTGAATGGGATAGGCTTGCTGATGCTGGCGGTATCTCGCGCCCCAGTGTTTGCAGCAGTCGACGGCTGAAATAGCTTTCTGGCTCCGCCACTTCGAGTGCTCGCTCAAGCTGAGTTTCGCTATAGGGCACGATTTGTAGCAGTGCTTCGAAAATCTCCTTATATTCCAGCTCAATTGCCGCGACCAGTGGGCTATTGCCGCGGCAGTTTTCAGCCGTTAAGTCGGCGCCATATTGCTGCAATAGCTTTAAAATCCGTACTGCTGTGGATTCAAAGCGAGGAAACTCGATTGAACTGCCACCTATTACGGCGCAAAGGGCAGGGGTGGTATCTTCAGCATTGATGGCATTAGGGTTTGCGCCATGTTCGAGTAGGGCTTCTACGCAGGACTGCGCGCCGTAGTAACAGGCGCACATGAGTGGCGTAAATTGCTCATCCACCGAAAATTCTTCAATTTTAGCTCCGTGGCGCAGTAAGAGTTCCACAGTATTACGTCGCATGGGGCCAGTGATTTGATCCCACCAGTAGGTCGAAATCGCCTTGTGCAGAATCGGCGAATTATCGTGGCCGCAATGGGTAAAAATATCCCCGCCTTGGTTAATAAGCCATTCAAGTACTTGGGTTCGACAGGAGATAGCTGCAGCAGACACATAATTAGTGTTGTAGATATTGGTGAGGCTTAAATCTAGCCCCTTAGTGAGCAGATATTCCATCACTTGGATAAGCGTGGCTTGATCTTCTTTCCCCGAACCGCGCTGGCAGATAGTCAGTAAGCTTGGTTCATCCACAGCACCAAATTTTTTATTGATATCCAGTCCATATTGCAGGAAGAGGTCGAAAAACTCGGGTAAAAAGGTTTTCTTTTCGATCATTGGATAAACCAATAGTCGCAAGTTCGACCAGGCTAACATTTCATAGGGTTTACCCGTATTCATAAATTCGGCATTTGGATTAGCCCCATATTTGAGTAACAGTTCAGCGGCTTGATAGATATAAGGCCGTTTATTCACATCGGTAAATGGGGCGTTATTAATAAATTGATTGAGCACGGGGGAATGGTCGGCGTCAGGCGGTGTCATCCTATAGATGCGATTGATATCGACGGTCGCCTTAATCAATTTTTCGATAATTCTGAGATCAAATTCTGAGGTCAATGCCGCATAGACCAAGCTTTTAGCGTGGGAGTCGGCTTTGAGTTGTGGATAATGGTCTAACAGGTATTCAGTGTATTCCTGCGCTTTGGCGTAAACGCACAGTTCTAATAGATTCGCATCATCCAAAAAGCTACTGTCATTCGCCATTATATAACGTGACTTTTTAAAGTGAGGAAAGCGTTTCACTAAAGGTGAAAAGGCTTCAATCCCCCAAAAATCGCTCGAAGTAATAATATTTTCAATCAGGTTTAATTCACCAATATCCAGTGGGATGTCTTTATTAATGATATGCAGAAACAGATCTTTATTTCGCTCATCGACTAATATTTCTAACGGATGATTTAGCTCACCATTGGTCCAAAAACTCACCGGTTTATTGATGTCTAACTTAGCTGCAAGTAGAAGATCGATCATATCTCTACGTTGATGATCCTGATAGATATACTGCGGATTAGGATGAAATAAATAGTTCAACCAGCAATTATTGTATTGATTTTGGTAGTAAAGATTGGCACCGGATGCAAGGTAAAGCTTAACTAACTCAGGGTTATTATATTCGATAGCAGAATGTAAGGCACTGAAACCATTGCATTCAATCTGTGCGCCTTTCTCGAGTAGATACTGGATAAGCGTTAAATCCGACTCCGGGCTGCGGGAAAGCGGGACTAAGACATTACAGGGGGAAATATTAGGGTCAATAAAATTGAGATCACCACCGTTAGCGAGGTATTTCTCAATTTTTTGTATTTTCTTGGGGGTCGAAAGTGCCGAGTCTAAACAAATATCGCGCAGTGTGAGTTTACTATCACTAAAAATCCAATTTAGCATAATGTTCCCTATCTAATGCTATTAACAAAATAGTATCAATCGCTTTTCAATTAATTAATGTTGATAAAGTGAAATTGCCTATATTTTAATGCATTTAGTAACAGAAAAACTATGCTTTAAGACTGATAATTAAGGTCACATTCTATTTATAAAAAGCAGCAAGAAACCCAGAAATGGCGATATGGGTTTGGTACTGTGAGTGATAGGTTTAGCTTTATGCTGGCTTAAGGTTCAACAACATGGGGATTTCGCAGGCATCGTGCCCTGTGTTACCCAGCGGCGCCGAAAGGTGGATAAAACCTAATTTTTCATAGAGTTTTATGGCTTCATTTAGCACGGCTGTGGTTTCTAAATAACAACTTTGGTAACCCGCTTCACGGGCAAAATCCAGTGCCATCAATGCCACACGTTTAGCGAGTCCCTTGCCGCGGATTTCTGGCATAAAGTACATCTTTTGCAGTTCACACACGCCATCGTTATTTGCCAGTGGAGCAATGCCGGCGCCGCCGAGGACGCGCCCCTCAACTTCTATCAACCAATAATTGGCGCCCGTTTGCGAATAAATCTGGCTGAGACAATCTAAGGTGGGATCGGCCACGCTATAGCCTTTATCTGCGGTTAAACCGTATTCGGCGGATACGGCGCGGATCACCTGAGCGATCGCGGCATCATCTTCGGCTTTGGCTTGGCGGATAAGACAGCCATTTTGCTGCTTGGCATTATGAATCGCTTGGTTATACAACATCAGTGCTTGCTCTATTTGCTGGGTTTGTGCCGGAGTGAGTTGGGCTAAGATATCTTGAAATAGCCGATTTTGCTGGGTATCTAACTTAGCTAATAATTTTTTGCCAGCAGTCGTGATCTGCACAACTAAACAACGGTTATCCCTAGGATGAATTTGACTCTGGGCGAGCTTTTTTTCGACCAGATGGCTAATCGCTCGACTGGCATTGGATTTATCTATGCTGAGTCTATAGGCGAGTTCTTTAATCGTCTGTGGTTGACGGCCTATTTCAAACAATGCATGGGCTTGCACAGGTGAAAGGGGTAAATCCCCGCATGCGGCATTTAGCATGCCTAAATGTCTTACCATTGAACGGGATAACTGCCTAAGTTGGCTGGAAGAGCAGGCTGTGTGCGTCATCGTTTCCGGTAAATCTGTTGTCATTTGCGCCATAGTAAAACCAGTGTGTACAGTGGGAGTTGCATAGTGTGCGTTTGGTTTGAATGGACTTAGTTGTAAGTCACAACTAAGTTAGCGGGCTTTAATTGTGCTTGCAACATCTGATTAACAAAAATTATCCGTAAATGTCGGGATTTAATAGTGGAGCCATGGCAAGAATAATCGCCTGGGTGTAATTGCTCTCACGGGTCGCATGCCCGTGGGTCAGTAAACCTATGGCGCCGCCTTTTTGCTTAATATTGACGGTATTAAATAGCCTATCCATCACATGCCCAAGCTCTTCACCCGCTTTTAATGCCCGATAAACCTGCATTGGCAAAGGTAAAATTGCGCTGCGGCCAATGGCAAGTTGGTCTTTATGGCCGATGGCAATATAGGCGAAAGTGGCGGGGCCAAAATCGAAGCAATCGACGCCACCTTCCATCGCAAAATAGTAGTCGGCCTCTACCTGCTGCTGGCAATAGTTAACCCGATTGATGGCGCCTTGACGGGTATCGTGATCTGTCATGGGCTGTGCGGGGACGCCAGAAGGTGCGTCCATGCCCTGAGTTTGGATCTCATATTCTGGGAATAGCTGTGCCATCGCTTTGGCTGCGGCATTGATTTTGACTGGGTTTTTAGAACCCACAATAATCTTGATAATGTTTTGTTGCATATAAGTTATTTATTTCTGGTTTTAATGTAGACGCTCGTTTGAATCATTGCTTAAATGGTCAGAGGTGTCTAAGCGTTTGGGTTTTCTATTTTGCCACAGTCGGCGGTGAAGCTCAGTAAAAATGCCCATGCTAGGGAGTAAATAGCCAGCCTTAGATACTAGGAAGCGACATGTGATTATTGCTCCTTCAGTAAGTTGGGCGGGGTAGGCAGTAAGGTTATATGTCACGCAATTGAAGGAACCAAACCAAGAGATAATAATAATGAAATTCAACAAACTCGTGATCGCTATGGGGATCGCCTGCGGAGTAATGCTCTCAGGTTGTAATGATAGCGAAGATAGCTCTACACCGACTGAACCTGAAAATAAACTGCAAACCTTTGCTCCCAATGGCCTGCTTAAAGCCAGCATTCGCCGAACCACCTATGGCGTGCCACACATTCAAGCCGATAACTTAGAAAGTTTAGGATTTGGTAGTGGCTATGCACAGGCGCAGGATAACCTGTGTGTACTGGCCGATGGTTTTATTAAGGCGAATTCACAACGCTCTATGTATTTTGGCCCCCATGCATCGATTGATTTCACCACTGGGCAACCCACGGCGGAAGATAACGGTAACCTGATCTCTGACTTTGGCTATAAGGCCTTGAAGATCAGGGAGCAAGCCGAAGCTAAGTGGCCGCAGTTTAGTGAAAACTCCCGGGCGTTAATCCAAGGTTTTACCGCTGGCTATAACCAATACCTGAGTGATGTTGAAGCGGGTAAACAGACGGCGGAACCTTTCTGTAACGGCCAGCCTTGGGTGAAACCCATAGTGCCAGAGGATGTAGTTACCTATCTGTTTTCTATTGCTTTATTACCTGGCGCAGCTAACTTCCTCGATTTGATTTTCTACGCCAACCCTGGAGATGCACAGGAATACATGCCGCGCATCGTCGGGCCCGCTCCAAGCCAAGCGCAAACCGCCTTTGTCGCGGATATGCAGTCTAAGTTACTGGCCCGCGCGGCTCGTATCACGACGCCAGAGACCAATCCCCGTGATCTTGGTTCAAATGGTTGGGGTTTAGGTAAGGACAAAACCGAAAACGGTAAGGGTATGGTGCTGGGCAATCCCCATTTCCCACACACGGGGAACCTGCGCTTCTGGCAGTCCCATATCACTATCCCTGGGCATTTAGATATGATGGGCGGCTCACTTGTGGGTATGCCAGGGCCGATTAATATCGGTTTTAACAAAGACTTAGCTTGGACGCATACCTTCTCAACCGCCGAACATTTTGTCATGTATAACCTAGAGTTAGTCTCGGGCGATCGCATGCAGTATCTGTTCGATGGTCAGCCAATGCCGATCACTAAAGAAACCGTATCTATTCTGGTTAACGCGGGTCCTGCGGGGATCTTAGTGGCAGAGAAGGATATATACACTACGGCTAAAGGTCCTATGGTGGAAGCGCCGCCTACGCTTGCGCCTTTTGGTTGGGATGATGGCAGTGCCTTTATGATCCAAGATGCCAATATGGGGACGATGGACCCGGTGGATCATTGGTTAGCCATGAATATGGCAACGAATAAAACCGAGTTCCAACAGGCGTTTAAGGACTATGACGGGGTTATTTTCAATAACACTATGTACGCCGATAAAGAAGGCAATGCCTTTTACATCGACGACTCAACCGTGCCTGGGTTATCGGAATCGGCCGTCGTAGTGTTGAAGACTTCACCGGATATTAAGGCGGCAAAAGAGAAAGCTGGCTTTACTATTTTGCCGGGTAATACCTCTTTGTTTAGCTTTAGCGGTCCAACCCCCTACGAGCGAGCGCCTAAGCTTGAGCGCAGCGACTTTGTGCAAAACTCCAACGATTCCTTCTGGTCAACTAACCTAGATGAACCGCTGACTTACTTCTCGCCCATGTATGGTGAAGAAGCGGGGCAGCTATCACTACGCACTCGCATGGGGCTGACCTTAATGCAGGATGGTGCGGGGGCTGATGGCAAGTTTAGCTTAGAAGAACTCGAAGCTGCGGTATTATCCAACCGTAGTTATTTAGCCGAATTGGTGTTGCCAGAGTTACTCGCCCAATGTGATGCACAGGGCAGCACGCCTGTGGTGGTGTCGGCGGGTTTATCTAAGGATATTACTTCGGCTTGCGCGGCATTAAAGGCGTGGAATGGTAAGCAAGATAACGATAGCAAAGGCGGCGCCTTACTGCGTGAGTTTGCCCATCAATTTAACCAAGCGACTATGCTGACCCAAGGATTCGATGTCGCCAATGCTGCTACCACACCTAAAACCTTGGCGACAGATGGCAGTGCCTTAGTCGCGCTTGCCTACGGCGCACTGAACTTGGAGGCTGCAGGCTTTGCCTTAGATGCGCCCCTAGGTGAGGTGCAATTTGTGGAAAAATCCCTGCCTAATGGCACACCAAGCGGTGCGCGTTTACCTTGGCCGGGGAGCCACAATGCCGAAGGTGGGTTCAATGTGTTTTCCACCAGTTTATCCGGTGATGACACTCTGATCCCGCAGCATAAATACGCCCCAGTGATGGATGTGGTAACAGGTAAGGCGATGAGCTCTGGCTTGACGGCTAAGGGATATCAGATCCGCTACGGTTCGAGTTGGATGATGGCGGTGAGTTTCACCGACGATGGTCCAGTGGCGCGGGGAATTTTAACTTACTCCGAGTCGAGCAATATTCTGACGCCAGAGTTTACCGATCAAAGCCTCTTATACTCAGATGCGAAGAGCTTCCGCCCCCTGTTATTTAAGGAGGCCGATATAGCGCCTGCGGTAGTGTCGACGACCGAGTTAAGTCTGCAAAAACCTTAACTGACGGCTCAACATAGCCAGACAAAAGGCCCATTAAATTGGGCCTTTTTTATGGGAATTTTGGCGCCCTGCAATGTAGCAAGTTGTGAAAATTTAACAATTGATGGAGTGATCTAGTTCAATGTTTTGTTGGCAATTGTGGATGAATGCTTGGTTTTTGAGTTTTTTGCGACCTTAATCCGTTCCGGCGTTTTTATCTGCGGATGTTGGATGTCGCAATCTAGGATCTGTGGTGAACTTATTGTGTTTTCTGATGTTTTTATGTGATCTTTTTGATGCTGTTTTGAAAATTTATTACACATAATCATAGATCTAGATCCCAATACTGGCTTAACTTGAAATTCTCTTACTTAAAATGGTGTCAGATCAACTTTTGAGGGCGCTTTTTGGTTATCCTTACCGCGAATTTTTTATGCCAGTCACACCGTAAGGTAACTTTTATATGCAAAAAGATGCGACCAGTGTTCTTGGAACACCCCAAAGCACGCAGGAACAGGACACAAAAAAAGGTTTATCTTGGACACGCCAAGACACCACTTGGATGCTGAGTTTATTTGGTACCGCCGTCGGTGCTGGTATTTTGTTTTTACCTATTAATGCGGGCATGGGCGGTTTTTGGCCCCTAGTATTAATGGCGGTGATCATAGGCCCTATGACCTATTTAGCCCACCGCGGCCTTTCACGCTTTGTGTGCTCATCGAGCATTCCGGGGAGTGATATCACCCAAGTAGTGGAAGAACATTTTGGCATTGGCGCGGGTAAAGCCATTACCTTGCTGTACTTCTTTGCCATTTATCCCATAGTGCTAATTTATGGTGTGGGTATTACCAATACGGTTGATAGCTTTATTGTGAACCAATTGGGCATGGCCTCTCCACCGCGTTTTCTGCTCTCTGGCGTACTGATCTTCGGGATGATGGCGGTGATGGTCGCAGGCGAGAAGTTTATGCTCAAAGTGACCCAGCTACTGGTGTATCCGCTGGTGGGTATCTTGGCATTTATGTCGATTTATTTGATCCCTGAATGGAAAATGGATGCGCTGCAGGTTGTGCCAGAGGCGGGCGCATTTTTAGGCACAGTATGGTTAACCATTCCTGTGCTGGTATTTGCCTTTAATCATTCTCCCGCGATTTCACAGTTTTCGGTTTCCCTTAAACGTGACCATGGGGTGAATGCGGCCCGTAAGGCGGATGTGATTCTGCGCAATACCTCCATGATGCTAGTCGGCTTTGTGATGTTATTTGTGTTCTCCTGTGTGTTGTCGCTATCACCGGAGCAACTCGCCGATGCGAAAGCGCAAAACCTGCCGATTCTGTCTTACCTAGCAAACGTACATAACAGTGGTTTTGTGAGCTATTTTGGCCCGCTGATTGCGTTTATTGCGATTGTATCTTCTTTCTTTGGTCATTATATGGGGGCGACCGAAGGGATGAAGGGCATTATTGTTAAGCAGCTACGCTCTAGCAATAAAACGATCCCAGAGCAAAAAATCAACAAGTTTATTCTGGTGTTTATGTTTGCGACTATCTGGGCGGTTGCTATTAAAAACCCCAGCATTCTCGGGATGATCGAGGCGCTTGGTGGACCAATTATTGCGGCGATTCTGTACTTAATGCCTATGTATGCTGTGTATAAAGTGCCAGCCTTAAAGGCTTACCGTGGCCGGATCAGCAATATTTTCGTGGTGATTGCGGGCCTGTTGGCCATGACGGCGATTCTGTTTGGTTTCTTCCGTTAGTTTGGATTTTTAGCCGTAAAAAAACAGGATCTTGCCATAGGCTCGATCCTGTTTTTTTATAAATAATATGTTGAATAACTTACTTTTCTTCGTACATCAGGTAGTAGCTTTGCTTCATCCCCAGTGCTTGGTAAGTTTGCTGCGCGTTAAGATTTTCCTGCTCGACATATAAACGGAAACTGGCGGCGCCGCCATTGAGCTCGGCTAAGTGCTTAACTTCGTTATAGAGTTTGCCATAAATGCCCTGACGACGATTTTGCGGGTGAATATACACGCTTTGGATCCAGTAATAATCCTTGGCGCGCCAGTCACTCCATTCGAATGTCACCATAAGCGAGCCCACAATCTCCCCGGCGAGTTCCGCCACAAGATAAAAACCTTTTTCTGGGTGGCTGAGTAAGGTGCTTACCCCTTGCGTGAGCGTTGTTTCATCTAAGGCTAGGCCTTCGGTTTCTTGGGCCATCGCCTGATTAAATTGTACTAAGGCGGTGAGATCCTGCGCTGTAGCTTTACGGATCAACATATAACAACTCCTCGGCGGTTATTCGACAATACCGCTCTTGTTGGTTAGGGAATTTGGGCGGCTCACTTTAGCATGGAACACACAGGGATAACGAGTGGGCTAAGGTTTTGTCTAGCGTTGCAGTTTTTAATGGTGAAATTTTGTGCGACTAAAGTCTAATCTGCTAGGCTTGTATTAGGTTTTTCTACCTTAAATTTAGTGAGCCTATTATGGGATTCGTTAAGTCTAGCCGCCGCTTTAAACTGAGATGTTTGCAGGTCTACGATGCTAAAAAAGATCAGCAAATTCATCATGGATTGCATTTTATCTTAACCTTACTGACGTTTGGATTATGGGGCCTAGTTTGGTGGTGGCTGATACTCAAATCACAGGGGGGATCAGAGTCACTCTTTAGCGGCTTCGATGATGACTATTGGAGCTATTTAATCGAGCGCGAGCAACCACCGGCCGCGCTTTACCGCCAACAAATTGCCTCGACTGCGAATACGGGATATTTTGAGGCTTAGGTGGTTTGTTTTCACGTCTTTGATGTATTTTGCAACGGTTGGCATCAACGTGATACAGATCATCCTTAGATTTTTATCCCTTATGCTAGACTCGGCGGTTAGCTAATTTAGAGGCTTAAATTAGCGTCGCCAAGGATAGGGCTCGCCATATCATCATTTAAAACTCAAGGTTAAAAACATGTCAAAACAGAGGTCATCAGCGTTAGGCCGGGCTTGGTCTTATTGGATGTCAGTGCCGCTATGGCTACAAATTTTTGTCGGTATGGTGTTAGGTATTACCGCTGGAGTCGTGCTTGGTGAGCAGGCGACTTACTTAAAACCGATAGGCACGCTCTTTGTTAATACCATTAAGATGCTTATTGTACCTTTGGTATTTTGCTCGTTAATTGTGGGCGTGACCTCGATGGAAGACACCGCCAAGATGGGGCGGATTGGCTTTAAATCCTTTGCATTTTATCTCTGCACTACAGCGATTGCGATAAGCTTAGGTTTAGTGGTGGGCTATGTTATTCAGCCTGGCGCCGGCGTGCCGTTATTACAGCATGATGCGGTGCAGACCGTGAAGGAAGCCCCTTCGGTGATGCAAACCCTGATTGATATAGTGCCAACCAATCCCGTTGCCGCGTTGGCGAATGGTCAAATTTTACAGGTGATTGTATTTGCAGTGGCGTTGGGCATAGCTTTGGTACTGATTGGCGACCATGGCAAACCTGCCATCAAAGTGTTTGAGAGCTTAGCCGAGGCCATGTACAAGCTTACCGATATGGTGATGAAACTCGCCCCCTACGGTGTTTTTGGCCTAATGGCTTGGGTTGCGGGGGAATATGGCATTGAGATGTTATGGCCGCTGATTAAGGTGATTATTGCGGTGTATCTTGGCTGTATTATTCACGTTTTAGGTTTTTACAGCATAGTGTTACGTGTATTTGCTAAGCTGAACCCTTTGCAATTTTTTAAAGGCATTAGTAATGCGATGGTGGTGGCTTTTACTACCTCAAGCTCGGCGGGGACTCTGCCTGCCAGTATGAAATGTGCCAGCGAGTATCTTGGGGTTAATAAAAAGATTTCGAGCTTTGTGTTGCCCCTTGGCACCACCATCAATATGGATGGAACGGCTTTATACCAAGGGGTGACGGCGCTGTTTGTGGCGCAGGCCTTTGGTATTGATTTAACTTGGGTTGATTATCTTACTATTATTTTAACCGCGACTTTGGCGTCCATCGGGACGGCGGGCGTACCAGGGGCTGGCTTAGTCATGCTGACCTTAGTGCTTTCAACCGTGGGTTTACCCTTAGAAGGGGTGGCGTTAATTGCGGGGATTGACCGTATTCTGGATATGGCTCGGACAGTCGTTAACGTATCGGGTGATCTCGTGGCGACGACTGTGATTGCCAAGTCTGAAAATGAACTCGATGTCGAGCATTACAATGCCGATATGGCACAAAGCGCAGTGTTCGCCGAGCAAAATGCGGCAATCGAACATGCGGCGGCGAAGAATGCCAAAGCCTAAGTTATGATATTGAATTAAAAAAACCGCCATTGGCGGTTTTTTTTCGATTGATGGGACTTAAGATTTATACCACTTAGGCTTATTTTACTTGGCTTAACACTAGTACGGCTTTGTCGTCGCTACTCAATAGGGTGAGGCGACCCTGCTGCAGTTTTGCTTTGGCGACGAGTGGCATGGCCTGCATGACTTTATGCTCTTGCTGCATTAAGGAATCGACACAGGCTTTCATCGTGCTTCCTGCGGGCATAAGCTTAAGTTCCTGCCCCTGCTGAGTGTATTGGCCGAAAAAGTTATTACAACTGTTGTTGCCATGGAGTTTACCCTCGGCGTCGAAGGTAATTTGTGCAGGGCTGTAATCGATAGTGGGTTGACCCTGAACCACCTCAATGTGCCAACTGCCCTGCAGTGGGATAGTGTCGTTTTTGGCCGTATCTGCGCTCTGACAGGCCGTTAATCCCAATACGAATGCACCGAAAATGAATGTTTGTTTTAACATCTTTTTTGTTCCTTTGACTATGTTGATACCCAAACAACCTGGAACTCGTATCTTCAGGTAGCTTGGGTATATGCCCACAGTGTGACAAGTTTAACTTGAGATCTAAAGAGGTTTATATGGCAGACCCAATAAAAAGTATTATGAATTTGTTGAAGTTTTTACATTGGCTAGGGGTATTGATGTTAGTTTGCGGGCTTGGGATCTATCTGTTGACCCAATGGAGTTTAGACATCAGCGGCATGTTATTGATCGCAACGCTGATTGGTTTAGGGCTGGTACTGATGTCGCCCTATCCAGTGGTATTGTTTGTTCAGTGGGCTAAGCGTCAAGATGAGCGTCTCAAATAATACTCAAAGCTCCGCTGAATCGGCCGCAGGATTATCGTATAGGCTCGAGTCGATAGTGCTTGAGTTAATAGCACTTGAGTTAATTGCACTGGGGTTAGTCGCGCTTGCGCTAGGGGCTGTTGTTTCTGTCACTGCTGGGCGCATTGAAATGAGTTGACTGCGGGCCCCTTCCATCATGGGGGCGAGTTTGGCGCTCGATTCAGGAGTGAAAAAACTATAACTGCTATCGAGTTTAAGCGCATGGTTTTGCTGCTCTAATTGCTTTTCGACTCGCTTCATTATGTGTATTACATCCCGCTCACTATCCACAAATACCAAGACGACAAACTGAGTCGCAGTGTAATGGGCGGCAACATCGGCGGTGCGTATCGTATCTTGGATTAAGTTGCCGAGTAATCTATGGTGTTTTTCTTCAAGGGGCTTTTCTGTGTCTTTAGGGGATTGTAATTCAAAGAAAATGATCCCCGCATGGGCACCAAAGCGGCGGCCTAAGTTGAGTTGTCTTGGCGCCATCATCACAAAACCATAATGGTTAAGCATGCCGGTTTCTTGATCGCGCATGGAAAGCGATTCGATACGGTGGTACTGACACAACAGAGAGAGATCCTGCTGCAATAAGATCTGAAATGGCTCCAACATTGCGGCATTGCTTAGGGGATCGGTCATGTGTGGGTTAAGTACGCACAGCGCCCCAAACTGACTGCCATCGGGCCAAGCGATAGGGCGGGAGAGAATATACTGTATGCCATCAAAATCCCGCGGTAATTCATCGAGCATAAACCGCGCAAGGTTTTGATAGTCTCCCTCTGGCTTACTATAAACACACTGTTTAAATAGAGAAAAGTCTAACGGATACAAGGTGCCCGAAGTAAAGAGTGGGGTTTCATTCATGGAGCTGACAATAATCTCAAAACCTGAGTGAATCGATTGGATCACAAACACGCTGGTCGCGCTATAGAAGCTTTTGATCAATTCGCATTGGTGCATCCAACGCCCAAAATTGACTTGTTGATGATCACTGTCGAGCAGACTCACATTCGGATTGATAGTATCGGGCAGCATAAAGTCGCCTAGCAGTGGCTAAATATGCATTAAGTTTGGGAAACAAAAGGATAATTAGCAAATCTGTACGATAAAAAAGCCATAATAACCTGTACCTAATATCGGGGTTAGTGTTTGGCTCCTGTATACTGGCGCGTCCCCTGTTTCGGCAAAAGGAAGAGAATTGCGGTGAAGATACGATTGGCTACACTACAAGATATTGATTTATTAGTAACACTTGAAAGAAAACATCTTAATGATGAGCTAGCGTCGGCCAATATGGGGTTGCAAGGACAAGCGTTTTCCCACAGTGAACTGACTGAATTAGTGAAGCACCATTGGATTGTGGTAGCACAGTTAGATCAGCAAATAGTCGGTTATGTGATTGCTGGCCGTTGGGGATTTTTCGAACATTGGCCCATTTACCGCACCATACTGAATCGTTTACCCCAACTCGATTGGCATGGGCCTAAAATAACTAAGGTAAATTCGTGCCAATACGGGCCTATTTGGGTGCAACAAGCCCACCGTGGACAAGGTGTTTTCGAGGCGTTAGTCAGTGAAGTTCGCCGTCAAGTTGCCCCCCATTTTAGCTATATGCTGACCTTTATTGCCGAAGACAATGAACGCTCCTTTGCCGCCCATTCAGGTAAGGCCAAGATGCAAGTTTTGGACTTTTTCACTGTCTCTGCTAGAGATTATTATTTAATGGTGGCAGAAACACAGCGGTAATCGTTTAAATTCCCTTGGAGATAAATACGTGACTATACAATTTGTTGAGTCCCTTTTAGCGGCCTACGCCGGAGTTACGCTATCGGCTTGGGACAATCTGAGGCTGGTTTTATCCGAGTGCGCTCACCATGGCTGTGAGGCGAGGGGATTTGAAGTCGAGTTTCTATCTGACCCAGGGCAAACACTGCATTATGGGGTACAAGTTGGGAATATTTGGCTCGATTGCGGCAGAACCAATGCCTATTCGGCGGCGATAACGCGATTAACCGATGAGCAAGTGAGTTGTATAAATGCCAAGCAGCCACTGGAATGCGCCATTTTATCCCAGGAGCAGCTAGGTCTACTCTGCATGCAAAACGCCCATTTCGACCATTGCTAATCCGAGTCACAGGATTAACCATTTCCCCGTCGGGTAACGCCCTTGATAACCAAAAGGGAGCCTACCTTGTAACTACCAGGCTAAACGTTCTTGGGTGAATTCAGAGAGCGTTGCATCGGCTAACAATAAGGTCGCCAAGTCGGCATCATCTGATACTCGCGCACAAATCTCAGCAAGGGGCACTATTTTCCACGTTTCCAAATAGGCGGTTTTGGCTATTTGCTCGACGAGTTCACTTTCGACTTGGGACTTTAATCTGTCGGCTTGCTGATTGTGATGTGGTTAGGCAATACATCCTAAGCATAAAAAAACCGCCATTAGGCGGTTTTTTTGTGCAAAAGCATGAGCTTAATGCAGATTATAGAGCTGCGTCAGCGCGCAGTGCTTCGGCTTTATCCGTCGCTTCCCATGGGAACTCGTTGCGGCCAAAGTGACCGTAAGCGGCAGTTGCCTGATAAATTGGGCGAGCTAGATTTAACATTTCAGTCAGGCCATATGGGCGCAGATCGAAGTGTTGACGCACTAACTTGATCAGCACTTCTTCAGACACTTTACCCGTACCGAAGGTTTCGATGCTGATGGATGTTGGCTCTGCCACACCGATAGCGTAGGACACTTGCAATTCACAACGGTCAGCCAGACCCGCAGCAACGATGTTTTTCGCTACATAACGGGCAGCGTAAGCTGCGCTACGGTCAACTTTTGATGGATCTTTACCAGAGAAAGCACCACCACCGTGACGTGCCATACCACCGTAGGTATCAACGATGATCTTACGACCCGTTAAACCACAGTCACCCATAGGTCCGCCGATAACGAAACGGCCAGTTGGGTTGATAAAGTATTTAGTGTCTTTGCTTAACCACTGGGCAGGCAGAACTGGCTTGATGATGGTTTCCATCACGCCTTCGATCAAATCTGCTTGGGCGATATCAGGGCTGTGCTGGGTTGACAGCACGATCGCATCGATACCAACAATCTTGTTGTTTTCGTAGGCGAAGGTGACTTGGCTTTTCGCGTCGGGGCGCAGCCATGGCAGAGTGCCGTTTTTACGTACTTCTGATTGACGCTTCACTAATGCGTGGGCATAGGTGATAGGTGCAGGCATCAGAATTTCAGTTTCGTTGCTGGCATAACCAAACATTAAACCTTGGTCGCCGGCGCCTTGTTCTTTAGGATCGGCGCGGTCAACACCTTGGTTGATGTCGGGAGACTGTTTACCAATGGCGTTTAATACAGCGCAAGAATCGGCATCGAAGCCCATATCTGAATGGGTATAGCCAATTTCACGAACCGTTTTACGGGTCAGCTCTTCAATATCAACCCAGGCAGAAGTAGTGACTTCGCCACCTACTAATACCATGCCGGTTTTGACATAAGTTTCACACGCCACGCGTGCTTTTGGATCTTGGGCCAGAATTGCATCTAGCACAGCATCAGAAATCTGATCTGCAATCTTATCGGGATGACCTTCTGAGACCGACTCAGAAGTAAACAAGTGCTTTGCCATAGTAGGAAAATCTCGTCGTTAGCATTCAAACGTGTAGAAGCATCTACATCTAGACGGCTATTTTAGTGGAAATTCACTTTGATGACACCCCCTAAACTAAATATTTGTGTGTAAAGTGAGGTAAGCCCCAAATCGGGGAGCGTTTGTGGGTTTTGAGTTTTCGCTCTAACTCAATGAATTGATAGCAGTATGTGGGTTTTCGTCACTATGAGTTGCGTTAATCCTCGCTAGGCAGGGGTAAAACTAAGCTTGTGGCTTGGGCGCTAAGTGACTCGATGTGAAAACTAATGCCTATATTTGAATTATTGTATTACAAATATGTTTAATGTGTTTTAAGATGAATTAGCCTAAAGCTTCTAAGGTGTAATCCACCAGACTGGGCATTGGATTGCAATTTTCGTTTGCGTCGCTTCGCTATGTAGGGGAAAATATGCGTCCAAATTGCCCGCTAGACCCCACAAATTAAGCAGGAGAGAGCATGTCTTCCCGTAAAGTACTCGCCAACGCAATCCGTGCGTTAAGTATGGATGCAGTTCAAAAAGCAAACTCAGGCCACCCCGGCGCCCCAATGGGCATGGCAGACATTGCGCAAGTGCTGTGGAATGATTTCCTTAAGCACAATCCGAACAATCCAAAATGGGTAGATAGAGATCGTTTTATCCTCTCTAACGGTCACGGCTCTATGCTGATCTACTCTTTACTTCACCTGACGGGCTATGACTTGCCAATGGATGAGCTGAAGCAATTCCGTCAGTTACATTCAAAAACCCCTGGTCACCCAGAATACGGTTATACCCCAGGTGTTGAAACCACAACGGGTCCATTAGGCGCAGGTATCAGCAATGCTGTGGGTATGGCGATTGCCGAAAGAACACTAGCGGCGCAGTTTAACCGTGATGGTCACGATATCGTTGATCACTACACTTACTGCTTCTTAGGCGATGGCTGTTTGATGGAAGGTATTTCCCACGAAGCCTGTTCATTAGCTGGCACTTTAGGCCTAGGCAAACTGATCGCATTTTGGGATGACAACGGTATCTCTATCGACGGCCATGTTGAAGGCTGGTTTACCGATGATACGCCAAAACGTTTCGAATCCTACGGCTGGCATGTAATTGCCAACGTCGATGGCCATGATAGCGATGCGATTCACGCGGCTATCGCAGCGGCAAAAGCGGTGACCGACAAACCGACTATGATCTGCTGTAAAACTATTATCGGTTTTGGTTCGCCAAACAAATCAGGCAGCCACGATTGCCACGGCGCGCCATTAGGTGATGCAGAAATCGCCGCGGCCCGTGAATTCCTCGGCTGGCCACATGCACCATTTGAAATCCCAAGTGATGTTTATGCAGGCTGGGACGCTAAAGAAGCGGGCGCTGCCCGTGAAGCCGCTTGGAACGAAAAATTCGCAGCCTACGCTAAAGCTTATCCAGAACTGGCGGCAGAATATGAGCGCCGTGTACTGAAAGGCGAATTACCTGCTGATTTTGAAGAAAAAGCTCAGGCATTTATCCAAGCTTGCCAAGATAAAGCCGAAGGTATTGCGAGCCGTAAAGCCTCACAAAATGCCATCGGAGCCTTTGGTGCTATGTTACCTGAACTGCTTGGTGGCTCCGCCGACTTAGCGGGTTCTAACTTGACTCTGTGGTCAGGTTCTAAAGGTATTCAAGACGATGCAGCCGGTAACTACGTGTACTACGGTGTGCGTGAGTTCGGTATGAGCGGCATTATGAACGGCGTGTCACTCCACGGTGGCTTTATCAACTACGGCGCAACTTTCATGATGTTTATGGAATACGCCCGTAACGCTGTACGTATGTCTGCGCTGATGGGCATTCAAAACATCTTCGTTTATACCCATGACTCTATCGGTCAAGGTGAAGACGGCCCAACTCATCAACCCGTTGAGCAATTAGCTAACCTGCGTATGACGCCAAACATGGCGGTATGGCGCCCCTGTGACGCGGCAGAAACCGCAGTGGCTTGGAAGGCGGCTATCGAGCGTCGTCATGCACCAACATCACTGATTTTCAGCCGTCAAAACCTCAAGGCTCAAGCTCGCACCGCCGAGCAATTAGCCAATGTGGCAAAAGGCGCTTACGTGCTTAAGGATTGCGCGGCTACGCCTGAGTACATCCTGATCGCAACCGGTAGCGAAGTACAGTTAGCGATGGAAGCAGCGGCGGCTCTGACCGAGCAAGGCAAACAAGTGCGTGTGGTTTCTATGCCATCAAACACTGAGTTTGATAAGCAAGATGCAGCGTACAAAGAAGCTGTTCTGCCACGTTCTGTGACTAAACGTATTGCTATCGAAGCGGCCCATACCGATTTCTGGTACAAATATGTCGGTTTCGAAGGCACTGTCGTTGGCATGACGACCTTCGGCGAGTCTGCGCCTGGTAACGTACTGCTGAACCATTTCGGCTTCACCGTTGAAAATGTGCTGAATGCAGCAAAATCATTAGGCTAATAGCTTAAGGGATTAGATTAAATACAAAAGGTTAAACTTTTGAACTGTTAATCTGTATAATGCGGCCTGCAATCGTTTGCAGGCCGTTTTTGTTTATGCAGTATTATTAAGAGGAAATTGAGACCTCAATGATCCGAGTCGCAATCAATGGTTATGGTCGTATTGGCCGCTCTATTCTTCGAGCTTTATATGAGTCGGGAAAACGTCAGCAAATACAGATTGTCGCGATAAACGAATTAGCCAAGCCTGAAGCCATCATTCACTTGACCCAGTACGATACTACCCACGGTCGCTTTGCGCATAAAGTTAAGCTAGCCGACGATCATATGCTGATCGGCGATGATGCCATCAAAATCCTCCATGAAGCGGATCCCGCAAAATTGCCATGGCGCGAGATGGATATTGATATCGTCTATGAAGCCACTGGCGCAATTTTAGATCGCCAAAGCTGCGAGGCCCATATCCATGCTGGCGCTAAACGGGTGCTGATCAGTCATCCCTCGTCGGCCGATGTCGATGGCACTATTGTCTATGGTGTAAACCACGATTTACTGCGCGCCGAGCACACTGTGGTTTCTAACGCCTCCTGCACCACCAACTGTATCGTCCCGGTTATCGATGTGCTCGATAAACACTTTGGGGTGAAAAGTGGTGCCATTACTACTATCCATTCTGCGATGAACGATCAGCAAGTGATTGATGCTTATCATGATGATCTGCGTCGCACCCGCGCCGCTGGCCAATCCATTATCCCAGTCGACACTAAACTTGCCCGCGGCATCGAGCGGATTTTGCCGCACATGAAAGACAAGTTTGAGGCGATTTCGGTGCGTGTCCCCACCATCAATGTGACAGCCATCGATCTTTCCGTCACTTTAGCGAAAACAGTGGATATTGCTACCGTCAATCAAGTGTTAGAATTGGCCGCCAATGGACGATTTAACGGCATCTTGGGCTATACTGATGAGCCACTGGTATCCTGTGATTTTAACCATGATCCCCGCTCCAGTATTGTCGATGGTACCCAGACTCGAGTGAGTGCGGGCCAGCTCGTCAAATTGCTGCTCTGGTGCGATAACGAGTGGGGTTTTGCCAATCGCATGTTAGATACCAGTTTGGCGATGATTGCGGCTAAACAAAGCTGAAGATAAGAATTTATACCAATGGGTTAAGGCGTGGGTCGCCAATTCGACGGGATGTCGAGTGCCGAGTCGCTATCCACTCTAACCGATTGATGAAAAACCAGTTTGTTTTTTGATTATAAAAGGAAGTGTTACCATGGCAATTATCAATATGTCAGATTTAGATCTCCAAGGTAAGCGAGTGCTTATCCGTGAAGATCTTAATGTGCCTGTCAGCAATGGCGTCGTCACCAGTGATGCGCGTCTACGTGCTTCTCTCCCGACTATCGAGTTAGCCCTTGCCAAAGGTGCGGCTGTGATGGTGATGTCTCATTTAGGTCGTCCAACCGAAGGTGAGTACAACAGCGAATTCTCAATGCAACCTGTGGTCGATTACTTGGCCAAAGCCTTATCTTGCACTGTCCGTTTAGCTACCGACTATTTAGACGGCGTCGAAGTGGCTGTGGGTGAAGTGGTTGTGTTTGAAAACGTTCGCTTTAACAAAGGCGAGAAGAAAAACGACGAAGCGTTATCTAAGAAAATGGCCGCACTATGCGACGTTTATGTGATGGATGCCTTTGGTACCGCTCACCGCGCGGAAGCCTCAACCAACGGTGTCGGTTTATACGCACCTATCGCCTGTGCTGGCCCATTACTGGCCCAAGAGTTAGATGCCTTAGGCAAGGCGTTAGATAATCCAGCTCGTCCATTAGTGGCGATTGTTGGTGGCTCTAAAGTGTCGACTAAGCTGACCGTATTAGAAAGCTTATCAGGCATTGTGGATCAATTAGTGGTTGGCGGTGGTATTGCTAACACCTTTATCGCTGCGGCGGGCCACAATGTGGGTAAATCTTTATATGAAGCGGATTTGATTGACGAAGCTAAGCGTTTAGTCGCTAACGCCCAAAGCCGCGGCGGTGATATTCCTGTGCCTACCGATGTGGTCGTAGCGGGTGAGTTTAGCCCAACGGCGACGGCGACCTTAAAAGCGGTGAGTGAGGTTGGCGATAGCGATATGATTTTCGATATCGGCCCAGACAGCGCCGAAGCGTTAGCTAAAATCATTGAATCTGCTGGCACTATTGTGTGGAACGGCCCAGTGGGCGTGTTCGAATTCGACCAATTTGGCGAAGGCACTAAGCGTATCGCACAAGCTATCGCTGATTCTAAAGCCTTCTCTATTGCTGGCGGTGGTGACACTCTAGCGGCGGTGGATAAATACGGTATTGCCGATAAAGTGTCTTATATCTCTACAGGCGGTGGCGCTTTCCTTGAGTTTTTAGAAGGTAAAGAATTACCCGCTGTGGCTATGCTCGAAAAGCGCGGTGCCTAAGCAAAGATGAATAACGCGGCGCATAATCACGCCGCGATTAAGCTAGCTAAGCTGTTATAAAAAGTAAAAAAATTATAAAAAAACCGCTCGTCTCTCTAAGGTATTAGTGGGGCGGGCATAAAAATCCATCCAAACGATAGCGACCTCGGTGACCCAGCGTTAATGTGAAAGTCACCCTATTATTGGAGTTAAAAAATGGCGTTAATTTCCCTACGACAACTACTCGACCACGCGGCAGAACATGGATACGGTGTGCCAGCGTTTAACGTAAACAACTTAGAACAGATGCGTGCGATCATGCAGGCGGCGGAAGCGACCGACAGTCCTGTTATCGTGCAAGCCTCTGCCGGCGCGCGTAAATATGCCCGTCCTCAGTTCTTAAAATATCTGATGACCGCAGCGCTTGAGCAGTATCCTGATATTCCCGTCTGTATTCACCAAGACCACGGTACTGACCCTGATATCTGTCAGCGCTCTATCCAACTTGGTATGTCCTCAGTAATGATGGACGGCTCGTTAATGGCGGATGGTAAAACTCCAGCGTCTTACGAGTACAACGTCGATGTGACTCGCAGAACCGTTGCCTTCGCCCACGCCTGTGGTGTGTCTGTAGAGGGTGAAATCGGTTGTTTAGGCAGCCTAGAAACCGGTACTGCCGGTGAAGAAGACGGTGTAGGCGCAGAAGGCGTATTAAGCCACGACCAACTGCTGACTAGTCCAGAAGAAGCGGCGCGTTTCGTTGCCGATACCCATGTTGACGCGCTGGCGATTGCGATTGGTACTAGCCACGGTGCTTACAAGTTCAGCCGCAAACCTACGGGCGATGTGCTGCGAATTGATCGCATCAAAGAAATCCATGCCCGCATTCCTAACACTCACTTAGTGATGCACGGTTCGTCTTCAGTGCCGCAAGAATGGCTACAGATCATCAACCAATACGGTGGTCAAATTCCTGAAACTTACGGTGTGCCATTAGAAGAAATCGTTGAAGGTATCAAACACGGCGTGCGTAAAGTGAACATCGATACTGACTTACGTTTAGCGTCTACCGGTGCGGTACGTAAATACTTGGCTGAACACCCAAGTGAGTTCGACCCACGTAAGTTCCTGAAAGCCTCTATGGAAGCGATGGCAGATATCTGTACCGTTCGCTACGAAGCCTTCGGTTGTGCGGGTCAAGCCTCTAAGATTAAGCCTTTGTCTTTACAAGCAATGTACAAAGCTTATCAATCAGGTGCCTTAGATCCTAAGATCAACCTGTAAGCTTAATTATTGCCCGAAAAAGCCCGCTTTTTAGCGGGCTTTTTTTATGCAAAAAATCGCTGAATTTTCATTTTTTAATCGTCAATGTTAATATTGCGCAGATTTTTTAGTGGATTAAACGGAACAGGAACGGATAAACATGAAGAAAGTACTGACCGCAGCGATATTAATGACTGCTCCTTTTATGGCGCATGCAGGTGCCGATTTTGTAAAAGGGGATAAGACATTTGCAGGTGAAGCTGAGCTAGGTGCCACGTTAACCACAGGTAATACCGAAACTTCATCCTATAAAGGCCGCTTAAATTTCAAGCATGAGCTGGGTGATTGGGAAAACCAGTACTTATTAGAAGGTTTATACAAAGAAGATACAGGTGCTGTCACGGCTAAACGTTATTTAGCGGGGGCACAGGGTAACTACAAGATGACGGACCGTAGCTACTTGTTTGCAAATGCTAACTACGAGGTCGATCCTTTCACGGGTTATGACTACACCTTATCGGGTGCAGCGGGTTACGGCCATAGACTCTATGACACCAGTAAAACCTTCTTAGATGTCGAAGTCGGTCCGGGTTATATCTATCAGCGCCTCGATACTGAGCAAGCAATATTAGAAGGCCACGATAGCAGTGATAGTGTCGTTGCCCACGGCGTGATTAACTTTGAAACTGAAATCACCGATACCTCTAAGTTTCAACAGCGTTTTGTGGCCGACTATGGCGATAAATTAGATGCGCGTTCAGAAACCTCATTAACGGCGAATATTATCGGCGCATTGGCCATGAAGTTTGCCATTATCGTACGTTATAACAGTGAACCATTGGACGATAAAAAGAGCACTGATACAGAAACCAATATGACACTGCTCTATTCATTTTAATGTTGCAAGTGTGATTGAGATAAAAATAAAAGCACCTAAAGGTGCTTTTTTGTTGGCAATTTTTGGACTAAGTTGAATCAAAGTTAGCAAGATCTTTATTAGCCTCATCTGTAGTTATACAAAAATTAATGTTGTAAGCGCCTTTGGTTGTCCACAAATGTATAGAAAGTTGCGTTTTATCAAAATTTACAGAGCCAGAGCTATGGTAATTTGCGAACTAATTTCCCTTGCAGAGATCAACTTTGATGAAATTACAGCGGTGGTTTAAAAAAAGTGGAGTGGCGTTGTTTAGCCTATTCTGCGTTGCAATATTGAGCGGATTCTCACCTGCAGTTTTGGCTGCAACGGAAGGAATGGCGCGACTTGATTTAACCGCCGCAGGCGTTGGCTATATTGCCTTATGCGTGTTTGTTATTGCCTATTTATTGGTGATGGCGGAGGAGTCACTGCATCTGCGTAAATCCAAGCCAGTGCTGGTCGCGGCGGGCATTATCTGGGGCATGATAGGTTTTGTGTATGTGCAAAACGGCATGTCAGAGGTTTCTGAGACGGCCTTTAAGCACAATCTATTAGAATACGCTGAACTGTTACTCTTTTTGCTGGTGGCGATGACCTATATCAATGCCATGGAGGAGCGCAATTTATTCGATGCTATCCGTAGCTGGTTAATCGGACGTGGTTTTAGCCTAAGGACAGTGTTTTGGCTAACAGGCTTTATGGCGTTTTTTATTTCGCCCGTGGCCGATAACCTTACCACTGCACTGCTGATGTGCGCCGTCGTGATGAAGGTCGGCGCAGGGCAACGTAAGTTTATTACCCTTGCCTGTATCAACATTGTCGTGGCGGCCAATGCCGGTGGTGCCTTTAGCCCCTTTGGTGATATTACGACTTTAATGGTGTGGCAAAAGGGCATAGTGCATTTTGGTGATTTCTTCCATTTGTTTATTCCTGCCCTAGTCAATTTTGCCTTGCCGGCGGCGATCATGAGTGTGTTTATCCCAAGCTATGTGCCTGAGCCTGAAAAAGAGCAGGTTTACACTAAACATGGGGCGAAGCGGATTGTGGGTCTATTCCTGCTAACGATTGCGAGTGCGGTTTGTGCCCATTCTTTCCTCGGCATGCCACCGGTACTTGGGATGATGACAGGCTTAGGCTTCCTGCAATTCTTTGGTTTTTATTTGCGTAAGACCTTCGATCGCTCGGTCGCCCGCGAACGGGCTAAGGCAGAATTAAGACAAGATCAATTGCGCCTACAGCAACTCGGTAGTGTGGTGCCCTTCGATGTCTTTAACCGGATTTCCCGCGCCGAGTGGGATACTCTATTGTTCTTTTACGGTGTGGTGCTGTGTGTGGGCGGCCTAGGTTTTATGGGGTATTTGAGTCTAGTGTCCGAGGCCATGTATTCGCACTGGGATGTTACCTATGCCAACGTAGCCATCGGTCTGTTGTCTTCGGTTGTTGATAACATTCCGGTGATGTTTGCCGTGTTGACCATGAACCCAGAGATGTCCTTAGGCCAGTGGCTATTAGTGACGTTAACCGCTGGAGTCGGGGGCAGTTTATTATCCATTGGTAGCGCAGCTGGGGTTGCCTTGATGGGCCAAGCGAGGGGAATTTACACCTTTGGGGCACATTTACGTTGGACGCCTGTTATTGCTTTGGGATATGTGGCTAGTATTTTGGTACATCTGTGGCTCAATGCCGCAATGTTCTAAAAACAAGTGAAACATAATGTATCTGTAGTTATTTTTAGTGTTAAATTTTTTATTGATGTAATTCACAGATTATTCATCTAGTCAGGGTTGATGCATTCGGAACACTGCGTTAATTAAGTTCAAATTGTATACTCGGCTCCAAGTAAAGTTGTTACTAGGAGCCGAGATGCAAATTGGTGATTGTTGGTTTGATGCCCATGAACATTTGTTAGTCGATATCTCTGGCTGCCACAGGATACTCAGTAGCGACGAGTATCAAGTGCTGAGTGTATTGGCTAAGAATCAAGGGAAGGTGGTTTCCCGCTTCGAATTGATGCAGTTATTGTCATCCAATGGTAAGGGTTACCCTTGTTGTGATGATATTCTTGATAGTCTTATCAATCGCTTGCGCACCATATTAGGCAAAAAGCCTTACTCTTTTCTCGATACGGTGAGAGGCGAAGGGTTTATTCTGTATCCTTCATCTACGTCGAACCACCATAAGTTGCTCGACTCTCCAACATCTCAAATAAAACCGTTACAGTTTGCCCTCATCATACTCGTCACCCTGATTGCCCTATGTGGTATTGGTGCACATATCACCCATCCCACATTGCTTGTGCCAAATTATATCCAGCAGATCCAGATGCCCAATGGTTCGGTCTCAGAGGTTAAATTTTATACTGGGCAGAATTATGGCGCAGAGATGAAGTCCCTCGTCGAGCAAATGATGGGGCAAATCGAGGTATGTGCCGTGTTTCCTTGGCAATCAGTTGTCGCGAATGTCTCTGCCGACCGAAAATTGATCAGTTTGATTTTAAGGAATAACCGTGAGAATGGTCTTAAATTTCAAACGGTAAAATTAATGTCTGATAACTTTATCATTGATACCTCACAGGCTGATTGGCTAACACTCGCGGGGGTATGTAGCTAAAGTGATATTCAATATTTTTGCATTCAGCCGCTTTAAGCCTTGGCAGGTCCTGTTAGTCGTTATGCTTGGATTGGGGCTATTACTCTATGGATATACCGCGAGTTTTAGCCATAAAAGTCTACACTTAGAATGCCATGCTCAGCTGCACCAGCCCCCTTTTTCCAATACTGCCTCGTCTTTATTGCGTCATTCCTTAACGCTTGTGGTTCAAGTGCGGGATAAAAAGGTGAATTTAGATTATCGCTATGGCCTTAATGATAAGGCGCTTGCGTCTATTAATTATTCTGGAGTAGTTAAAAATTTTGAAATTGGCACTATGACTTATCAATTTGATTTGGCTCAGGCAAATGTCAAAATGGATCTGCTGCAGACTGAGATCCCTGAACCTATTCGAGAAGATATTAAACGCTCAAGGGCGGCGTTAATCGCTCTGGGGAAAATGAGCTTTAATATGCAAATAGTGGATATTAATCGTATTGATGACTATACCCTGATTGAGTTTAAGCCCAGTGGTCATTTGTGGGCATGTAGCAGTCGCTAATAACAAAATAGGCATCCAACTCTGACCCTAGTGGATGCCTATTTCATCGGGGGACGATGCAAAGATTACAAGGGAACGACGGGGACTAAGGTCAGTTCATTATTGGCCTTAGTGCCATAGATCTGAATCGCGACTTTGATTTGGTACACTGCGCCACTCGGATCCTTTGACTGCCAATCGAGTCCTGCTATTTCAAACTGATACTGACCATTTTTTATCTCAGACAACTTACCACTACATTCCCCTTGGCTCTGGCAGCGATAGTTTTGGGTCACATGCCAACGTTTCCAAGCTTTAGCATTTGACGAGGAGGTGTTCTTGTCAGGAAAGCCAAAGTAGTAAATATCGTAGTTTTTAGCCGCAGTGATAGCTGCTTGATTCGCATCGGTCAGTGAAAATACGACAGTGCCTGTATTGGGATCAAATTGCTCTACAGCCAGATTAATCTGAGTCGCATCCTCGATACTCACAGTGGTTTCGACCGGCGGCGGTGGTGGCGGAGGCGTGACTTCCTCGGATTGATTATCGTCGCTACCACAGGCCGTAAGGGTCAACGTCGCTAAGGTTAACGCGAGTAATGGGTATTTCATCACTGCCTCCTTAATTAAAGTGCCCAGTATGGCAAGTCGTACATTCCATATCGGTTTTAACGCTCGCCGCCGAACCTAAGGTGCCCGTGCTGCCATGGCAGGTTTGGCAATCCTGCGCCTCGAGGGAAGGTTTACTACCCGGTAAGGCACCAATATTCTCACCCTGATAGGCGCGGTTAAGGAGCTCTACGAGGTAATAGGTCATAGATGCCGATAGGCGGTAGCAACGTTCACCTTTTTTCGCGAAGGGAAGCCCTGATGCCCGTGACCAGTTACTGATGGAAGAGTGGCATAGCACGCTCATGGCCTTTGATGAACTGCCAACCAGGGCGGTTTTTTCAGCGGTTGAACCGATACCCGCGACGAATTCGGGGGAGGACAGTGGCAATGTGGTGTTTTCATAGTAGCGGAAGGTATTGGCGATAACCGCGCTATTCTGGCCGTTAATATCATCTAAGATATTGACTAACATACCAATCGCATTGAGGTTGCCACAAAGTGTACCTTGGCCTGTGACCCCGGCAAATCCATAGCCTGCCAGAGCGGTGGGAATGGTTTTAAACTTGTCGGCATCGGCACTATTAGATTGCGCTAGCATAGTGATAACTGAGTGAAATACTTGGTGCATACAGCCGCCACCTGTTTCATAGGCGAGTTTGGCAGTGGCCATAGGATCGAGTGGCACGTATTTGAGTTTTTCACCCAGTGCCAGTTGGTAATCACCATCCGCATTGGTGGCCGCGAAGGCGGAGGTTCCCATCAGGGTTGCGCCAGCGGCGGCGGTGCTGATACCTATAATGCGGCTGAGTGCTTGGCGTCGATTAATGCTCATTTTATCTATCCTCTTTTGGTCATTATTTTTATTTATCAAACGGTAAACTTAAGCTGATGGACATGATTCTAGTGGGCAGAGGAATAAATATTGTGATTTGAGGCGGGGGATATATTCTTGGCAGTTCTGTATCGACAAAGCGTAAAATCAATCTGTTTATAGAATTAGATAGCGTCTTTATCATTTATCAATGCGATTGAAATATGATCTGCATCCTGTTATTTGTGGCATTTGTGTAGATTTATGTGCATTTATGCAGCATCTCGGTTTCCTTTGTTGGCATTTATTCCTGTGAGCTTTCGCAGATTTTCTGCTTAATCCTATACGCTTGGGGGACACGTCACGAAATTTAACTAATTGCGTCCTTGGGTTAGCAAGATCACAGTAATCATTAGTAATCTTGCATAGACTCCTGCCAGTATGTTGTCGGTTTGAGGAAAGGTATATGCAATTGGGCGACTGCTGGTTTGACCGTGAGCGAGGCTTGCTGACCCAGCAATCTTGCAACGAGCCTTGGCACTTGCCCCGTGCCGAGTTGCAGGTGCTCAGTTTGCTGGTGGAGCATCAGGGGAAACTTGTTTCAAAGCATGTACTTAAAACTGGCGACGGTGAACATCCTCCCTTGACTGATACGTCATTGGCGCGGGCAGTGTTTATGATCCGCTCCTTTCTTGGCCCCCAATATGAAGGTCTTATTGAGACAGTGAAGGGGCAAGGTTATCTACTGCACCATGCCCATGGACAGCGAGTTAAGAGTTTTCAATACCCTGGATTGCAATCCTGGCCTTGGTGGAGTGTATTGCTCGTCTTTGGATTTATGCTGGCATTCACTGTTTTCTACCTTAACCGAATTGACCACAGTGTGCCGACCGAGCCGTTGATGTCGACTGAGCTGCCCTTGGCCTCGGGCCAGCATGTGCGCCTGCATCTCTATGCCAATTCGAAGACCAATAATACCTTACTGTTTGAACTGGGTGAGCGTTTGGGTCAAGGGTTAATTGCCTGCGGTAGTAGTGATTGGTCTGAGGTTTACTCTTCTTTATCCCATGATAAACAAGTGCTTAATATTACCATGCGGGGTGACAAGCTTGGGCAATCCGTCATCCGTAACCTCAAAATTAGCGACTTTAGACGCCCTAAAGAGTTTATCGATGTGAAGTGGCTATTGGAGGTTGGGATCTGTGGCTAAATGGCTAAAATGGACGATTAATTTGACTATCCTATCGGCCTTAATTGCGGCCTGTGGGGTGATCTATCTACAGTCGGCTTCCAATAAGGCGGTGATCCTCAATTGCAGCTCTGAACTGTTCGACCGCCATGGGCAACTTAAGGATGACGGTAAGTTTTATCTGTTAGTGGATGTGCTTATCTCGGCGGGTAATGCGCAGATTAATTACCGCTATTTTAACCTCGATGGTAGCAGTGCGGGCATGATCCTCATGCAGGGAGAAGTGCAGAGCATGGAGCCTAACAGCATGACCTACAATGTTTCGGTCAAAACCAAGACTGAATCCGAGGACGTGGATAAGAAGGCTTGGCCAGAACATATGAAGTACCTCTCATATATCAGCAGTTTACACTTTAGCGAATCGGGTAAGCACAATATGAGCATTGAAATACTCCACAGTGATGCCAGTAAAGATTATGCCGTCGTCCTGTTTCAGCCAAGCAATACGGTCTGTGGCTGCCGAATCGTAAATAGCCGAATTTAATCAGTGTATTTAGGTTAGTTTCAGTTTAGATTAGGTTTTATTTCCACAGTATTACCGCTGATGGGTCCATTTATTGAGGGGCTAACAGGTTTTTGTGTCTAAGATCCGTGTAAAGCAAGAAGAATCCCTGTCGATTAAGTTCAGCCATCAGATGGAAAAGGGTGATAATCGTCAGCTCGACCTCTATTTCTTTTTGCCAAAGGAAATGGGCATAGGCTCCCATACCTTAAACGAAGAAGAATACTACTACAGCTCGATTGTCGGGCGACGTTCCTATTATTCCGAAGGTTTACACTTGCCCTTAGTGCAAGGTCGTTTTGCCAGTCTTAACCGCCGTACTGTCGAAGAGTTTAGATTGTACTTAAACTTATTCGCCTATCAGTTTGCGGTCGCGGTTGAAAACGATGTGAAGGAACTGGGCCAAATTACCGATGTAACTCACTTTTATTTCGCCCTCGATGAGCTGCGCGAGCAAATTACTCAGTTGCTGAAAAAGTTTCGCCGCAATGAACCCGGCGATCCTAAGTGGAAATCCTACTTCGAAAATGCCGATAACTACCTGTCATGGTTTTGTGAGCAGCAACTGCTTAAAGTGCTCGCCTACGCGACGCGCAGCAGTGATTTCAACGATATCCAAGAGCGGGTGTTGACCCTCTGTCGGAATGAATGCGCCTATCGGGACGCGAACAATTACAACTCGGCTCAGACTAAGCAAGACCCTAACCGTATTTCGAATAAGATGTTGCTGCTGCGACGTTTGATCCAGCAAGGGGTCGTGCTGAAAGAAGAGTTAAAGCCGCTGGGTATTGGCCTGAAGAAATTCACTACTGGGTTGGCGACGGCCCTCGTGATGCTTGTCGTCTCGGCGCTTATCATCAAGGCTCAAGGGGCATTCAGTGGGTTTACGATCGCACTGGTGCTGACGCTTGCGGTGATTTACGGCTTTAGGGAAATTTTTAAGGATGATGTGCGCAATGCGATGTGGCGTTTTATCCAGCGCGGGCGCCCCCGTTGGAGCCGTATTTTGCGGGATACGACCAGTCAGGCTGTTATTGCTAAGCAATTAGTGTGGCTAGAATTTATGCGTCAACAGGATTTGCCCGATAAGGTCAGTGAGATCCTAAAGCACAGGCACAGCCAAAATAAGGTTGACGCCGAGATCTTGCATTATAAGATCGCCACTAAAGTGAATCAGAGTGAGTTCCAAGCGGGTTATTCGACGATTCAAGAGCAAGTCAATTTCAGCTTTGTGCCCTTTGCCCGCTATTTAGAACGGGGCAAGGCCAAAATTTATAAGGAAATAGAGGGCAAGATCAGCCATGAGTCCGTTGAGCGGCGCTATCAAGTCAACTTGATTTTAGTGCTGCGGGATGGGCGAGAGGCGCCGCAATACTCCCGCTATAAGATCACTATGAACCGCTCGACCATCATTGAGATCACCCAGAGCCAGTTGCCTGACTCGATAAATCCCTCAACCCCTAAGGATGATGACGAGTAAAGGCTTGACCGATATTTTGATCGTTATTCTGCTTCGCCCGCTTGAGCGCCACTTCGGCATTGCTAAGGTATTGCTCTAAGGTTTGGCCTTCCTGATAACTGGCGATACCAATGCTAATGCCTTCCCCTAGGCCATTACTGTTCAGTTTTTCCATGGTGCTGAGGGCGAAGTGATGGGCTTGGATCGCATCCGTGTCGGGCAATATCACAATCAACTTGCCCAACTGCCAATGTAAAATCTGATAATGGGCGGGGATCTCGAGTAATAGCTGAACTTCGACTTCCTGTTGGCGAGTTTCGAGCTGATCGATATCGCTCATATGGCTCAGCATTCCCTCTGGATTGATGTCCATCAACAGGAGGCTGGAGTGATTACGACTCTGTGGCGTAAGGGAGGTGAAGTAGCGTTCTAAATCCGGCAAATTGAGCAGAATTGTGCTGCGGTGGGGGACAAAGCTGCGTTGCTCTGTGCCTCGAATTCGATCGGCCGCTTGTTCAAGGGTGCAGATGATATAGTCAATTTCACCATCGGCGGCTACATGCCCCTTGAGCGTTGCCTGCAAACAATTGGAGTGGCGCAGGTTAGGTGAGCAGAGTATTTGCCCTTGCCACTGGCCCTGCATGCTGATCTGCGCCGTAATTCTCGGCCATTGATTGCCTAAATCATTGGCGAGTAGAGAAGCTAAATCATGGTTTAAATCGCCATTTAACTGCATCAATTGGTCAAATACGGGATTGATTTTGATTAGTTTTCCCGTTGAGTCCGTCAGCGCCGTCGCCACAGTGTTATCACAGAGCAAGTCGCTTAAAAACGCCTGTTGTCTACTGCTTATTAGCTCGCTGATATCTTCTAGGGTCACTAATAAGTGTGGCAAACCTCGGCTAATTCGTGGTGCTTGACGTACATGGGTTCTGAGCGTCGGCCCATCGATACTTTCGAGTGACAATTGGGCCGACCATTCACCGTTTCGGTACACTTGATCCATCATTTGGGCGTGGGTGACATCGTCCAAGTTGAGGGTGCGTTGCAGACTGCGGTCAGCCAGCTCATCGAGCGGCACTAAAGTAAACTCGGCGGCTTTAGGGTTGGCGCTAATAATACGTGCATGTTCATTGGCCAAGATAAAGCCTATCTCATTGTTAAATAAGCTATTTGCGACATCAATACTGTATTGGCGGGAGCGGTGTTGTAGCCGATACATATGGCTTAACAGAATCACCCAAGCCGCAAGCATAGTGAGGATAAGGGCGGCCACTATCACAATGTTTTGCCACTGGGAGAAACGTGCGGCTATGTCCTCATTGCGGATATAGGACAGTAAAAAGTATTCGCGATGTAGCTCAGGTTGGGCGGTTAACTCCACCTTAAGGTAAACAAAGGTGGCATCTTCACCGTGGAATTGGCCAAAGTTACTCATGGACATTTCCCGCCACAGGGCAGGATAACTCTGGCGTAGACTTGCGCCTAAGGTTTCGGGCATATGGGGAAGTGGCGCAAGGTTGCTGACACCCGCATAGAGCAATCCTTGGGTGTCGAGCACTAACATGGGCGACTTATTACTCGAAAATGCAGGTTTTATCGTCTCTAGCATTTGCACCATAGAATTGTAAGTAATGAGGTAGCCCATAGAACTTTGATCGGGCTTTTCTAGCCAAGCCAGTTGGTACATATAGGGTTCGAGTATGCCATTGAGGGGGACGAACTCTAGGGGAGAGGTATAAATTTCTTTACCACCCAAATTACGGCTCGAGCCTAACAGCGTAGGAGGTAAGGGGTCTTTGCTAAAATTGGAGGCCGTTGAAAACTTATAATGACCTTGGGGATCGAACAGGGCAATGCCCAGTAATTCGGGAATATGTTGTACCAGTTCCTGCCAACTGTCTTGGAGTTTCTGCTGTTGTGCTGAGGTTGGATTTTTGAGGTACTGTTTGAGTAACTCATCCTTAGCGAATAGCTGAGTCCTAAATTGCTGAAAAGCGACCTTATCCGTGATCAGTGTGCCTATCGTTTGTAGCTCACTGTATCTCTGCGTGGCCCATTCTTCCTGTAGCCGACGTTCGCCTAAGGTGATGATAAGGTTTGTTAAAATGATCATGCCAATCACGAGCATCGACAGCTGGCTTGCCACCGCCAGCAACCGCTGGTGGGACCAATGTAGCCCTTGTGTTAGAGAGAGCAGTGGCGCTAGGGGATGTATGCTTGGTTTTTTCTTCAGCATGGGCCGATTTTTGCGTTGGTGATCTGTTAATTTGGCTATGTTAACACGAATGAAATGTTACGACAGTGGCAAGTTGCTTGGGCAACTGAGGGCCCTTAAGTTATTTGGGGAGTCAATCTAGGCGGTTCGGGCGGTGGCTATCTACCCAAGCGCGCCTAAAACTCTATGTTTAAACTCACAACCATAGGCTTGCACTTGCTCGCGGCAGAGATCAATATCGACGCCTTCTAGCCCTTCGATGGCTGAGACTTGCACTCTTTCAATATAGTGGGGAGCTAGGCTGATAAAGGCATTCACCGCCGCATAGGAGTCCGCCAGTTTAGGACGGCAATGCTGGTTATAGGCTGTTTCATTATCGGCATTGAGGGAAATCGATAAGCTATCAACGCATTGGGCAAGTTCGGGCAGAATATTGCGTCTATGGACTAAATTAGCTAATCCATCGGTATTGACGCGCACGCGGCCGCCCCTGCGTTTAATTTCCTTTGCAACGGCAATCAAGGTTGGCAGGTTCAGTGTGGGTTCTCCATAGCCACAGAAGACATATTCCTCAAAGTCGTCGGTATTCCCTAGTAGCGGGATAATCTCCTCGGGCTTAGGTTGATGGGTCAGTGCCAGTTGATATTCATGGATCTGTTTGCTGCCATTATGCTTTGGGCAAAAAATGCAGCGCAGGGTACAACGGCCGGTGATATTGAGATAACGGCTCCTGCGGATATCGTAGACTAAGGTTTCAGTGGCGCAGGTCTCATTCGTGCACACTTCTTGGGTGATATTCCCATTGGGTAAGGTTTCAGTGGCTTTGAGCTGTGACTCTTGCTTAGCCGTGGCATTGTGTGAATTTGGCATACTGTAGGCTTTAATAGTGCAGGACGATAACTTGTTGCCAGTGTAACTAATGCCCTCGGGGATAACTGCCACGCAGATCGCACTCCGTTAAGAACGTATTCGTGCTGCTCCCGAGTTAAGCCGATAAAAAAGAGAGCCTAAGCTCTCTTTTTATTGGATTTAATCATCCTGTATCTAGTCTTGATCGCTTAAGGTATTAAGCTTGACCCTGTGGGTCTCGGTTGTGCCTAAGTGCATATCCTCGACTCTTTTCGGTCGCCACCACCAATGGAAAAATCGACTCATAGTACGCCTGAAATCATCGAGGATAATGTAAAGCAGCGGCACTAAGATCAGCGTCACCACAGTCGAGAATAGGATACCGAAGGCGAGGGATGTGGCCATAGGGATCACTATTTGCGCCTGTAGGCTGCGCTCCAGAATAATAGGCACTAGCCCCACGAAGGTGGTGAGTGAGGTTAGGATAATCGCCCTAAAGCGATAACAGCCCGAATCCACCGCCGCCTGCCTTACCGATTGCCCTTGTTCGCGGGCTCTGTTAACAAAGTCCACTAAAATCAAAGAGTCATTCACGACCACACCGGCCAGTGCGACTATGCCACAGAGGCTTAGGACGCTCATGGCGAGCCCTTGGACCAAATGCCCAAACAGGGCGCCGATTATCCCGAAGGGGATTACCGACATGATGATCAAAGGTTGGCTGTAGGATTTGAGCGGTACCGCCATCAGGGCATAAATGGTAAACAGGGCAAAGAAGAAGCCTTGCATTAACCCAACCATGGCATTCTGCTCGTCCAAACTGCCACCGTCTAATGCGGTTTGGATTTTAGGGTACTTAACCTGTAGTTGTGGCAGAAAATCCTCTTGGATCTCTTGCACTACCTTTGAAGGCTCAACTTTGTTTTTGTTCGCATTCGCTATGATGGTAATCGCCCGTTTGCCATCGACTCGGGTGATAGAGGCATAGGATTCGCCCTTTTCCACTTCGGCCACGGTTGAGAATGGCACCGACTTGCCCTGCGGCGTGCGGATCAGCATATTCTCGAGGTAACCTAAGGTGCGGCGCTGTTCTAATGGATAGCGCACCATGACTTTGATTTCCTCTTTATTACGCAAAATTCGTTGTGCTTCATAGCCATAGAAGCCGTAACGTACTTGGCGCGCTAAATCGGACAGGGTTAAACCTAGGGCTTCGGCTTCGGGGCGGATCTTTAGACGGATCTCATGGCTGCCCGAGGAGAAATTATCGGCAATATCATACACCCCTTCATAGGTGGCGAGTTTTTGCTTTAGTTCGCGGGCGGCCGCAGATAATTCTTCGAGATCGCTCGAGGTCAGCCTAAAGGAAATATCACCGCCACCACCGCCGTTGCCACTGGCATTAAAGTCGAGTTTCTTCACCGATAATAGCTCGGGTAACTGCTCGCGCCACGCTGCGGCAATCGTCTCGCCGTCCACATCCCTATCTTCGCCTTTAGTGAGCTCGGCAAAAATAAATGCGGAAGTCCGGGAGCTCATATTGATAAAGCTATGCTTTACCACTTCGCTGCCGTTATCTTGCTCCATTTTGTCGTTCATCTTGTACAGGGCTTCTTCGATACTCTGTACGACTTTCAAGGTGTTTTGCTCTGAGCTACCTTCATCCATCTCCAGTTGGACTTGAATAAAGTCTGACGGAATATCCGGGAAAAATACCCAGCGCACTTTACCGCTGACCACTAAGGCAATCGAGAGGATCAGCACACCGATAAAGGCGGCCACCACGTTGTATCTGTGTTGGATACAACGCTCGAGGAAGTTGCGGTAACTGTGGTGGATAAAATGCTGCACTCTATCATTAAACTTCGCCTTGAGGCGGCCGAAAAAGCCAGTCACTTCACCTGGCTTCTTGAACTTCATATGGGCCAAATGCGCCGGCAGGATAAATTTGGATTCCACCAGTGAAAACGCCAGACACATGATGACCACCATGCCGATAGATTTCCAGATAATGCCCATGGGGCCTGAAACCATCAACATAGGGATAAAGGCGGCGATAGTGGTCAATACCCCAAAGGTGGCGGGCATGGCAACCTTTTGGGCACCGCGAATAACATTATCAATCGAGTGGCCGTGCCGTTCGACCTCGCTATAGGCGCTTTCGCCAATCACAATGGCATCGTCCACCACTATCCCCAGCACTAGGATAAAGGCGAATAGAGTCAACATGTTGATTGTCATTGAGAAAGGTTCGAGTGGCATGATCAGCATAGTGCCGAGGAAGCACACGGGCAGGCCCATCATCACCCAAAATGCCAGTTTGAGATCGAGGAACAGTGCCAAGATCACAAACACCAGCAGGGCGCCATAAAACATGTTCGACATCATCATGTTTAAACGGCCCTTAAGATAGTGGGTCAGATCGCCCCAAGTATCGAGTTGAGCATTGGCTGGCAGTGTTGCGCGGCGCTTTTCGACGTAATCTTTTACCTGCTGAGCAATGTCGAGGGCATTTTGATCGTTGACACTGGTCACTTCGATAATGGCGGCGGGCTTACCATTAAAGCGGGTGTATTCTAAGCGTTCTTCAAAGTCGTCCTTGATGGTCGCAACCTGTGGCAGCATTACTCGGCTACCATCGGGGCGGGTGGTGACCACAATATTGGCAAAATCATCGCCCGTATAGGCTTGGCCTTTAGTGCGTAGCAGAATATCGCCATCTTCAGCGCGGATTGAGCCTCCGGGTAAGTCGATGGAGGAGTTTTGCACCGCCATGGCAACCTGTGAGAAGGTCAAACCGTATTCCCGCAGCTTATCTTCGGAGACTTCGATACCGATTTCATAGTCACGGACACCGGTTACTTTTGCCCGTGTTACCGCCGGGAGTTGAGTCAAATCATCACGAACCGATTTGGCCAACTCCTTCATATCATGCAGTGTCATATCCCCATAGACAGACACCCAAATGACGTTATTTTCGGGTTCAATTTTATAAATTTGCGGTTTTTCAATATTCACGGGGAAGGTGGCAATGGCATCTAGCCTTAGCTTGGCTTCATCGAGCACAGTTTGAACATCATAACCATCCTCGACTTCAACCGTGATTGAGCCTACGCCTTCACTGGCGACGGAAGTGACTTTCTTGATACCGTTGATATCTTGAATCGCCTCTTCAATCTTAATGTTGATGCCTTCTTCGATTTCCTGTGGCGCAGCGCCGGGATAGGCAACGGAAATATTCAGCAAATTGAGTTCAAATGAAGGAAAAACCTCCTTATTGATCAATACAGTGCTAAATAGACCCCCAATAAGCAGTGCCCACATCAATAGGTTTGCCGCCACACTATTGCGGGCAAACCAGGCTAAAATCCCTTTTTGAGTGTCCATTATTTCACTCCGGCAGCGGCAAGACTGGACTCAGGGGTATCTTCTGTGGGCGTCGCGACTGGTTGTGCCTCTTCACCAATCACCTTCACTAACTGGCCATTGGCCATATTGCTAAAGTGGGTGATGGCGACGCGCTCGCCGGTTTTCAAACTGTCTTTAATAAACACATGCTCAAGGTCGCTACGCACAACATTAACATGGCGCATTTCAACGATATTTTTATCGTTAATTAAAGCGACATGTTCATTGCGTACCACATAGCGTGGCAACTTCACTATGCCATCGACGGTGCGGCCCTTAATAACGGCATTCACAAAACTACCGTATTTGAGTGGCAAGCTGCCCTGTTTTTTATGTTCGCGCAGGTACGGATCTTTAATCTCGGCAACCAAGTAAACCATGCGATTGTCGGCATCGATCACGCCTTCGCTGCGGATAATATTGCCTTCCCAAGAGTTCATTTTTCCCGCTAGCGATGCGCTAAGGGTGACTTCGGTATCTGGATTATCGACGGATTCTAGGTAGGCTAAATCGTCATTTGAGATAGGTAAGCGGATTTCTGCAATACGGGTGTCATAGAGTTCACCTAGGTTAGTCCCCAAGGTAACGTATTGACCTAAATCGACATTCCTAGCTTTGATTATGCCGTCAAAGGGCGCACGTATCACAGTGCGTTCGAGGTTACGCTGCGCGCGGGCTAATGCGGCCTGGGCATATTTGACGTTAGCTTGTTCTTTCTTGAGCTGGGGAATACGTAGACCGAGCTCCGGCGGTAAGCCCTTGTCATAATCTTTG
Source organism: Shewanella putrefaciens (assembly GCF_016406305.1). Taxonomy (NCBI): domain Bacteria; kingdom Pseudomonadati; phylum Pseudomonadota; class Gammaproteobacteria; order Alteromonadales; family Shewanellaceae; genus Shewanella; species Shewanella putrefaciens. The sequence goes on from NZ_CP066369.1 coordinate 914,862, forward strand.
AATTCGATTTTGGCGACTTCGCCACGGGCAATTTCTTCATTGAGCGCCGCGGTGGCTTGTGCCAGCGTGGCTTCGGCTTGCATCAAGTCGGCTTCGTAATCTGAAGGCTCGATTTGGGCCAGTTGTTCCCCTTTTTTGACTATGCCACCTGCGACAAATTGAGGCGAGATGGTTAACATTCTGCCTTGAACTTCAGTGACGAGCTGAGTCTTATATTTAGGCGTCACTACACCGTAGGAAGGTAAATTCAGTGATACCGTTTTTTGTTCAACCTGGGTGACATCGACGATAGGGATAGGCATGTCTTCCGGTTTTTGTTCTGGCGTTTCCTTCGTCTTCATTAATAAAGCTGCACCAACTATAAATAGCAGCAGGATAAAAAAAGGAGACAACCTCCTCAGTAGGGTTTTCATCATATGATTGTTACATCCATGCTAATCGCGTAATGGGCTTAAAGTACCAGAGTCGGACGCACCAATAAATTCATTTTTGTAAATAAAATGTGTCCAAAAATAATATTGAAAGATCGAATACTTAACTCTGTGGGCTGATTGGTGAAAATAAGAGCAATATTGTGGCAGGTAAAGCGTTTTTGAGTAAATAACACCGACCTAAGTGGTTGAGCATATAACGGACAGAATGTGGGATATGGCCTAGGTACAGCTAATAAAAAAGCCGCATTATTTGCGGCTTTTTTACATAGAGAGCGGCTTTTTACATAGAGAAAGAGTCTAGGACTTTTTCTTTCTCGCAATTTTACTGGCTTTTTTCGCCGCTTCTTTTTTGCTGGTCTTTTTAGCGGCTTCCTTCGCCTTGACCTTAGCTTTTTTCTTGGTTGGCGTGCGGGCTTCTTTATTTTTAGGGCGCAATTCTTCGATCACGCGGCGCTTCAAGGGTTGTTCGATATAACGTTCAATCTTACCAACGATACGCATATCGTGGGCTTCGGCCAGTGAAATCGCTGTACCCTTAGCTCCCGCGCGGCCCGTACGGCCAATACGATGGATATAAGTGTCGGCCGAGCGTGGCATATCAAAGTTGATAACATGGGTGATATCGTCGATATCGATCCCGCGGGCAGCCACATCGGTTGCGAGTAAGACGTTGACCTCACCCTTAGTGAAACGGCTCAGCGCTTGGAAACGTTTCTTTTGTTCCATGTCACCACGCATAAAGGCGCAGGCGATACCGGCTTTAAGTAATTGACCTTCAAGGCTAGAAACAATGTCGCGAGTCTTAACGAAGACGATGGCGCGCTTCACATCTTCTTGGCGCAGCAAGTGACACAGCAGGGCAAACTTATGCTCTTTATCGTCGGCTAGATGGATCCATTGGTGGATCTTGGCCTTTTCGCTGCGGGGAGCATCGACATCGATTTCGATAGGATCATTTAGCACTTCACGGGCAAAACGATGTACGCCACCGCCTTCTAAGGTCGCAGAAAACAACATATTTTGTTTACGGCCTTGGGCTTCGAGGGCGATAGCTTGCACGACAGATGAAAAGCCCATATCGAGCATGCGATCGGCTTCATCTATGATTAACACATCGACTTCTTCCGCGGTGAACTTACCCTTATCTAAGTATTCCATCAGACGACCGGGGGTGGCGACCAAAATGTCGACATTGCCCGCTAAGGCTTCTTCCTGTGGTGCATAGGGAACGCCGCCGGTGATGATGGCGATATCTAACCCTTGGCCCGTGGCTAAGTGGCTAGCATAACGGTGAATTTGGCTGGCTAACTCACGGGTAGGTGTGAGGATCAAAATGCGAGCTTGCCCTGGGAATCGACGGGGAAAGTCGATTAAATGTTGTAATGCGGGCAGTAAAAAGCTTGCGGTTTTGCCTGTGCCTGTCGGGGCGCGCGCCAGAATATCCCTTTGCTCTAGGGCATAAGGAATGGTTTCTTGCTGGATAGTGGTGGGCGAATGATGCCCCATGGCTTTAAGTGACTCTAATAAGCTAGGGTCAAGCTGGAAATCTTCAAATTGCATGCGCGGCGTCTCGACGGATAATAGCGCAGCATTATAAAGGTTATAGCGATTAACTTAAATAACTTATCTAGATCTCCTGTGTTTATCTTCTGTGCAAGTGATGTTTCATGGTGAAAGCATTAAAATAATAAATGTTAAATCAATTCATTAGCGTTGATTTTATCGCGAATTAAGCCTTTCAATGGATTTGTTAAACTTAGCTGCATTTATTTTGGCTGGCGGTGAGGGGACAAGATTAGAGCTTAAGGTAAAAATCTTGGGTTAATTGCGCCATGGCTCGTGTGTATTGCCCTGATATTTCGCGAATGGTGAAGTTACTCACCTTAGGTTGTATATCTACATGAGTTGGGGTTGCAAGTAGGCATAAAACCCTATTGGCTGATTTGCCTACCACACTGATAAGGTTGACTTGTTCTACCAAACAGAGCGGCGATTGTGACAAAAGCTGATTAAAGCGCGTGAGGCTTTGGATAGGCAGAATTAAGCTAGCTTGCCCCTGCGGGATCAGGCATAAGGCTATCGCATTGAGTAGGGCGGTGAAGCTTAAGCTATCCGTGTGACGGGCCATAGCGCGTTGGGATTGCTGCGCCTGTGGGCCGTGCTCAAAATAGGGTGGGTTGCAGATGATATGGTCGAAAACACCTTGGTATTCAATTTGTTGACTAACGTTTTGGATGCTGTCATTGATTAAGCTAAGCCGTTGGTTCCAAGGACTCTGGGCTATATTGTGCTGACACGCTAAGGCGGCTTTGTGGTCTAATTCGACACAAAGGATCTCGGCCAGGCTGCGTTGGGCCGCCATTAAACTGAGTAAGCCACTTCCCGCACCTATATCTAAAATGCGCGTCGCATTTGTCAGCGGTGCCCAGGCGCCTAAGATCACGCCATCGGTACTCACGCTCATGCCGCAATGCATGTCATCAATATGGAATTGTTTGAAAGTAAATGCCATGGGAGATCTATTATGGGTCGAGTGTGGGATTAACGCTTGATGGACTGCCGGTATTCTACGTCTAGCTTGGCGTTTTTAGCTAACGCTTTTAAACGGTATCTTGACCATTTTTGTATGAATCTGTCCTATGAATACCCGCGCGGATATCTTAGCTATTTCCTATCGATTGCTTCAGATTTCACTTAATTGAGGGTTTAATTTATTACCTTAGTAACCCTAGGTTAGCAGTTAGTTAGCATTATTTTGCTTTTTTAACTGATTAAGCTCTGCTGGCTTGCATTGATGTTTGAAGTCTGCTATTAGTTTCGCCCCCATTTTTAATCACTTTTATGATTAACGGATAGGTAAACGAGTTTTGTGGTGAATAAAACCGCTTTAAAGCCGGTTTTAGTGCTGCCACTGACTATAGACTCGACAGATATCGAACATATTTACCACGGAATTGTGTAAACATAGATTTGCATTCCGGATGGGCTTTGTTTTAGCTATGGCTAATCGACACATAATCACTTAAGTTTGTCAAAAAACAATAAGACAAGATGGGGCTTTCAGTGCAAGACAATCACATGAGTATCGGGGATACATTAGGCTTAGGTTTTATGACCTTTGCATTTTTTTTGGGCGCAGGTAACTTAATATTTCCCCCTTTTGCAGGGATGTTAGCCGGTGGCAATATGCCCCTCGCCATGCTGGGTTTTTTAATCACCGCCGTAGGTTTACCTTTAGTTGGCCTCATTGCAGTCGCTAAGGCTCAAGGTAAGGTTATGGCTATGCTGCCAGTATTTGCAGCAACGGCATTGGCAATTGCGATTTATATTATTATTGGCCCTGCATTTGCCGCGCCGCGTACCGGTTTAGTGGCCTATGAGATTGGTGCTAAGCCCTTTATCGGTAACACCAGTGCGACGATTTTGCTTGGTCATTTAAGCCTCAACCTATCGCAACTGATTTATACCTTAGGTTTCTTCGCTGTCACTATGTTATTGGCACTTTTCCCCGGTAAGTTACTCGACAGTGTCGGTAAAGTGCTAACGCCTATCCTATTGATATTGTTAGTCGGATTGGCTGCATCTGTGCTATTTCTGCCCGCGTCTGAAGTCGGGCAAGCCGTAGGGGATTATCAACATCACCCGCTGACCAAAGGTATTTTGGAAGGCTATAACACTATGGATACCTTAGCGTCCTTGATGTTTGGTATGTTGATTATCGATATCCTGCGTAAAAAGGGGATAGATCAGCCGAGTGCGCAAACTAAGTATCTGATCCGCGCTGCTTTTATCGCCGCAGCCGGGCTTGCTTTTGTTTATGTTTCTTTGTTCTTTTTAGGGGCAACGGCCGGGGATATCGCTATTGGCGCTAAAAATGGCGGCGAGATTTTAACAAATTACGTCACCCATGAATTTGGTAGCTTAGGCACGGTTTTACTCTCAACTGTTGTGACCTTAGCCTGTTTAACTACGGCGGTTGGCCTAGTGAGTGCTTGCTCCGAGTTCTTCAATGAGCTGATGCCAAAATTATCCTACCGTTTGTTAGTGGTCCTGCTAAGTGCTATCTGCGCCGTGATCGCCAACGTCGGCTTAACTCAGCTTATCGCCATTAGTATTCCAGTGTTGATGATGATTTATCCTGTGGCTATTGCTCTGGTTGCCGTGACTTTCTTGACCTCGCATTTTGCCAAGCCGCAGTTTGCCCACCGTGCGACGCTGTCAGTGGCGCTGTTGTTTGGGATCTTCGATGGTATGAAGGTGGCGGCAAAAAGTTTAACGGGCGTCGATGGTAAAGGGATTAACGCTATTGCCCAGTGGTTTATCGATAGCGTGAGTGGCATGGCGCCTACTCTGTCAATTTTGCCATTGTATGAGGAAGGTATGGCCTGGTTACTGCCGACCCTTGTAGTTATCGTGCTTTGTTTGCTCTTAGGTCGCGGCGGCGCTAAAACCGTGACAACCGCTTAAGGGAAAGTCTGACTGTCCTAGTTTAATTAGGTTAATATCAACGGCGTATCATTCGATTACGCCGTTTTTTATGGAGTTTTTGTGCCTAAGACATATCGCAGCGATCCAATTATCGATGCCTTTCTTGATGATCTCTGGTCCAGCAAGGGGCTAAGTGATAATACACTCAGTGCCTATCGTACCGATTTACGCCATTTTGAGCGTTATCAGGGGAAGCGAGGGCTGACGCTAATTGAGGTCTCACAGTTGGATGTCCGTGCCTATCTGGCATACCGGGTCGAGCAAGACTTTGCCCGCACTAGCAGTGCTAGATTGCTCAGTAGCTTACGGCGTTTCTATACTTACTTACTGCAGACCAAGCAGATATCCATCGACCCTATGGCCTTGGTTGAATCCCCTAAGTTAACCCGGCATTTGCCCAATTCTTTAAGTGAATCCCAGGTTGATAGGCTGCTCGCAGAGCCGAATGTTGATGATCCCGTCGAATGCCGTGATAAAGCCATGCTGGAACTTTTATATGCCACTGGGCTTAGGGTGAGCGAACTCGTCGGTTTAACGATGGAGCAGATGAGTTTACGCCAAGGCTTAGTGCGCATTGTGGGTAAGGGCGGTAAAGAACGCTTAGTGCCCTTAGGGGAGCTCGCCATCACCGAGGTTGAAGCCTATTTGAAGTTTGCGCGTCAGGAACTGCTGGGGCATAAACAGTCGGATGTTGTCTTTCCCTCGAAGCGTGGGCAAATGATGACACGGCAAACCTTCTGGCATCGTATTAAGCTCTATGCTTTGCGGGCAGGGATCGAAACGCCATTATCGCCCCATACCCTGCGCCATGCCTTTGCGACCCATTTGCTTAACCATGGCGCCGATTTGCGGGTGGTGCAATTGCTTTTAGGACACAGTGATTTATCCACTACCCAGATTTACACCCATGTGGCGCGGGCAAGATTGCAGGAGCTACATCAACAGCACCATCCGCGGGGTTGAATTTAGTTACAGTATAAATTTGCATTCTGCAGCGCTTGTATGTAACTTTTTGCCCCCATACCGGGTCTATTGAGTAGATCGCGTAAAACGACCCCAATATCTCGCTACTGCGACCCAATTTATAGGATTTACCATGAAGTTGACCCGAGCATTATCCTTAGTTTTCGCGCTTGTTGTTGCGCCGCTGGCCCATGCAGCGACCGCCACGACTCCCGACACCGCTGCGATTAAACAAAAACTCAGTGAGATGTTAGATGTTGAAGTGATTTCAATGCAGGATTCGCCGATTGATGGCTTATACCAGGCCATGACTAACCGTGGTGTGCTTTATATCAGTCGTGATGGCTCAAAGCTATTCCACGGTAATTTATACGATATGGATAAGGGAATGAAAAACCTGACAGAAGCGGCGTTAGCAGGCCCGCGTTTGTCCATGATGAAGCCCCTTGAAGACCATATGCTGATCTATAAAGCTAAGGATGAAAAACACGTAGTTACAGTGTTTACCGATGTAAGCTGTGGCTATTGCCGTAAGTTACATAGCCAAATGGCCGACTACAATAAGCTAGGTATTACAGTGCGTTACTTAGCCTTCCCACGCGCGGGCGTGCCGTCAGCGAATGCCGACGAAATGCAAGCCATTTGGTGTGCTAAGGATCCTTTAAAAGCCATGACCGATGCTAAAGCGGGCAGTAAAGTTGCCGCGGCAACCTGTGATGCAAAAATTGCCGAGCAGTACGAGTTAGGTTCTAGCTTTGGTGTGAACGGCACGCCGGCTATGATCCTTGACGATGGCAGTATGATCCCAGGTTATCAACCACCTGCTGATCTGCTACGCACCTTAGAAGCGCGTCAATAACAGCCTTTACCGAAAAATTTCTCCTATTAAGGTGAGCTTAAGGCTCACCTTTTTGTTATCTTAGTGCCCATGATTTCTCGAGAGTTTAAGTCCCTTGATCCATAAGATAGTCCGTCGCCAGACCGTTGATGATAGCCATTTACCCCCTCATTTACCGCCGTTGTTAAAGCAGCTTTACGCCCGCCGTGGCGTCACCTTGAATGAATGTGAGCTAGTGCTTAAAGGCCTATTAAGGCCAGATACCATGAAAGGCTTAAACGAGGCGGCAAAGCTGATTGCCGATGCAATACAGGCGGATAAATCGATCCTGATCGTTGGCGACTTCGATGCCGATGGCGCAACCTCGACTAGCGTATGTATCCTTGCACTGCGGATGATGGGCGCGGTGAAAGTGGATTATCTGATCCCCAATCGTTTCGATTACGGCTATGGCTTAAGCCCTGAAATTGTTGCGGTTGCGGCATCTAAACGGGCGGAAATGCTGATCACAGTCGATAACGGTATTTCATCGATTGATGGCGTAAATGCGGCCAAAGCTTTTGGTATGCAAGTGGTCATTACCGACCACCATTTACCCGGCCATGAGTTACCTAATGCCGATGCGATTGTGAATCCGAATCAACCGGGCTGCCCATTTGCCAGTAAATCGATTGCCGGCGTCGGCGTGGCCTTTTATTTGATGACGGCGCTAAGGGCTGAATTGCGCTCGCGAAACTGGTATCAAATCCGTGGTATTGCCGAGCCCAATTTAGGCACCTTGCTCGATATCGTCGCCCTTGGCACTGTGGCCGACGTGGTATCACTCGATGCCAATAATCGAATTTTGGTCGAGGCGGGGCTGCAGCGTGTGCGGGCAGGGCGTTGCCGAGTAGGGATTACCGCGCTGCTTGAAGTGGCGAAGCGAAATCCGGCGCGCATTGTGGCATCCGATTTTGGTTTTGCCGTCGGCCCAAGGCTTAATGCCGCAGGCAGGCTCGATGAAATGGCGCTCGGAGTCGAAACCTTACTCTGTGAAGATATGATGCTTGCCCGGCGTATGGCGGCGGAGCTTGATGGGTTAAACCAAGAGCGCCGTGAGCTTGAGGTTGGCATGCAGCAGGAAGCGCTAAAAAGCCTCGAGCACTTAAAACTCAACGAAGCCGAGTTACCTTGGGGTATCGCCTTATTTCAACAGGATTGGCACCAAGGGGTGATAGGCATATTAGCCTCGCGCATTAAGGATAAATACCACAGACCCGTGATCGCCTTTGCCGATGCGGGGAATGGTGAGATTAAAGGTTCGGCGCGTTCGATCAAGGGTTTGCATATGCGTGACTTGCTCGAGTTAGTGAACACGCGCCACCCCGGACTGATTATCAAATTTGGCGGCCATGCGATGGCGGCGGGTTTATCGCTCAAGGCGGGCAGTTTTGCGACTTTTGCCAAGGCCTACGATGATGCGGTGCGTGAACAGCTCAAACCTGAGCTGTTAACTGGCGAGCTTTGGTCCGATGGCGAGCTGACCCCCGCAGAGTTAAACCTTGAAATCGCCCAGTTACTGCGTAATGCCGGACCTTGGGGCCAAGCCTTCGAGGAACCGCTTTTTGATGGTTATTTTAACATAGTGCAGCAACGCCTCGTCGGTGAACGCCATCTTAAACTCGTGCTTGAAACCCAGTGCGGCACTGTGATGCTCGATGCCATCGCCTTTAATGTGGATTTACACACTTGGCCCGATGCGACCATTAACCATGCTCGAATTGTCTATAAACTCGATGTGAATGAGTATCGAGGTAATTTCTCGCTGCAATTGATGGTTGAGCAAATCGAAGCCATGTAAGCCTGTATCGACAAGGAGTTCAGTTGAAATTATCCGATAAAAAAATTCGTCAGCGACTTAAGTATTTTGCTTGGGGATATGGCGCTTGCCTGAGTATACCTTTGATCTCGACCCTACTCACCACTAAAGCGCAGGGGCAAATGCTGCTTATCGGGATTTGGCCTGCGGCTTCTTTGTTTTACTTTTTGGCCTATCGCCATTTGGCTAATTCCTTTCGATTCGAAATCAATCGCCACTTGGCCTTTAGTTACCATGGAGGTGGCACTTTAGCGGGGGCTTTGTATTCATTGGCAAAAGTGGTGTTATTGGCGATGGCTTTTATGATATTTATGAGTGCAACGAAAACCTAATCAGAGACAATCAATGGAATATAGGGTCAGCACAGAGCAAGCTGAAATGGATTTTGAGGTTATCTATGGCTTTATCAGCAACAGCTATTGGGCGCAGGGTATGCCCAAAGAATTGCTGCGTAAAGCACTAGCCAATAGTCTGTGTTTTGGGGTCTTTGATAAGGACAATCAACAAGTGGCCTTTGGTCGCTTAATTACCGATAAAGCCACCTTTGCCTACCTTGCCGATGTGTTTGTACTCGAATCCCACCGCGGCTTAGGTTTAAGTAAGTTGATGATGGCAGCAATTATGGAACATCCTGAGCTGCAAGGATTAAGACGCATAATGCTTGCCACCCGCGATGCCCACGGACTCTACGCCCAGTTTGGTTTCAACGCGGTCGATACCCCTGAGATGTTAATGCAAATTCGTTTAGAGAATCCCTACCTTTAGACTAGATTTTATTGACGTAAATTCTATAAATATCAAGATAAGGACATCTGTTATGACAGGAAAAACTCAGCCAACGACAGTAGCCGATAGCGTAAAAGTGAAAGGTCCCGCATCTTATTTCCCTTCTATCGAGAAAACCTATGGTCAGCCGATCGCCCACTGGCTAACACTTTTGCAAGGTCTCGAAGGTAAAAAGCATATGGAAATGGTGGCTTGGCTTAAGAGTGAACATCAACTCGGTCATGGACACGCCAATGCGCTAGTGGCGTATTTTATTAACGAAAAAAGTCGATAGCGGTACCTAGCATGACACAATTACAATATGCCTATCTTGCCAGCTTTTCTGTTTCGTCTGCCTTTCTTAATTGGTTACTCGAGGGGCAAATCCTATTAAAAACAAAAAGCCAGCTTGCGCTGGCTTCTTATATTATGCGGTTAATGTTTCACTATTATGCGGCTTTGGTATCGCTAATTTCTTCATCGCTGTGGCGAATTAAGTAATCAAATGCACCCAGTGAGGCATTGGCACCGCTACCCATAGCGATAATGATTTGCTTGTAAGGTGAGTTAGTGACATCACCAGCGGCAAATACGCCTGGTACTGAGGTTTGGCCACGCTCATCGACTATGATTTCGCCACGGGGGGTCAAATCAACAGTCCCTTTTAACCACTCGGCATTTGGCACTAGCCCGATCTGCACGAAGATACCCGCAAGTGCGACATGGTGACTCTCGCCCGTTGCACGGTCAGTGTAGTTTAGGCCGTTTACACGAGTACCATCGCCTGTCACTTCGGTAGTCATCGCCTGAGTAATGATTTTTATATTACCCATAGACGCCGCTTTACGTTGCAATACATCGTCGGCGCGCAGCTTGCTATCAAACTCGAGTACGGTCACATGCTCGACGATATTGGCTAAGTCGATTGCCGCTTCGATACCAGAGTTACCGCCGCCGATCACCGCCACCCGTTTGCCTTTAAATAGTGGGCCATCGCAATGTGGGCAGTAGGCAACGCCTTTACCACGGTATTCTTTCTCGCCGGGGACATTCATTTCACGCCAGCGTGCACCAGTTGCCAGTAGTACGGTACGGCTACGTAATTTAGCGCCACTTGCTAGTTCGAGTTCGAACAGGCCATCGCTCGCCAGTTTAACGGCTTTTTGGTTATCCATGATATCGACTTCGTAGTCACGCACATGGGCTTCAAGGTTGGCTACTAGCTTTGGACCTTCGGTCGCTTTGACCGAAATAAAGTTTTCAATTCCCACCGTTTCAGCCACTTGGCCGCCAAACTTGTCGGCAACAATCCCCGTGCGCAGGCCTTTACGCGCCGCATAAATGGCTGCCGCTGCGCCCGCTGGGCCGCCGCCGACCACTAAGACTTCGAAGGGCGCTTTTTCATTAATTTCATCGGCCTTACGGCTTGCGGCATTGGTATCTAATTTATTTAAAATCTCACCGATGCTGATACGACCCGCGGCAAACACTTCGCCATTTAAGTAAACCGAAGGCACGGCCATAATGTTGCGGCTAGCCACTTCGTCTTGGAACAGGGCGCCATCGATCATCACGTTGGTGATATTCGGGTTAATGGCCGCCATCATATTCAGTGCCTGCACTACGTCTGGGCAGTTTTGGCAGGTGAGAGATACATAAGTTTCAAAGGCATATTTGCCCGGCAGATTGCGGATCTGCTCGATAATCTCATCGCTGAGTTTGATTGGGTGTCCACCCGTGTGCAGTAGCGCCAGCACGAGTGAGGTAAATTCGTGACCCATAGGCAGACCAGCAAAGCTAATCTGGGTATTGCTCTCTGGGTTAATGACTGTCATCGCCGGGGTGCGTTCGCCCTGAGTTTCTTTCAGGCTCACCAGAGAAGAAAGGCTAACGATGTCATTGGCTAAGCTTTTTAATTCTTGAGACTTTTTGGTCTCATCTGCAGACACGACAAGTTCAACTGGTCTCTTGAGGTTTTGCAGATAGGTTTGCAGTTGATTTTTCAAATTCGCATCTAACATGTGATGGCTCCAAAATCGCTTAAAAAAGATGAATATACGCGAGGGGTGCCAATCTGACTCTTGCAGGGGGAGAATCAGATTGGCGGGTTGACCTTTAGGCGAGATTAGATTTTGCCAACGAGGTCTAAAGACGGTGCTAAAGTTTCGTCACCTGGTTGCCATTTTGCTGGGCAAACTTCACCGTCGTGAGTCGCAACATATTGGGCCGCTTGGATTTTACGAACCAGTTCCTGTGCGCTACGGCCGATGCCGAGGTCATGGATTTCAGCTACTTTGATTTGGCCTTCTGGGTTAATCACAAAAGTACCACGCAATGCTAAACCGTCTTCTTCAATCATCACGCCGAAGTTACGGCTGATAGTGCCTGTTGGGTCAGCCAGCATTGGGAAGTTGATCTTCTTAATGGTGTCTGAGGTGTCATGCCACGCTTTGTGAGTAAAATGTGTGTCAGTTGATACTGAGTAAACTTCAACACCCATGCCTTGCAGTTTTTCATAGTGATCAGCCATGTCGCCTAATTCAGTTGGGCAAACAAAGGTAAAATCTGCTGGGTAGAAGAACACAACTGACCATTTACCTAACAGGTCTTGTTCTGTTACTGGAACGAACTCACCATTGTGATAGGCAGTGGCTTTGAATGGTTTGATTGTGCTGTTGATAATTGATTGAGTCATTTTATGCTTCCATTTAGTTGATGATGGCTTAAGTTCATAACGAGGACGTTTACTTGCGTCCTGTCGATGTGAAGCATATTACCGACTCGCATAAAATTAATATAACGGATAAAAACTATCATCCTAATCGGTTTAATCGAATGCTGATGCGATTAGGTCGGACTCAATCGGTTTTTCCACGGCAGCTGCGGGTTTGGTGTGATTGGAATTGGGTCTGGGTTGTAGGCGATGACTTTTCTATAAATGGATTGGGCTAAATTTCAGGCATAAAAAAGGGATATCAGTGATATCCCTTAAAATATAAACTCAATTAAAACAAGATGCTGAGGTTCTAGGTTCTAGGTTCTAGGTTCTAGGTTCTAGTTCTGTGCTTTGGGTTGAGTTAACCAAGTGCTGAGTAAGCGCACGCCATAACCCGTGGCGCCCGCAGGTACAACAGCGGTATCGGTTGCGGTCAAGGCATTACCGGCGATATCTAGGTGGGCCCAGGGCTGTTCACCGGCAAAGCGCTTTAAAAACATCGCCGCAGAGGACGCGCCCGCGCTTCCTTCTTTACCCGTATTTTTCAGATCGGCAATAGTGGATTTTAGTTCATCGCCGTAGGCTTGATCTAAAGGCAGGCGCCAGACCTTTTCACCCACCTGTTGCCCCGCATAGGTTAACTGTTGCACTAAAGCCTCTGAGTCGGTAAACAATCCCGCGTACACACTGCCAAGCGCCCCGACCTTTGAACCGGTTAAGGTCGCTACATCGACAATAATAGAAGGCTTATAGTTTTCTCTGGCGTACCAAAGGCCATCGGCGAGCACTAAGCGGCCTTCGGCATCGGTATTGAGCACTTCAACTGTGAGCCCTTGGGCGGTTTTAATCACATCACCAGGGATCATTGCATGACCTGATACCATGTTCTCCGCCATTGGCATAATTGCTACTACGTTGACTGGCGCTTTTTGAATCGCCATGGCTTTTACTGTGCCGAGTACTGTGGCAGCGCCAGCCATATCTGACTTCATCCGTGCGATAGAAGTACCGGTCGCCTTAATGTTATAACCGCCAGAGTCGAAGGTTATGCCTTTACCCACCAAGGCGATAGGCGCGTCTTTACTGCCCGGCCAATGGGCAACCACTAATTTAGGTTGGCGTTCGCTGCCTTTACCGACTGCTGCTAAGGCGCCCAGTTGTAAACGTTCGATATCTTTGGCTTCTAATACCGTGACTTTAACGCCGAGGGATTTAAGTTTTCTCGCCTCATTGGCAAAGGTCTCGGGATACATAATGCCAGCGGGGGCATTGGTCAGATCCCGCGCTAAAAACACACCTGCTTCAACCGCTTGCAGATTTTTATGGTGTTTTTGGTTAAGACTCAAATCGTCAACGCCCATCTGATAGTTTTTCTCGGCGCGATCGTTGGCCTTAAATTGGGTGTAGCGGTAACTGCGTAGCTCAATACCGTGGGCCAATTCTGCTGCAAATAGGGGCGTCGTTAAGCCTTGGGTTAGCACTCTGACTGTGGCTTGCGGCACAGTTTCTAGCTTGGCGGCAATGTTACCGCCTAGGGTATTGATATCGCCAGGGGTTAAATTTTTAGCATCGCCAATACCGACCAAGAGCACTCGCTTAGCATCGATTTCGCTCGGCACTAAAATCTCAAGGATTTCACCTTGTTTGCCGGAAAAACTGTTATCCGCCACGGCGAGATTTAGTTGATCTTGGGTCGATTGGGGTAAAACGTCGATCCCATAGGTAGTGGCATCTGCGCTTTGAAACAGCACTAATGTGTCTGAATTGAGTGAGTTACGAGTGTCAAAACTAAAGGTTTCGGCGTTAGCATTGAGAGAGTTAAGGCACGCCAGAGCCATAACGCTTAACATAAATTGGTGCTTATTTTTCATTGTGACGACTCATATCATAGGAATTTGTGAAGAATAACAAAGCTCAGCCTTAGGGTTAACTAATTTAAGCCATTTGACTGAGATTAATCTTAAATCCAAGGTCCAAAGCGCGTCAGCGATCGCTCAAGGGCAAAGTCCAATTGTTGCGATAGGGATTGCGCATTATTTTTCAGTGCCGAAGTGCCTAATAATTGAGGGGATTGGCTGGCAAAAATCACCCAATTACCACCGCCGGTAAGGCAAGCATTCACATGGGCAAAATGTTGACCTAGATCGGCTAGTAATTGTCGATTTTGGCTATGCTCTTTCCAGCAATTAAGCACTAAATAACCGTTCGGTTTAATGAGATTGGTGCACTGCTCAAGGAATACTGGTGCAAGCTGGCCGGTTTCAACTCCCTTAGCGGTATAGATATCGGCAAATATCACATCGACTTTTTTATGCTCGCCAGTGGCCAAGAAGCTAATGGCATCATCATTGATTAGATTGAGCTTTTTACCCATAGGCAATTGAAAATAACGCTTTGCCAGTTCGATCACCGCTGGCCTAAGCTCGACTGCCGTGAGTTTGATAGCCGCATCAAAATGGCGCAGGGCATGGATAATCGCACCGCCCCCTAAGCCGAGCACAATCGCACTCTTAGGTTTACAAAAAAGTAGAACTAATAACATGGCCTGCACATAAGTGTGCTGGGGAATATGGGGAGCGGCCTTAAGAATTTTACTCTGTTCATCATTATCCCCAAATGACAGGATCCGTGAGTCGTCGTAGTCGAGCACGCGAATGGGACCAAGCGCATCTTGGGTTTCGTATAACAGGGTAGAATCGGTCATAGTGTGTGGTTACTCGGTTTTGTTGTTTCGCTCATTTGCGGCCCTATAACTGCTCGCGCAAAAAAGTTAGAATTCAGACGGTTTCGTAAATTGAGTGGCTATTATGACAAATCAAATCCTGCTTGCCTGTATTTATCTTGCAGTGTTTATCTTTTTACAGCGGGCTTTAACCCATTGGGTGAGAAAACTCGCATTAATGAAGCAGGTGAGTGCGGCGCGCACTAGTTTAGTCACTCGTTTTATCTCCTATGTGATGTTTTTTATTACGCTGTCATTGATGGCCGTGTCCCTTGGACTGGGTTATCAGGATGTGTCGTTATTCGTGTCGTCGGCCTTTGCCGTGATGGGGGTTGCCTTAGTTGCGCAGTGGTCGATTTTGAGTAATTTAACCGCAGGCGTGTTGATCTTTTTCGTGTTTCCCTATCGCATCGGTGAACGTATTCGCGTGGTCGATAAGGATGAAGATATTAGCGGCGTGATCATCGAAATCGCTTTATTCCATGTGCTTATCCACCGGGATAATGGCGATACTATCACTTACCCCAATAATCTCATGCTGCAAAAGGCAGTGTTAAAGCTCGCTGATCAGAGTCCACTTGCCGAGCGTAGGGCTTTACAGGATGGCAAAAAGAAGTTTGACCCAGAGTAATCGAAGTTATTTTCTAAGGGCTCTTTGCGAGGCTGTGCATTACCCATAACGGCAAATGTGATAAGCCGCTTTTATTCTCAAGATGAGAACTTATACTCTGTATAGGTTTATGACTGGACACACAATATGATGCGCAATGCAACTTGGCAATTAAAAGCCTTAGTGGTCACGATTGTACTTCTCGTGGTGGCTCTGGCTGTGGGTTTGCTGACGGATATAGACAAGACTCCCCCAGTGGGCGAGTCAACTAAGACGCAACCAAAGCCAAGTTCTACAGCGGTGCAAAATGTCTATATTGACTCGTTAGATGACATTAAAACCCTGTTTGATTCGCTTAAATACAATACGCAAAGCTGGAATGAAGGTAACCGAGAGGTGCCTAGATTAACCTTTCAAACTGTGACAGAGCGCTGGCAAAAAACCGCTCACCAAATTCCCGTACGCGAGAAGAAAATGATTTTCTTCCGTTTAATGGCGCCACTCATTCTTATCGCCAATGAGAACATTCTGCTTGAACGGCAACAGATTGCGGATTTAGCGCTCGATGATCCTGCCTTATTATCCCTAGGGCAAAAATACGGCATAGTTGAACAAACCGATACAAAAGTCACCGAGCAGCAAAGACAAGAACTTTTGCTAGAGGTGGATATTATGCCGCCCTCACTGGTGTTAGCCCAGGCTGCCGAAGAAAGTGGCTGGGCCACTTCGCGTTTTACCGTCGAGGGTAATGCGTATTTCGGTCAATGGGATTTTAGTGGTAAAGGGATGAAACCCAGACAACAGCGCAAAGAACTAGGTAATTATGGGGTGGCACAATTTGATACGCCACTAGAGTCGGTTGAGGGATATTTACTCAATTTAAACACCTCAAATGCCTATCAAGAATTACGCACGCTGAGGGCAAAATTGCGCCAGCAAAACAAACCTATTACCGGGCTTGAACTTGCCACTACACTCCATAAATACTCTGAGCGCGGCCAAGCCTATGTCGACGCTATCAGTGAAATGATCCGCTATAACGGGTTGCAACAGGTCGATGAAGCCTATTTGGCGGACACTGCTCCTCTGCATCTGATTGCAAAAGAGGAAGTGACTCAGTAGGTGGCACAGTCAATATCAATAAAAAGCCCGTTGATGTAACGGGCTTTTATGTATAGGGATTTTGCGGCTTGCGATAACTTACATCAATTTTCAATCACATCATCCGTAAAATCGGTTGGCCAGTATTTGTATCCTTGTACTGTTGCCTGGGCTGCGGCGCCCATTAAATTAACTTGATAGGTTTTTACGCCTTCAATATCAACAGATTGGTTAGCAGATGCTTGCTCGCCTTTCTCTTCATATTTCGCGCTGGCCTCAGCTTGTGCTTGGCCTTCAAACCCAGCATCCTTAAATCGTTGGACCGCAGCCGCGTTCATAAAGGCCTGTACAAAAGCGACTTGCTTCCAGCCAACACCCGCTCCAACACCACCCGTTGCGAAACGATAGTAACTGCTTTTACCCCGTTCAGTTAATACACAAACGCCTCCCCCCGTCGATAGGGCAAAGAGATAGGTGTTATTTCCGGTACAAACCACATGGCCAACTGAGCTAGCTACCGCCGATTTGGCTTCAGGGTGTTCTTTATAAATTTCTTGCAGCGCGTTTTGCGTTTCTTTGCGAGCATTGGCTTTTTTCGCTTCGGGCGAATCACCCGTCGCGCAGCCTACTAGTAACACTGGCAAGATCATTAATGCCATATGCCAATTTTTGTTTACCATTATATGTCCTCTTTATTTGCTCTGCGTGCACCCTAGGCGTTTCAATTGGATGATGCAGTTTTTTATTATGTCCTTGAATTATCTCAAATGATAAGGGCCACCATAGGAGCGGCCCTCTCTTTTGCGCGCAATGTTATAGCTATCATTGTCTATTTGAGAGTTATAGATAGTTAAGACGTAATAAAATAGGTTATCGCTCAATAATTTGAGTAACATCGTCTTGCTTGATCATCACTTCACGACCTTCTTCATCGTGATATATATACATGCCAGTATCTTTATCCAGCTTAGGTTTACTGTCAGTAGTGATCATTTTTCCATCCTTAGTGCTCATAATGTATTGTGAACTGCAGGCTACAAGTCCCAACACACAAGCTAGGATCAATATGGCTTTATTCATCATTTCCCTCTCTTAGCCTCATTCTCACCGCGAGAATGCTCAGATAAGCCTAGTTCACTTAGATTGACTTGGGCAAGGTGATGGATGTTTTTGTTTTGCTCAAGTTTTATTCACTATCGCTATCGCAATACTTTGTGGAAAAATGCCACCGCCTGCAGATACATTTGCAGTGCGAGTGCGGGGTCAAAGCGTTCACCTTCATCGCGCATAAAGGCGTGCTGGGCATTGAGTTCGAGCCAAGTGAAGTTTCGGTTTTTAGCCATCAATTGTTGGTGAATTAACACTCGGCCTTCGGGGGATACGTGGGGGTCTTGCTTGCCAAACACTAGCACTAATTCCCCTTGAATATCACCACTGCGGCTTAATGAATCATTGCCGTAGTTGCAGGGCAAAGTATTGGAATGAATGTCCGTTGGGTAGAGGCAAAATGCTCCGAGAATCGAGGGGTTGAGTGCTGCACGGTAGGCTAAGTGGCCACCGATACATACGCCCATGCTGCCTACTTTGCCGCTGCAATAGCTTTGCTGATTGGCAAAATCGATAAGCGCTTGGGTGTCGCTATCGTGGTGTTCTAAAGGTTTAGCAAATTTATCGGCATTGCCTTTATCTTTACCCGGATCATCGTAGGCCAGCACTGTGCCTATGGCATTGAGTTCATGGAAGATTTCGGGCACTAATACGGCAAAACCATGGCCAGCTAGAATAGTGGCGGCGCGTGCAATAGGCGCAGTTTGCTGAAATATCTCGGAATAGAAGATGATGAAAGGGAATTGCCCCTGTGCGTCTGGGCGGTAGATATAAGTACGCATTTGCCCTGTGGGCGTAGTGATATCCTGAGATTCTTGTGTGACTAACATAGTAAGATCCCGCTATGAGGCTTCGAAGGTGAAGCCTCACTTTAGCAGTCAGGGATTTATCTGTCAGTTAAAACAGCTCGTTACCCGAAAGCTCGCCGGCACGCAGGGCTTTTAGGTTATTGAGGGTGGTTTTGGCGATGGCGCTCAGGGCTTCTTCGGTGAGGAAGGCTTGATGCCCGGTAAAAATCACATTATGGCAGGCTGATAAACGGCGGAATACATCGTCTTGGATGATTTCATTGGATTTATCTTCAAAGAATAGGCCCTTCTCGTTTTCATACACATCGAGGCCTAATGAACCAATTTGGCCCAGTTTTAAGGCTTCCATTGCATCGAAGGCGTTGAGTAAACCACCGCGGCTAGTGTTGATCACCATCACGCCGGGTTTCATCTTGGCGAAGCTTTCTTTATTCAGTAAGTGGTGATTATCGGCGGTTAATGGGCAATGTAAGCTAATGATATCGCTGTTGGCATAGATGGAGTCCAGATCCTGATACTCTACATTTAATGCGACAACCGCTGGGTTGACAAAAGGATCGAAGGCGATGACTTTACAGCCAAAACCCAGTAACACTTTGATAGTGGCTACCCCAATTTTACCTGTGCCAATGACACCAACGGTTTTGCCAAACATATTAAAGCCGACCAAACCTTCGAGGGAGAAGTTAGCATCGCGGGTACGTTGATAGGCTTTATGGATTTTACGATTCAGTGTCAACATTAATGCGACAGTATGTTCGGCCACCGACTCGGGAGAGTAGGCGGGTACGTTGACGACTTGCATGCCTAAGCGTTTTGCGGCGACTAAATCGACATTGTTAAATCCGGCGCAGCGCATGGCGATAATTTTTGTGCCACCCTTGGCAAGTTCGACCAAGACTTCTTCACAGAGGGAATCATTCACAAAGGCGCAGATGATGTCATACCCTTCGGCAAGTTTTACCGTCTGCATGCATAGGCGGTAATCGAAATACTCAATTTGCGCACCAAAAGCGACATTGGTACGGTTAAAATATTCCATGTCATACTGTTTTGCGCTAAAAAATCCAATTCTCATTTCAATCACCTACCAAGTCTATTGATTACTGGCAATGAGTGTAAGTGACTCCGGGCTTTTTGTCCTCTGGCAGTGTGCCTACTGTCATTAAAAGAGTGAGCTTTGTCATCAATTGAGCATAAAAAAAGCGAGCCCCTGACGGCTCGCTTATCTGTGTATCTCAGTTGCTTAAGTATAAGCAAGGGTTCTCATAGGTCGTGCTATAGGAACCAAGGGTAAATCCTTTTACCCCGTTCGGTTTACTAGTGATCTTTAGCGTATTTAGCAGCAGAAGCACCCGCGATACGGCCGTAGGTCACGATATCGGAGATAGCGTTGCCCCCTAAACGGTTAGCACCGTGAACACCACCAGTCACTTCACCTGCGGCATATAAGCCTTCGATTGGTTTACCGGTTTTTTCGCTCTTCACTTCGGCCTTAGTATCAATCACAACACCACCCATAGTGTGGTGAACGGCTGGTGCGATTTCTAAAGCGTAGAAAGGCGCTGTGGCTAATTCACGTGGTAAGTCAGGGCGTTCAAATTGAGCATCTTTACCTGATTTCACGAAGCCATTGTATGCTGTCACTGTTTTCGCCAGTTCAGCAGCTGGAATATCTAACTGTTTAGCGAGATCTTCAATGGTTTTGCCTTCTTTCACTATGTTTAAGTGCACATAGCCTTCGATGGCTTTTAAGCTCTTACGGATTGAGTCATCGAATACGAGGTAAGCACTCTCACCTTTTTGCTGAAGGATTGCCGCAGACGCTTTATCACGGGTGGTGATTTCGTTCATAAAGCGGTTACCATCACGGTTTACCACGATTGCGCCGTTACCACGTACCGCTTCGGTGATCATCACGCCACCGGCTGGAGAGTAGGTTGGGTGAGCTTGGATGTATTCTAAGTCACGGGTTGCCGCGCCAGCTTGTAGCGCTACGTCTAAGCCATCACCGGTTGCACCTGGGTGGTTAGTCGCTTTAAAGCCTTTTAACTTAGGATCGTATTTAGCAACACGGTCGTTGTTTTTCGCAAAGCCACCGGCGGCAATCACAACGGCATCCGCTTTGATCACGTAGTAGCCAGTGTATTCACCTTTTACTAATACGCCGGTAATTTTACCGCTCGCATCTTCAAGGATACGTACTACACGGCTATTTAAACGGATATCAGTACCGCGTTTAACTGCGTTGTCCCATAGCACTTGTGCTACGTGGGCACCGACACCAGCACCACCCGTTGGACGGTGACTACGGTTCACACTTGCGCCGCCCATACGACCAACGTCGGTCATATCGGCACCCATAGAGGTTAACCAATCGATAGAGTCGGAAGAGTTATTCGCTAAGGTTTTAACCAGTTCAGGATCGTTAATATTACGGCCACCTTTCATGGTGTCGTCGATCATGATTTGTTTCTTGTCTTCGATACCTAACTTAGCCTGTGGCTTAGTTTCTGCGGCGTTCATACCGCCAGCAGCTAACTTAGTGTTACCGCCTGGGATAGGTTCTTTTTCAAGTAGAATGACTTTTGCGCCCGCATCACGGGCCGATACTGCGGCCGCAAGTCCTGCGCCACCTGAACCGATAATCACTACATCAGTGGTTTCTTTTACGCCAGCGGCGATGGCTTTATCTTGAGCAGCTTTGTCCGCATCGACAGGAACAAACTTACGTTCCCACTTACCACCAAATGGCATATCGAAGCCGAAGCTATGGCAAGCATCACAGTAGGTTACGGATTTTTCGTGGCCTTTGTGACAGCTAGTACAGGCAATCTCACCGATCAAGTGAGATTTATGGGGTGATACTTTATCTTTAGGCGCCGCAGCGGCCATTTCTTTTAAATCGCCGTGACAGCTAACACATTGGGCATTTTCATGGGTTAGGTTGTCGTTGCTGACGCCACCTTTGTCTGAAACGTGGCAGCTATCGCAGCTACCCATTTCACCGTGAAAATCGGCTAGTACTTCTGGGGCCGCATAGGCTGTACCTGCCATAGCGCCAGAGATCAGCATGGCTAGTGCTGTTTTTTGAATCTTTCTTGTGAACATGATAGTTCCTCCGCCGTACATTCATCTACTTAATAAGGGGTATTTTTTATGGCGTGATAATTATAATTTACGTGACTCACGCGCTTTAGAGCATTCTCCATCAATAAAGTTAGCACTATCTAAAGAGGTATATGTGTATTTAGGTCACATAACGAATGTTGCCGTATAAATAACATATTAAAAATGTGCCATATGACGGAAAAGATTGGCGAAATTGAGTATAGTCACTTATGGAGTACGGTATAACTTGTGCGAGTTAACATATTTGTTTGGCGGGGACTCAATAATTCAATTATAAATTGATTTAGAGCTCGGTAAGTGTATTCTAATTTTGTATGTGCATGTTTTTATTTGGTTATTTTTATTAGATTAATAATGGGTAACCGTTAAGTATTCTGTATATAATCATTATTTTCCAGAATACTTATCGATTAATTATTATTATTTTTCTAAAATGTTATTGGTATTGTTTTTTAAGGTTAAATTGATGCGCGAAGAGCATATATCGGAAAAACGATTTTGGGTACAGCGACTGAGTAAAACGATACTAAGGGCATTACATATATTGGGTGTCGTCGGCGCCGGAGGTGGGATATTACTGACCGCCGATAAAAGCCTGTGGCTAAATTATTGGTACCTCGCTATGGCCAGCGGCAGCATATTAATGTTGTGGGAAGTTGTGCGGGATTGGCGTTGGCTTATCCAGCTTAAGGGCGTGTTAACCGTAGTAAAATTAGGCTTACTCTGCCTGTTTATCCCTCTGGCAAGTTATAAGCCTGAGTTACTCGTGCTGATCATCTTGTTATCCGTGTTGGTGTCCCACGGCCCATCGGCCCTAAGGCATTACTCTATTGTGCATCGCCGACAAATTAACACTAGGAAGGAAATTAAAGGTTGATGGACCATTCAACGCTTTTAGCGCCCGCGGCCATATTGACTCAATTCCCTTGGCCAAAATTGACCGGCTTAAAGGTGTTGGATTTAGCCTGTGGCTCTGGTCGTAATGGCCTGTGGTTTTTAGCGCAGGGGGCGACGGTGACATTTATCGACCAAGATTTGACCCCGCTCTCTTCCCTCAAGCATCCTAATGCACACCTATTACAGCGGGATCTTGAAGATGGCAGCGCCGAGGCTTTAGCCACTGAAGCCTTCGATATAGTGCTAGTGTTTAACTATCTGCATCGACCATTAATGCCGCAGGTCGCCGCGAGTGTGAAGCCTGGTGGAATTGTCGTCTATGAAACCTTTACTTGGCAGCAAGCTGAAATAGGTCGGCCACGTAACCCTGATTTCTTACTCGCTGAAAATGAACTCAAATCAGCATTTGCTAACTGGCAACCTTTGCATTACTTTGAGGGACTATTGAGCGATCTACTCACGGGACATGCGAGCTTTAAAGCCCAGCTTATCGCCCAAAAATAAGGGATCGCCCGCCTACATTTACCGTCATAGATGCAGAGTTAGAGGTCATTGGATGTTTCCCTATCCAGAGCAGTACCGCATTGCAACGCCACCCTTAACCACAGCGATTATGGTGGGATGGGCGCTGCTGAGTCATAGCCTGTTTGCGGACGCGAGCCCAGTGGCTTTATATCCGCTGCTGGCACTTTTTCCCCTAGTGATTGGACTGCATCTGTATTTGATATGGTTAGCGAAGGGGATGGGGCGGCTCGATCAGTGTTTTTATGCTTTAGTCCACATTCCATTGGCGTTTGTGGTTTGGACCTTCACAATCATGCATGTGAATGGCAACGCATTTTCTTAAAATCGCAAAAGCGAAATAAAAAAGCGCCCAATAATCATTGGGCGCTTTTTTTATGGAACTTTGACTTTGGATCAGGCCGTAGTGTTGATATTGTGGCCCGAATTTCCAATAGGCTTTGGCGCTGCAGCAGCAATTAAATCTACCGCGATTTGGCCTTCAGCTTTTTGCTGCTCTTTGGCTAATTGGGCGACCTTAACGCCAACGGCACCATTTTCTAAATTGGGCGTGACAGCTTGGGTATTAAGTGAAATTGACATAACTAACCTCGATAGTAAGCAGGACCCTTTTATCGGCAAGCTCAAGATTTACTTTAGTCGTTAATCTTGAGTTTGCCAATCGAGCACTTTGTTTACTGATTTGCCTTGGCTGAAAGGAGCTTTCGGCCGAGTACGATTACGGCAGTAATTCCCAGTGATCCTAAGATTAAGCCCAGTGCCAGAGCCACGTTTTGCAGTGCGGTTGGATCAATCACTAAGGCGATACCCATACCGAACATCATCACCCCCGACATCAGTTTCAGCGCCTGACCTTCCTTCTCGGTCAATTTACGTTTACCTAGGGTCGCGCTGAAGACAATCACAATAATCGCCAGTGGGATAACATAGACAATATTGTATAAAACCAGATACATATAACGCTCTATATCCGGTAGATTGTGCATAGACAATACGCTTGTGTAGATCATGGGGAAGCCAGCGGTGCACAATAACTCATAGGCATTGGCGAGTATGGCTAATACGGTAGAGCCAAGGATTAAGGCGCCTAAACTGCTGGAGTTGGACAGTTTCCCCATACGTTTTATCAGGCTTGTGCGGTTTTCTGCCGACATGGACAGGGTTACTTCACCCTTAGTGAAAAAGTAATCCTTCACATTAATCACCCCTGCGATCAGCGCTAAAATCCCCGCCGCTAGGATAATCATACCGCCGTCACTCCCTGCGCCTAACAGCTTAAAGATATTGAGCCAGGCCGTCATAAACAGGAAGTAAATCAAGCCGGAGAAAAACACGAAGATCCCGCCAACCAGTAGCATGCGTCCACGGCTCTTGGCGTTGACCATAATTGACAATAAAAACAGCAACACGAAGAAGGCGCAGGGATTAAAGGCATCCACACCCGCGAGCACTAAGGTCAACAGTGGCAGAGACATAGTCTCAGGTGTCACCACCCCCACTAATGGTAGCTCTACGGGTTGAACTTCGGCTTGCTCAGTCCCCGTTAAGCTGGTGGCATCACAGGTGCCTTCCCCTGAATCACTGCTACAGGTGCCAAAGAGCGGTGCATCCGTGGACGTGCTGGTTGTAGTGCTTGCGACGCCTTTTGTTGGCATATCCGCTTGTGCTAACTGTCCACCAAGGGATAAGTAACAGTTTTTCAAACGATTAACTAGAAACTCGCCTGTAACTGCCTCGCTGGAATAGCCAACAACGGCCTTTTCACAGCTTGCCATAAAGGGAACTGAGCGGGCCTCAGTCGCGGTTTTAGCGGCGATATTTTGCCAAATTTCCTGCACACCCGGTGCAGACACCATATGGGATTCGAGTTCTATCCAAGGGTATTTTTGTGGCAAGGAATCGATAAAGGGGTGAGCCTCGGCACAATGTGGGCAGGTTTTAGACCAAAAGAAATAGAGTTTGATCTTAAGTTCACCCTGGGCATTCACATAATGCCAAGTGGTATCGGTCGTGCTTGGCGCCTCGACATTGGCCCAGCTCGGGCTAATACACAGTAGCGCCAACATTAAGGAATAGAGAAAAGCGTATTTCGATAGGTATTTTGTCATAGCGCCTCCCACAAGTGTGGGGTTAATGGTTTAAAACGATTCTTTGACTATTACTCTACTGAATTCAATCCCTTTGATTAAATTTAGCATTAAGAAGTGTTAGTTAACTCGCTATTAGCGTTTTTTTGGGAAGTGAGGCAGGTTTATTTTAAGGGGGATTAGAGGCCAGCAACGAAAAAAGCACCCTAGGGTGCTTTAAAAATACTCGTTTGATAGCGTTAGCTTAATGCGACGCCATTAACGCTTAGCTTCACATCTATGTTGTTGCGGGTGGCGTTGGAATAAGGACATACTTGATGCGCATGGCGCACTAAGGCTTCGGCCTCGGCTTGGGGGAGATCGAGGCTGGTTTCTAAGGCGACGGTCAATGCAAATCCTCCCGCCTCATTGGCACCTATACCAACCACTGCGCTGACGGGGGCTTCAGTCAATGCGACTTTGCCGATTTTAGCCACGTGCAAGATGGCGTTTGAGAAACAAGCGGCATAACCGGCTGCGAACAGCTGTTCAGGGTTAGTCGCAAGTCCGCTGCCACCCATGGCTTTAGGGTAGGCTAGTGCGACATCGAGTAAACCATCATCCGTGCTGACTTGTCCCTGACGTCCCGCTCTTGCCGTTGCTCGTGTTTCATACAGTGTTTTCATACTCATTACCTCAATTGTTTAGGATTAATAGATTTAATTTAAGTTGCGCGCAATTCAATTGTGGTAAACTATAATTCGATCTTTAGTGTGAATGCAAGTATATTGTGCACAATGTATTTAAATTATCGGATCTTCCTATGTCTAAAATTGAAGTCAATAATGGGTTAACTGTCTCCGATGAGATTGAAAACCCGAACTTAGACAATGCCTTATGTTTAGAGCAACAGGTGTGTTTCTCTCTCTACAGCACAGCCAATGCCATGGTGCGAGCCTATCGCCCCCTGTTAGATAAGTTGGATCTTACCTATCCACAATATTTAGTGATGCTGGTGTTATGGGAGGAGCAGGGGATCAGCGTTAAAACCCTAGGGGATAAACTATTCCTCGATTCTGGTACTTTGACCCCGCTACTTAAACGCCTAGAATCTAAGGGATTAGTCAGCCGTGGCCGCAGTGAGCAGGATGAACGGGTGCGAGTGCTCGCCTTAACGCCTGCAGGGATCGCCCTTAAATCCCAGGCCAGTGACATTCCCCATTTGATGCGCTGTAAAGTGGGTGGTGAAGTGAATGAGCTTAAGGCATTGAAAGCGATGTGCGATAGGGCGCTTAAACAGTTACATGCTAGCCTTGATTAATAGTTTAAATACCAGTTGCTTTAAGGCTAACGTGTTGACATAGTTGATCTTCATGGGCCTGTAGCCGTATTTTAGGGATAGAATGACTCCGATGGATAAGTTAGCAATGCAAGCGTTATTGCGGGTAAATAAGCCATGGCCTCCTTCGATATAGCCATTATTGGCGGCGGGATCAGCGGTGTGGGGATCGCCCAATATGCGGCGGCGGCGGGCTATTCCACTCTGTTAATTGAAAGAGGGGAAATTGGCGGTCAAACCTCGGCTAATTCCAGCAAACTTATCCATGGTGGCCTGCGTTATTTAGAGACTGGGCAAATTAACCTCGTGCGTAAGTCCCTGCTTGAGCGGCGTAATTTACTCAATCTGGCGCCGACCTTAGTGAAAGCCGTGCCATTTTATATCCCAGTTTACGAGCATAGTCAGCGCAGTCCTTGGACGATACGGGCAGGGCTGAGCCTGTATGCGGTGTTAAGTGAATTCGATCCTTTAGGGCGATTTATTTCAGTGCCAGCGGTCCATTGGCACCGTTTAAAGGGGCTTAAACTTTCGGGATTGAAGGCGGTATTTCAGTATTGGGATGCGCAGACAGACGATAAATTACTGACTCAAGCCGTTGCCCGCAGTGCACAGGCATTAGGGGCTGAAGTTTACGCCGAAGCCGATTTTCTCGGAATGGAGCATCAGTCCCAAGGCTGCGCTGTGAGTTTTCAACATGCGGGTGACGTGCGGCAAGTCGAAGCCAGTCTCGTGATTAATGCGGCTGGGCCTTGGGTGAATGAGGTGATTGCTAAAGTGTCGCCCCCATTGGCGGGAGTTGAACTCGACTGGGTGCAGGGCGCACATTTATTGTTGGATATCCCCGCCCTCGACGGCATCTTGTACTTAGAATCCTGCTTCGATAAACGGGTGATTTTTGTGATGCCCTGGTATGGTCAAACCTTAATAGGCACGACGGAAACGGAGCTGGCATCATTGGATAAACCTCCCGAGGTGACTGAGTCCGAGGTTAACTACCTCCTTGGTATTTATCGGCATTATTTTTCGCTCTCGCCCGAGATTAATGATCTTAAGGCTAAGATAGTTCAGACCTATTGCGGCGTACGAGTCTTACCTAAACAGAGCTCCCAAGCCTTCGATCGGCCGCGGGATATTCTTATGCAGACATCGGTTTCCCATCCGAGGCTGCTGAGTCTATACGGCGGAAAACTCACCACCTTTAGGAGTGCTTCAGCAGAAGTGCTCGAATGGATTGAACAACATCTGGGTAAGCGCCCACCGATTGCCGACGTCGATTCGCTCCCCCTAGGTTGATGGCGCGGTGGCCGTACTTTGAAGTTGTGCCGTTTGGGGCGAGTTCGAGGTGATTTTTCGCCGCAAAAACGCTACAGTATGGCGCTTTTTTACTGATCCCTAGGAATTGTCGTGAGTGCTGCCATAGTGAGTGCCAAAAGCCAATGTAGTTATTTTAATGTAGGCCAATGCCAATCTTGCCTTCATATTCAAGTTCCTATGGCGCAGCAAGTGGCGGCTAAAACCCAAGAATTACAGCAACTCCTCGCGCCATTCGTTTCCGATCCCTTAGATATTTTTCAAGCCCCCATCTTTGGTGATGCCAGTGGTTTTCGTAATAAAGCCAAAATGGTGGCCCTAGGGGCGGCCCACGCCCCAGTGCTTGGGATAGTCAGCCCGAGTGGCGAGGCGGTCAGCCTATGTGACTGCCTGCTATATCCCACTGATATGCAAGCGTTACTTCACCGTCTAGAGCGTTTTGTACAGCAGGCTGGGATCCCGCCTTACCGTGTGGATAAAGCGAAGGGCGAACTTAAATTTATCCTATTGACCCGCAGCCAAGTGCGTGGCGAATATCTGCTGCGCTTCGTGCTGCGATCGCAGGATGCCATCCCCCGTATTGAGCGTGAGCTGGCCGCATTGTTGCTGGAATTTCCACAGATTAAAGTGGTATCGGTCAATATCCAGCCCGTTCATATGGCGATCCTCGAAGGGGATGAAGAGATCTTCTTAACTGAGAATACCCGCCTAGAAGAACTGTTTAACGATGTCCCCCTATTTATTCGGCCTAAGAGTTTTTTCCAGACCAACCCGCAAGTAGCGGCGCAGTTATATCAAACCGCCCGTGAGTGGGTGGCCGAGTTTTCACCTCATTCGTTATGGGATCTCTTCTGTGGTGTGGGCGGTTTCGGACTGCACTGCGCATCCAAAGACATAAAACTCACAGGGATTGAAATCGAAGCCGAAGCGATAGCCTGCGCGCAAATGTCAGCGCACATGATGGGGCTCGAGAACGTGCACTTTATGGCGCTCGATTCCACCGACTTTGCCAAGGGCAAAAGCGCCGCCGACAAGCCGGATTTGATCATAGTGAATCCGCCGCGGCGTGGCATTGGTGAGGCACTTTGCCAGTCCCTAAGCGAGTTTGCCCCAAAGGCGATACTTTATTCCAGCTGTAATCCTAAGACCTTAGCCAAAGATCTCGCGCATATTCAAGGCTATCACTTAACCAAAGTGCAACTGTTCGATTTATTCCCCCACACGGATCATTTCGAGGTCTTGGCTATGTTAGTCAAGGATTGAGGGCACAACCTTAAGGTGTTTTTGTGCTTAGGCTGTCATCCCAAATAATACACAGCGATGCGCCGCCGAGTTTCTCCGAGCGGCTAAGCTCAAGTTTGCCATAGTGCCAAGTGGCGATTTTTTTCACTATATAGAGCCCTAAACCGTAGCCGCTGTTATCGCTTTGCTGGGCGTCACGTTCGAAGGCGGTCATCAATTTTTTGCCTTTGCCCTCAAATCCTGGGCCATCGTCTTCGACACAGAATCGATTTTGTCCCGCCTGCTGTTGAAAACTGACATGGATTTCGCTGCTCGCAAAACGCATGGCATTTTGGATCAGATTCTGGACAGCAATCGTCATGGTGACGGGGTCGAAGTGCGCCTGTTGGCCCTGATGATGAAACACAATATTGAGTTTTGGCTGATAAATCGCATATTTTTGTGCCATTTTGTCCATAAACCCATCGAGGGCGTGTGAGTCTTGGTTGAGGGCTTCTTCCTTGTGTTCTAAACGGGCAAAGGAAAGATAGTTTGCTGCAAGCTGTTCAATATCATCAATATCCTCAGTTAATCGCTGCGCATAATTAGGGTCAATTTGCGGACGAATAATCTCCAGTGCAAAGCGCATGCGGGCGAGTGGGGTGCGTACTTCATGGGAAATAGTGCGGGACAGCTCTTTGTGCATTTGGACAAAATCTACAATTTGATGGCTGACACTGCTAAATACCTTAGCTAAGGGGTAAATCGCCGAGTGCCTGTGGGTCTGCATTGGGAGTTTTTGTGGCGATTTGCCAAAGTGAATGGCGGCTTGTTGTAAATGGTGTAGATCCCGAAATACGGGCCAGATTAACCACAGGGCCACTAGGCTCAATGATGAATAAAAACCAAGTAAAATCAAACTAGTATTTGTTTCCTTCGGTGGCGGTGTCACCACGGGACCAAGGACGAGAATATGGGATTTATCTTTATCTAGGTGGTAGTAATAGAGTTCGTCACCACTGTGGCGTAGGGCAAGGGTTTCTCCCTGTAATAGCAAGGTTTGCAAGTTGTCTGGCAGGGAGAGTGAATCCCTAGCGACCCGTTTGATATTGGTGGGCTTTTGTTCATCATAGGTTTGTAATAGGTCATCAACATCAATTTGATAGCTGTATTTGTCATCGGCAAAATGTTCGGCCAGCTCGCCAAAGCTCCAGATCACTAATCCGCAGGACAGCAGTAAAAAAGCAAACAGGCGATAGAACTGAAATTTCATAGCTGTTACATCCGACGCTGTGGCGGTAAATAGTTAAATAAATATCCCTTTCCATGGATGGTGGTAATGGCTAACCCAGGGACATTGAGCTCATCTAAACGTTTCCGCAAGCGGCTGATTTTAAGATCTATAGCCCTGTCTAAGCCGTCATATTCACGGCCAACATACTGTTCGAATAAAAACTCCCGTGAGAGTACTTTGCCCGCATAGAGGACGAATATCCACAATAGGGAAAACTCCTTAGTAGTGAATGAGATCACTTCATCCCCTAGGTTAACCTGTTGCAGATTGGGATTTAACGCTAGGTCGTGCAGTCTGAGTGAGTCTCGTGTTGTTTTAGGCTGCTGTTTCCTCAGGCTTGTTTTGATCCGCGCGAAGAGAAGTGGCGGCACAACGGGTTTAAGCAGATAGTCACAGGCGCCTAAATCTAAGCCTCGAATTTGATCTAAGTGACTATCGAGGGCGGTGAGAAAAATAATGGGGCAGGGATAACTGGCGGCAAGCTGTGGGAATAGGCTAAAACCATCCTGCCCTGGTAGCATCACATCGCAAAGGATTAAGTCAAAATCATCAGTATCTTGCCGTAACAAAGCATCCTCGGCATTATCGAGGTGAACAAGGTGAAATCCCTGTTGTTCGAGGTAAGTGCAAACGAGCTCCGCGAGGGGGAGGTCGTCTTCGATAAGCAAAAGTTGGGACTGAGAATCTGTCATCCGCGTGCCTGTCATAGTAAGTTCCAGTTAAGTCCTCGACGCCTTCTCGTATTAGCGGGTTCAAATTTTGCCACTTTCACTAGGCCCGAAGTAATAACATTGTTTTTTGGGTCCCTAAGTTCGAATAAGGTATCGTCGGCTAAGGTTAATTGTACTTGGTACTTAAAATGGATCTGGTTTTCAAAACAAGTGAGTGGTATGGGATGTTTTGCTACCCAAATGCAGAGGGATTTTGGTGTATCGGATTGATACTCAATGAGTAAGTCTAAGCGGCAGGCGGGTTTTTCTGCCGTTACCGCGCAGGTATCTGGGGTTAACGTGAGTTCATCGGCCTGTGCAAAGGGGCTTATCAGGGCTGAAATGATAAGGCTAAAGCAAGTGAGCCACAGAATGCAGCGGTAATAACGTCTAAAAGCCATAGCTAATCCCAACAAATCCAGAGATATAGCCATCTTTGTCGATCATAATGCTATCGGTTATACCTTGCCCCAACCAAGTGTATTCAAAAATACCAACAAAATTGACATTCTCCCCTAGGGGGACATTGATCACGGCTTTGGCATAGTAGTTAAACGTGGCCGAAGGATAATAGCGGGGATAAATGGGCCCTCTTTCTTCGGGGGTTAATTGGTAATAGTAGTTAAGGATATTCTGACTCTTACGGACAGTTCCCCCCTGAAACCCCAACACGCCCCATGGGTATTCAAAACTGCGCTTTAGGCGTAGCTGGATTTCATTTCCTTGATGTACCCCACTGATATCATGGAAATAACCTAAGCTGATGTCGGCAAATGGCGTTAGCCAGGTGGCATTGATCCCACCAAGGTAGGAAATATTGCGTTCAATCTCATCGGTTTTGGGCTGTTTAGCGTTAGTGGGGTTTCTGATGGGCGTGAAGCCTAAAAGATCGTTCATAAAGAGCCTATTGAGCCCATCGAACTCGAAGAAAATGCCATCTTCATTGAGCTGTGTCTGTATATCGATCAGCAGACTATCGGATTCATGCAGGCTGTACCCTAAGGTAAAGTTTTCTGCATAAAACCGCTCACCGTAGTAAGACCAAGTGGGCAATACATAGGTTTCAATCGATTTTGCGTGGGCGCGGGGATTTTCTAAACCACCATAACCTAGTGCTAACGCAGCGTGGAATTCGCCTGTTGTGATCATTTCTGAATGTTTAGTTTCGGCAACGGCGAGCGGGGGAAATAGCATGGAAAGGAAAACAATACTGCAAAGAAAGTACTTCATGGAAAGCATCATACATCCAAGTAATGGGATTATTTGAATCTAAACCAATCACCCGTTAAAAGTCTGTAAAAACTTAACAAGTGTACAAAATGATACATCAAAGCACTGTCCGAGCCTGTTAATGGAATGTTTATATGTTAAAGCGGATGTGAATATCTATTCAATATTCCACCCCGCCACAATAAATATAATAAGGAGTAAGGACTGTGAAGATAAGACTGATCACGAGTGCCATCGCCGTTGCACTCTATGGTGCGAGTAGTTTAAGCGCTGCAACGGATATGGGCACTGAACTTAGAATCCCAATCAATAAGTTACAGGCTCCAAATGTAACAGTTGAGCAACTAAAAAAATTAAAACAAGCGACCAAGTCATCGAATAGTATGCTGCTGGATGATGGCCTCAATGTGCAAATTAACCGTCAAGAGTCAAAATTTACCCGTGAAGAAGGCCTCAGCGGTGAGCAGGTTTATATCGTTCGACTGCATGAAAAGTCACTGGCAAATGCGGCCGTATCTGGGGTATTTACGCATCAGGCATCGACTAAGCATGCCAAG
The DNA here is from genome assembly GCF_016406305.1 of Shewanella putrefaciens. NCBI lineage: Bacteria > Pseudomonadati > Pseudomonadota > Gammaproteobacteria > Alteromonadales > Shewanellaceae > Shewanella > Shewanella putrefaciens. Next base: position 947,552 of record NZ_CP066369.1, read on the forward strand.
CTCTTTGTTGCGGGAAAGGCAGTTTCAAATCAAGTCGATAATTATAAAAGACAACTGCTTAACCGCCAGAATGATGTTCTGAATTCTATCACCGCACTAACGGGATTAACTGAGCTTCGTCGCCAATTTACCAATGCAATCAATGGGTTTTCAATTAAGATGACTCAGGAACAAGCCGAAGCTGTCTCAAAACTCGGCAATGTGGCCTCAGTGCAACGCTCTAAAACCTATGAGTTGTTTACCGATGCGGGCCCTGAGCTTATCCAAGCCGATAAAATCTGGACAGGAGAAGCCACAGCATCAGTTCCCTACAAGGGTGAAGGCATCATCATGGGGATTGTCGACACAGGGGTGAATACCGATCATCCCTCCTTTGCGGATATTGGCGGTGACGGTTACGATCACACCAATCCCTGGGGCGCCGGTAAATATGTGGGCGATTGTACTAAGGCAGGCTTCGATACGCTATGCAATGACAAGCTGATTGGTGTTCGCAGCTATCCGGTGATCACTGATACTTTCACTTCGGGTGAACTGGGGGCGACTCGTCCTGCAATTGGTGAGGATTATCAAGGTCACGGTTCTCATACTGCCTCGACGGCGGCGGGTAACGTATTAAAAAATGTTGATTTCTCTGTACCTCAATCGGGTGCTAGCGCCGATGGTGAAGTGGTTAAGGCTGGGCTTTTCCCGCAGATCAGTGGTGTTGCCCCCCATGCCAATATCATCTCCTACCAGGTCTGTTATCCGGATAACGAAATTTATCCCGGTTGTCCGGGTGAGGCGCTGATCGCAGGGATAGAAGATGCCATTAGTGATGGGGTCGATGTCATTAACTTCTCTATTGGTGGTCAAGATTCCCATCCTTGGAGTGACGATGTTGAACTGGCATTTTTAGCGGCCCGTGAGGCTGGTATTTCGGTTGCAGCTGCCGCGGGGAATTCAGGTCAAGCGAGGGGATATGAAGAGTATTTTGGTGCCATTGACCATGCGTCACCTTGGCTACTGAACGTTGCCGCATCAACCCATGCCCGTGAGGTTGTGGTTGAAACTAAGTTGACCGAGCCAACCGGTGGCAACGAAGCGCCTAAATGGACAGAGATTGTCGGCGGCGCCATTAACCAAGAAACTGTCACTGGGGTTGTCGTTAAGGCGGCTGACTACGGCAATGAGTATTGCGGAGAGCCTTTTGCCACGGGTATTTTCGATAGCATCACAGATGCCGATGGCAATCCAACCGATGTGATAGTGGTTTGTAAGCGTAACAGCCTGAGCGATGCCAACGGTATTGCCCGTTCGGTTAAAGCCGATAATGTCAAAGCCGCGGGTGGCGATGGCATGATTATGTACAACTATGCCAACGGCGATGCCATTGTCGGTACTGCGGCTTATTCTATTCCGAGTGTGCATATCGCTAAGGAAGAATGGGATGGTCGCTACGATAACGGCATGTCAGGTTATGGCCTTAGCGATTGGTTAGCTAAGGGAAAAAATCATGTGCTGACCATTGGCAATACGCGCATTGAGCGTGAGATACACCCAGAAAATGCCGATTGGCTCGCTGCGTTTTCGTCCCGTGGCCCAAGCCCATCGACGCCCGAAGCGCTTATTCCTGCCGTGGCAGCCCCTGGGGTCGATATTTATGCCGCTTATTCAGATGAGCATCCATTCTCCTCGGCACCCGCTTCCGGCGATTTTGCCTTCCTAAGCGGTACTTCAATGGCATCCCCCCATGCGGCAGGATCGATGGCATTGTTACGCCAAGCCCATCCCGATTGGAGTGCGGCAGAGATCCAGTCTGCGCTGACAATGACGGCAGACAATGTCGTTAAATATCGTCGTTTGAACCAAGCTAACGGTAAAGAGGGTTTAGCCTCAACCTATCGCGCCGGTACTGGCCGTATCAATGTGGCCAATGCGGTAAAAGCGGGCCTCATTATGGATGAAACTGCCGCCAACTTTAAAGCCGCCGATCCGAAAAACGGCGGCGCCGTGCATAAGCTGAATATTCCGCAATTAGTTAACTTTAGCTGCAAACCGACATGTCAGTGGGTGCGTACCGTTAAAGCCACTAAAGCGGGTTCATGGAAGGTTAGCCATGATGATGTGGTTAACTGGGCACTGGATATGCGTAGTCAGGCCGCTCAGAATGGGGTGACTATCAAGGTAACCCCTGAGGAATTCACCTTAGCGGCGGGCGAAACCCAAACACTGATGATTGAGGCATCCATCATGGATACTCAAGATTGGTTTAGTAATGCCGAAGTTGAGTTGCATTCCAATCTTGTGTTAACCGAAACAACAGGAGTGAGTCCAGAAGCACATTGGCCGATTGTCTTTAAGTACGATATGAACAATATGCCCGGACGTCTGCAGGCGACAGCCCACAGGAATGAAGGTAATTATGTCTTTAAAGGCATCGCAATACCGGCCACTGAAACGCCAGTTGGTCGAGTCTTTGAACCCGTTAAGGCCGACGTTAAAACCTTCACGCTTCCAAGCGATGATGATAACTACTACCCTTGGGCGAGTAATATCGATCCGAACGTTTCGCCGGAAAAGCGATTAGATGAAGCGACCCATAGTATCACTATAGAGGTGCCTGCTAATTCTAAGCGTTTGATTGTTGAATCATTTGGTGTAACAGAATCTCCGCTAGATGGCACTTTAGATAAGGGGAATCCGCTGGTTTATGTCGGTAAGGATTACAATGGCAATGGTAAACCGGATATAGATGAAGAGATATTGTGTCTGTCGAGTCATGTCCTGCTCGGTAACTTCTGTAATATCAACAACCCTGAACAAGGAACTTACTGGGCGGTATTCTATAACCCGAGAAACTGGTCATCCTTGGGCGTCGTCAACGAAACCTTCGAATATGCGACCGCAGTGGTAACAGACACAGTGGCGAGCGATTTTCAGGTGGCAGTGCCGAGTACCGATGGCGATAAACCTGTGGACGTCACATTGAGTTGGAACCGTCCTGACATGGTGAAGGGGGATATTTATTACTCTTCAATGGATTTTGGTACCTCTGAAGCGAATGCTGGCAATATCGGCAAGGTGGCCTTAAAGCTAGTGCGTGGTAATGACGATGTATCCCTAGATGTACCGCAAACTGCGGCGGTCAAAGGAGATAAAATCCCCTTTACCTTTGAAGTGTTACCCAACCAAAGTGGCGTCGATCGTCAGTTTACCCTATCGGCACAGATCCCAGAGGGATTGAAGTTGAAGGAAGAAGATGTACTGACCTCTAGCCAGAGCATCGTCAGTAGCATCAAGATCGAGGGGAATACGCTGACAATATCCGGGACTCAGCCTGATACAGGTTCGTTAACGCCTGACTATAAGGTCACAACGAATATCAGCGATGCCCAATGTCGTACTCCTAATTTTGGTAACACCAATCCAGGTGCTTATGTGGATCTAAAGGAATTTGACATTAGTCCTCTGTTTGGTGGCTTTGCATCCGTTGAATACGATGAAAATGGTATAGCGATAGATGGCAGTGATAACGATATCCTCACTCGCCAAGGTATAGTCGTGCCCATTTCTTCTATGTTCAACGGTGCCTACGATAGCTTCCACCTCTATAACAATAGCGAGGAACTTAATACAAATCGCCAAAATGCGTTGGAGTTGAGGGGGAACGGTATTATCACCCTTTGGGAGCAACCGTTTTTCTTCCCATTCCATTTAGGCTTTCCTTACAATGGCTTCCCTTACGAATCTATTGGCATGTTATGGCGCGGGGCATCCTTCACGGGTAGCCGAGACTTTATGAGTGTACCGCTCGATTCCGATTATTTAGATCCATCGGGTATCTCTCTGGCGAGTACGAATTCCGGATGGGGAATAGTTGAGTACGATAACGCCCGTTCCTATGGTTACCTAGGACGTGATGCTAACCGTGTCTACCAATGGGAGGAAAAGGATGATCGCTTCGATTTTGAGTTGATCTTCAACGTGAACACCCGTTTTGGTGATAACGAGCATGAGATGTACATGGTCTACGATAATATCGACTTTGGTTCACAGGATGGGCGTGGCGCTATCGGTCTGCAGGGCTTTAAAGGTCAAGTGTCTGGTTTTGGTCCTATTCAAGGTTATCTCGCTGAAAGTTATGGCTTCGATGATTTAAAGGACAAACTTAGCAGTGGTCTGGTCATTTGTTATGACTATGTCGGCCCTGAGTCTTCGCAGTTTGAAGTGACAGCTTGGACACAGGTTGAAGCCAGCGCGACGGGTAAAACCTTAGAGTTTAAGGCCATGAGTAGCATAGAAGGTATGGCCGATATTGAGATGAACCATACCATCACAGTGCCTTCAAACATTAGTCTGGGTAAGATTGCCGATCAGAGGATTGCCGAAAATACCCGCCTCGAAGACTTAGTCGTTTACTACGCAGATGAAGAAAACAGCGTGAACACTATCAGTGTAACCGGTGAAAATATCACTGCCGTCGTCAATGGCCATACTTCAGGTTCAACCGTCACTATTACCCCTAAGGCCGATTTCCACGGTGCGGTAGAAGTGACATTGACAGTGAGCGATGTTGAAAATCCGGCGGATGCGGCCTCAACTCGCTTTATGTTGAATGTTGAATCAGACGGTGTTGAACCGCAGCCACCGGTTGTAACACCACCGCCAGAGGAGACGAATAAGGACAGCGGCGGCGCCTTAGGTGGCTTAGCCATGCTGCTCGCATTGGGGGCTATGATTAGAAGAAAAACTCACTAATCATGGTGTTAACTTCCTAGTCAATTGATATTGATCCTGAATTTAGGATGCCGGCAAAGGGATTTGCCGGCTTTTTCATTGGGGCAATATCCATTCTATAAAGGGATTAGCAGGATTTAGCATTCATTAAACTTTCATTTTAGTGGCATAATCTTGCCTACTTTATGTCCCGCAAGGCAAAGCATATGTTACAGATATTCCTGCGTTTTTTGACTCTTGGCCTGATGAGTTTTGGCGGCCCTGCGGCCCATATAGGGTATTTTCGCCAGACTTTCGTTAATGAGCTCGGTTGGTTAGATGATAAACGCTATGCCAGCTTTGTCGCCTTAAGCCAATTTATGCCCGGTCCTGGGTCGAGCCAAGTGGGTTTTGCCATTGGTTACCATCGAGGCGGGATCTTGGGGGCCATTGCCGCCTTTATCGGTTTTACCTTGCCTTCTTTTATCCTGATGTATTTGCTGGCGGTGACGACCGCAGCGTGGCTCGCCAATGAGTATATGCAAGGGATAGTGCATGGATTAAAGCTACTGGCCGTGGTGGTGGTCGCCGATGCCGTGCTGGCCATGTTTAAGCAATTTTGTCAGCGCCATAGTGCGCGTATGCTGATGTTAGCTAGTGCGGCAATCATCTTAATGGTGCCCTTTTTATGGGTGCAAATCATTCTGTTAATCGTCGCGGCCCTCATCGGTGTGCGTTTTCTTAGTGCCACTGCTGACACGGATACGGCTGAACCTATTCGCTTAAATTACTTCTGTTTATTACTCTTTTTGGGCCTATTCGTTGCCAGTTTCTTTATGGTGAACTTAGGTTCAATGGGTGGCATTTTCGCTGAGTTTTATCGGGTAGGGAGTCTGGTCTTTGGTGGGGGACATGTGGTGTTGCCCCTATTGGAAACCGCCGTTGGCGATACCTTGGGGAGCGATCGTTTTTTAACGGGTTATGCTTTTGCCCAAGCTGTGCCTGGCCCTATGTTCACCTTTGCCACCTTTCTGGGGGCGGAAATGATGCTAGAAAATCCCTTTATCGGCGCTTGTATTGCGACGGCGGCGATTTTTTTACCGGGGTTTTTACTGATGTTAGTAGGCTTAAAAAGCTGGCATGCGATCGCGGCTAGACCTAAGATCGCGGGGGCACTTGCCGGGATCAATGCCAGCGTCGTCGGTTTGTTGCTCGCCGCGCTCTATCAACCTGTGTTTAATCAAGCGGTGTTTTCGGCTCAAGATATGGCCTTAGTGCTGCTAGGTTTTGGCGCATTGAAACTTTTTAAGCCCCCAATGCTTATCTTGGTCTTGGCTTTCAGTCTCTTTGGTATTGGTTCGACGTTACTAAGCTAAGTCGATTTGCTAAATCGATTCATTCAGTCGATTTGCTAAGTCAATTCGTTAAAAGGTAATTTTTACAATTAATCTTGGGATTTGTTATCTACAGCGCTAAGAATTTGCACTATTTTGGCTATACTCCAACCATACTAAAAAAAAGTGACACTACCCTGGAGTTAGCAAGCATGTCGAATTTTAGCCTGCGTAATAAATTACTATTGTTATCGCTTTTCCCTCTGATTTTGGCCTTGTTTGTGTTGATGTCGGTTTCTTATTATGTTGAAAAAGAAGCCCTTAACGATGAGGTTACTACCTTCAAAACCAAACTGGTTGGGGAGCGTAAACAACAAATTAAAGAAGCAACCGAGATTGCCGCTGGCATAGTGCAATACCAATTGTCTTTAAAAGAACAGGGCAATGTAAACCAAGCGCTGCGGGATATTCGTTTTGGTAGTGCGGGTTATTTCTTTATGTATGACTCCCAAGGGAAGAACATTTTCCATGCCCTTATGCCCAATTTGGAAGGGCAAAATAAAATCGATATGACCGATCCCCGCGGCACTAAAATCATCGTCGGTTTACTCGATGCGGCTAAACGTGGTGATGGTCACTTTTCCTATTATTATCAAAAACCCAATACAAATGAACAAATTGAGAAGCTCAGTTATGTGATCATGGTACCCGGTACCGACTGGATGTTAGGTACTGGGGCCTATATCGACGATATCGAGGCTGTGGTTGAGGATTACCGCCAAACTGTTACTGAGCAAATGGTCGATAAATCCTTTGGGATCCTCTTGATCGCACTGTTATTGGCCGCTGTGACTGCGTTTATTATCATGGTCGCAGCCCACCGTATGGTAGTGCCTATTAAAAATATGGCCGACAACCTCAATGATATCGCTAAGGGGGAAGGGGATTTAACTAAGCGGCTCACAGTGAAGGGTGAAGATGAAATTGCCCAATTAGGTCTGTCCTTTAACTTATTTGTGGACAAGCTACAGACCATTATTGGCGATGTGGCTGGTGCGACCGATAGGGTGAAAGCTGCGGCCAATGCGATCCACGATCAGACGAAAGTGATGTCGAGCCAACTCCTGAGCCACAACAATGAAACCGATCAAGTAGTGACTGCTATTACCGAAATGTCATCCACCGCGAGTGAGGTGGCGCAAAATACGACCCAAGTGGCAGAGGCGACTCATGCTGCAACCGGTGATGTGGCCAATGCCCAGCGCTGTGTCGACGCGTCACTGGAAGAAATTGCCGCCCTGATGGAGCAAATCAACCATGCCGCGGGCAGTATTCAGTCCCTAAGCGAGCAATCCCAGAAGATTAACAGCGTACTTTCAGTAATTGGCGGGATTGCAGAGCAGACAAATCTATTAGCCTTAAATGCGGCGATTGAAGCCGCGAGGGCCGGTGAACAGGGCCGAGGGTTTGCCGTGGTCGCCGATGAGGTGCGTAACTTAGCCAGCCGCACCCAAGCAAGTACCTTAGAGATCAACGAGATGTTATCGGCACTGCATAAGTTGGTATCGCAGGCGGTTAAAACCATGGAGGAGAGCCAACAGAGCTGTGTGCGCTCGGTGGAGTCTTCCCGCGCGATTTCCGAAAGCTTAGGTTCAGTCACTTCGGCGGTAACGGCGATTAATGATATGAGTACCCAAATTGCCACGGCGGCAACCGAGCAAAGCTCAGTAACTGAAGAAATTAACCGCAATGTGTACGCCATCCAAGAGATTGTGAATGAGCTGCTCCATTCCAGCGAAGATGCGGCAAGAGTCAGCCAAACCGTTTCCCAGGAAGGGACGAATCTTGGCAAGTTAGTCGGTCAGTTTAAGATTTAACTCCTCAGTTGAGTCTATAAACATAAAAAAACGGGAGATGACATATCTCCCGTTTTTTATTGCACCGCTTAAACCTCGTTTAGCCGCCGCGATTTGCCACCTTCTCGGCTTTGACCGCACATACCTTATATTCGGGAATATAGGCCACGGGATCGAGGGCGTTGATGGTGAGCTTATTGGCCGCTGCCTCCACAAAATGGAAGGGGAGGAACAGCACCCCCACTTGGGCGCGTTTAGTCACAAATGCATCAATCTCTATCTCACCGCGGCGGGTACTGAGCTTGATTTTATCGCCATTATTAATCCCAAGCTGCTCGGCATCATAGACTGAAATCATCACCTTAGGTGAGCCAAGCAGGTCAAGCCCGGGTGTTTTACGGGTTAACGTACCCGTATGGAACTGCTCCAGCAAACGCCCGGTCGAGAGGGTGAGTGGATAATCACCGCAGGGCATTTCAGCGGGCATGCGATAACCCACAGGGGTGAATAGCCCTAAACCACGGGTAAATTGACTTTGATGCATAATAGGTGTGCCCGGATGATTTTCATCTGGGCATGGCCATTGAATGCCTTGGGGAAGATGGCCTTTAGCATCCGCGCTTAATCTTTGCCAACTAATGCCCCGATACTGTGGAGTTAATAGATTGATTTCCTGCCAAATGGCTTCTTCATCTTTGTAATCCCAGTTGGCGCCCATGGCATTGGCAATGGCTTGAATGATTTGCCAATCGGCCAGCGCTTCGCCGGGTGGTTGTAGTGCTTGTTCGAGTCGCTGTACGCGCCGTTCGGTATTGGTAAAGTGGCCGCGCTTTTCGACAAAGGCGGCGGCGGGCAAGACCACATCGGCAAGCTCGGCGGTTTCGGTTAAGAAGATATCCTGCACCACGAGAAAGTCGATCTGGTTAAGCGCCCTTAGCACATGGGCCTGATCGGGGTCGCTCAACACGGGATTTTCGCCCATCACATACAAAGCCTTGATTTTCCCTTTAGAAATCTCATGCATCATATGGGTTGCCGTGACGCCTATCTCCCCCGATAGCGGCGTTTGCCAGTGGGCCTCGAAACGCATTCTGGCGTGAATATCGGTGACTTTTTGATAGCCAGTAAAATAGTTGGGCAGCGCCCCCATATCGCAGGCGCCCTGCACATTACTCTGGCCGCGCAGTGGATTGATCCCGGCCCCCGGCACACCTATATTGCCGCACAGCAGTTGCAGGTTCGCGATGGCGGTGACGTTGTCATGCCCCGTGGTGTGTTGGGTGATGCCCATGGCGTAGTAAACCGCCGTTTTTTGCGCTGTGCCTATGGTTCGCGCGATGCATGCAATATCCTCGGCCTTAACCCCAGTGATAAGGGCGGCACTTTCTAGGCGATAATCCTCCTTGGCAAGCTCAGCATAGAGCGCCTCGACGCCTTCGGTGCGCTCGGCAATATAGGCTTTATTCTGCCAATCGTTACGGATAATTTCCGCCATAATGGCGTTGAGCAGCATCACATCCGTGCCGGGTCTGTGGGCAACATAAAGCTCTGCGCTATCGGCAATGGCGACCCGTTTGGGATCGGCAACGATCAGCCGTGCACCCTGTAAGCTGACGGCTTGTTTGATTTTTGAGGCGATAATAGGGTGGGCACTGCTTGTGTCCGACCCTAGGATAAAAATCACCTCAGAGTCTTGAATGCTGGGAATATCATTGGTCATAGCGCCGCTACCAATGCTCTGCTGCAACCCCGTGACTGTGGAGGAATGGCACAGGCGGGCACAGTGGTCGATATTGTTGGTGCCAAGGATGCTACGGATAAACTTCTGCAGTACAAAGTTATCTTCATTGGTGGCTTTCGCCGAGGCTAGACTGGCGATTGCATTACTGCCATCTTGCTGTTTTATCTCACTTAAGCGTTTCGCCACATAGGCAATGGCTTCGGGCCAACTGCAAGGCTGTAGCTCGCCATTTTTACGAATAAGTGGCGTTGTTAGGCGTTTTTCGCTGTGAATAAAATCGAAACCAAAACGGCCCTTAACACATAACATGCCTTGGTTTACGACCGAGTCCTTATTGCCTTCGATATGGCGGATACGATTAGATTTTTCATCGATTTTAAGATCGAGTCGGCATCCCACGCCGCAGTAAGTGCAAATCGTCGATGCGGTTTTAAGGGCTGTCGTGTCTCCTTGGCGTTTGTCCCGCGCATCCACTAGGGCGCCCGTTGGACAAACCTGCACACAGTTGCCGCATTGCACGCATTGGCTGTCGGCCATCGAGGCGCTAAAGCCGACCCTTGGGGCCGTGCGTTCTGGCGTTGCGGCTAACTCCCGCGGTATGGCTTGGTAAGAGTCATGGTCAAATTGAATGGCGCAGTGGCCACTTTGCTGCTGGCACACATCAACGCATTTGCCACAGCTGATACAACGGCTGGCATCAAATTGAATGAAAGGGCTCGACTTGTCCACGCTAAAGTGGCGAGCCCCTTCGGTGTTGAGGGTTTTAGCTTCAACATGGTACTCGGTCGCATAATCCCGCAGTTGGCAAGCGGTATTGGCTTGGCAGGCGCACTCGAGGCAGCGTGCCGCCTCTTGCATGGCGGCATCGGGGGCAAAGCCTAATTCGACTTCACCGTAGTTAAGTAGCCTTTGCACCGCGGTTAATTCGGGCATTTTCAACCGAGGTTTAGGGGCAATGTGGCGATAAAGCTCGGTTGGCACTTCGGGGTCAGTGGTGCGGCTCAGCCCCTTAGTCGAATTAAATTCCTTAGCATGTAGCTTGCAACTTAAGCCAATAGTTAACATTTTATCTATGGCCTGTGCCGCCTTGTGTCCATCGCCAATGGCGGCAACGGCGGTGGCGGGGCCGCGTCTGGCGTCTCCAATCACAAAGAGTTTTTCAACACCTGATGACATAGTATGTTCGCAGCCAATAAAGGTATTCCAGCGACTGAGGGCGAGTGTGCCTTGGCTGAGTTGGCTTTGGGGATCTTGCAAAAAGCCCATATCTGGGGCCTGTGATACCGCGGCGATCACAGTATCAAAGGCTTGCGTAAAGGTTTCGCCGGTATCCACTGGCGCACGTCTGCCCGAGGCATCGGCTTCGCCGAGGGCCATTTTGCTGAAGGTGACCGACTGGACTCTGCCGTTGGCATCGCTGTGGTTTTCAACCGGATTAGTTAAAAAGTGGAACTTCACTCCTTCAACTTCGGCCTCGTGTACTTCGTAGGCTTCGGCGGGCATTTCGGCGCGGGTGCGGCGGTAGATTAAGGTGACATCAGCCCCTTCACGCACCGCGGTTCTGGCACAATCTATGGCAGTGTTACCGCCGCCAATCACGGCGACTTTCTTGCCGAGTTTGAGTTTTTTATCTAGGCAATGATCTTTGAGGAAATCCACCCCAAGGTAGCAGCCGTCGAGTGTGCTGCCGGGGTAATCCATAGGCACGGCCTTTTGGGCGCCAATGGCGAGACAAACGGCATCAAAATTGTCCACTAATTGAGTTAACTGGATTTCATGGCCAAGGCGCATCTGGGTATGAATAGTTAAACCATTACGACACAGCAGCTCAATTTCTTTATCGAGAATCGCCTTAGGTAAACGATATTCGGGAATACCATAGCGTAACCAGCCGCCAGCCTGTGGCATAGCTTCAAAAATCTCCACACTATGGCCTTGGTTTGATAAGTAATATCCCGTACTTAACCCCGCAGGACCTGCGCCGATAATGGCCACTTTTTTACCTGTATCGGCAAGGCGCGGAGGCATATAACTCATGCCGCCATTTTCTCCCTCGGCTAAATCCAGATCCGCGGCGTGGCGCTTAAGCTGGCGAATGGCAATGGGCTCATCGACGAGTCCGCGGCGACATTCGGTCTCGCAAAAGGCGGGACACACACGGCCAATCGATAGCGGCAGCGGCAGGGTTTGTTTAATGACTTTAACCGCTTCGCTGTGGTTGCCTTGGGCAATATGGTGAAGATAGCTTTGCACATCGACCCCAGCGGGACAGGCTTGCTGGCAGGGCGCCTCACAGTCGGCAAAATGATCGCTTAGGATCTTAGACAGGGCCTGTTGGCGTTTTTTACTGAGAAATTCCGATTGGGTAATGACCCGCATCCCCGTCTCGGCTTGGGTTTCACAGGCGCGAACACAGCGCAGGCTGGCATCGGCATTTTCAATTTGGACCAGGCACAAATTACAGGCTTGTTTATCCGAATGTGGCTCAAGGGCGAGTTGCCTTGAGGCTGGGCTTTGTTCGCATAAACTGGGGATAGCAATACCCGCCGCCCGCGCCACCTCTAGTAGTGTGTCGGTTGGCTTGGTCGACACGACTCGTTGATCATCAATTTGAAGTTCTATCATCCCATGGCCTTTTATATTTGTAGGGTACTTGCTGCAATGGCGCTGGGCCGCAGGCTTAGGTCGCTTCGAGTATACCCAGACTGTTTTAGAAGACGCTTATGGGCGGGGGAAGTTTGATACTGAATTGCAGCTTGTATCACAAACTCATTTGAGACTGTGCTCTGGCGGGGTTTTGTTACTCGATTTCTGTGACTTATTTGGCATATATCGGGCGCCTAATGGGGATTGTTATTGATAGTTAACCCATTTTTAGGCGTGTTCTCAAAATTGTTCGGCTAAATTCACTTAAGATCACGGTATTCGCTAAAGGATCTTTGTTAGTCTCCCCCCGAGGGCTGTGGCTATTATGGTTGGAAAATAATCGGTTAAATCCCATTTAATAAACGCTGTGGCCTAGGTTTACAGGCATTGTTAGGTTAAAATCCGCGGTTGCATACTGTTAATCACCGCCTCCTTTAATGGATGACCAATTAAAGCGGCCAAATAAAGAAAGTTGAAAATTCATGTTTGAAGTTAATCCAGTAAAATTCAAAATTAAGGAGCTTGCCGAGCGTACGCAGCTTCTTAGGGGGTATCTTTGACTACGATGCTAAACATGAGCGTCTAGAAGAAGTCACTCGTGAGCTTGAAAGTTCCGATGTGTGGAACGACCCAGAACGTGCCCAAGCCTTAGGTAAAGAGCGTGCAAACCTCGAAGCCGTAGTGAAAACTATCGACGATATGGACACAGGTCTTGAGGATGTCGAAGGGCTGCTCGAGCTGGCCGTTGAAGAAGATGACGAAGATACCTTCAATGAAACCTCCAAAGAGCTGGATTATTTAGAAAGTCGTTTGGCCGAACTCGAATTTCGCCGTATGTTCTCCGGTCCACAGGACGCCTCAAACTGTTACTTAGACATTCAGTCTGGCAGTGGTGGCACCGAAGCCCAAGATTGGGCCAACATGGTACTGCGTATGTACCTGCGTTGGGGCGATGCCCACGGTTTTAGCCCTGAGCTGATGGAAGTGACCGACGGTGATGTGGCCGGTATTAAAGGCGCGACCATTAAATTTACCGGTGAATATGCCTTCGGTTGGTTACGCACCGAAACCGGCGTGCACCGTTTAGTGCGTAAATCGCCGTTCGATTCATCGGGTCGCCGCCATACGTCATTCTGCTCGGTATTCGTATACCCTGAGATTGATGACGATATCACCATAGATATCAATCCTGCTGACTTACGTATCGACGTTTACCGCGCCTCGGGTGCCGGTGGTCAGCACGTTAACCGAACCGAATCTGCGGTACGTATTACCCACTTACCGACTAATACCGTGGTGCAGTGCCAGAACGACCGTTCACAGCACAAGAATAAAGATTCGGCGATGAAGCAGTTAAAAGCCAAATTGTTCGAACTCGAAATGCATAAGCAAAATGCTGAAAAGCAAGCGGCCGAAGATGCTAAATCTGACATCGGCTGGGGCAGTCAAATTCGCTCCTATGTATTAGACGATTCCCGTATTAAAGACTTACGTACTAGCGTGGAGACGCGCAATACCCAAGCGGTACTCGATGGCGATCTGGACCGATTTATCGAAGCCAGTTTGAAATCAGGGCTGTAATCAATTCAAAGGTATAGACGAGAAATAAGATGACTGAACAAGTACAAGATGAAAACAAACTGATCGCCGAGCGTCGTGCCAAGCTAGAAAGCATCCGCCCAAATTGTAGCGCTAATGCTCACCCTAATACCTTCCGCCGTACCCATAAGGCGGCCGAGCTGCAGGAAAAATACGGCCAAAACACTAAGGAAGAACTCGAAGCTTTAGGTTTTAAAACCAGCATCGCTGGCCGTATCATGGCAAAACGTGGCCCATTCCTAGTGATCCAAGACGTTTCAGGTCGCATCCAAGCCTACGCTGAAAAGGGCGTACAAGCAGAGCTGAAGGATCGTTACCAAGGTCTGGATATCGGTGACATCATAGGCGTGACTGGTCAGTTGCACTTGTCTGGTAAAGGCGATCTGTACGTCAACATGGAAGAATACCAACTGCTGACCAAAGCACTGCGTCCGCTGCCTGAAAAATTCCACGGCTTAACCGACCAAGAAACCCGTTATCGCCAACGTTATGTTGACTTGATCGTTAACGAAGAGTCTCGTCAGGCCTTCGTAATGCGCTCAAAAGTGGTTGCCGCTATCCGTAACTTTATGATCAAAAAAGAGTTCATGGAAGTTGAAACCCCAATGATGCACGTGATCCCAGGCGGCGCTTCTGCCCGTCCATTTATCACCCACCACAATGCGCTGGACATGCCAATGTACCTGCGTATCGCGCCAGAGTTATATCTGAAGCGTTTAGTGGTCGGTGGTTTTGAGCGTGTGTTTGAAATCAACCGTAACTTCCGTAACGAAGGCCTGTCGCCACGCCATAACCCAGAATTCACTATGATGGAATTCTATATGGCCTACGCTGACTACAAAGATCTGATGGACTTAACCGAAGAATTGTTAAGCTCTATCGCCATTGAGTTATTAGGTAGTGCGCAAATGCCATACGGCGAGCACACTGTTGATTTCGGTGGCCCCTATGCGCGTCTGAGCATGTTAGAAGCGATTCAGAAGTACAATCCTGACAACGCGACTATCCAAGCCATGACCTACGAGCAAGTGAAAGATCTTGAATTCATGCGTGAATTGGCAGCTAGCCTTGGCATCAAGATCGAGAAGTTCTGGACCTGTGGTCAGCTATTAGAAGAAATCTTCGGTGAAACCGCTGAATGGCAGTTAATGCAACCGACTTTCATCACTGGCTACCCAGCGGACATTTCACCACTGGCACGTCGTAACGATGACAACCACTTCATCACCGACCGTTTTGAATTCTTTATCGGTGGCCGTGAAGTGGCTAACGGTTTCAGCGAATTAAACGATGCTGAAGATCAAGATAGCCGCTTTAAGGCGCAGGTTGATGCTAAAGATGCGGGTGACGACGAAGCCATGTTCTACGATGCGGACTATATTACTGCACTGGAACACGGTTTACCGCCAACAGCGGGCCAAGGTATCGGTATTGACCGTTTAGTGATGCTATTCACTAACACTCACACTATCCGTGATGTGATCCTGTTCCCAGCGATGCGCCCTCAGGCCTAAGCTTGCCGAGCCCATTTAAGGGCTAACTTGACCTTAGCCTTTAAGTAAAAAACCAGCCAAATGGCTGGTTTTTTGTTTTGGAAGAATCCACTCAGTTTACTGATTACAGCGAGGTAAATGCCTATAGGAAGAATCGCTTCATCTTTGAATTAAAAAGGCCATCAAGCCTTTTGATTGAAGTTTTCTACTGCTAAAAATCATTTTTGCAGTGTTAGTTGCTTAGGTAAGTAAAAAGTCTACATCTAGATGCTTGGTTATTCGCTTAGTTCAACTATTTAAACTGTTACTTTTTTGTGAAGTAGTTGGCGAAAAATGCTGATATTACTGATAAAAGTCGAGTTGTGTTCTATGCCTTTCACCATAGACCTCTTATACTTAACCTCAACCCTGTGCCGTAGCACATTTGACTTATTAACGACTCAGTGAACTCTACATGAAGATCCCTTCTCTGCTTGGTAGTTTTATCTTGGTATGCAGCAGTTTCACTGTTGCCGCGACAGCGCATTCTGCCGATTCGGCCTCTGTCACTACAAAAAGCACCGCCACTAAAACCAGCGCCGCTAAAAAGGCCCCTGCTAAACAGGAAGTGGCCGCCAATAGTGCACTGGTGGTCGATCTTAAAACCAATGAAGTGCTCTATTCCAGTAATCCCGATGCGGTAAGACCGATAGCTTCAGTGACTAAACTGATGACCGCCATGGTAACCCTAGATGCTAAATTGCCTATGGATGAAAAACTGGCCATCAATATTAATGACACTAAAGAAATGCGCGGCGTTTACTCGCGGGTGCGTATCGGCAGTGTGATTAGCCGTAAAGAAATGTTATTACTGACATTAATGTCATCTGAAAACCGCGCAGCCGCCAGTCTTGCCCACCATTATCCCGGTGGACATAAGGCCTTTATCAAGGCGATGAATGCTAAAGCCAAAGCCTTAGGGATGAAAAATACCCGCTATGTTGAGCCCACAGGATTGTCTGAAAAGAACGTTTCCAGTGCCAAGGATTTAGTGGTGTTGCTTAAAGCCAGCCAAGGCTATCCTATGTTAGGTCAGCTCAGTTCGACTGAAAAGAAAACCGTCACCTTCGCTAAACCAAAATACAGTTTAGATTTTCGCAATACTAACCGTTTGGTTTACAAAGATAACTGGGACATTCATCTGACTAAAACCGGTTTTACCAATGCGGCTGGACATTGCCTTGTGATGCGCACCGAAATGGCAAAGCGTCAGGTTGCTTTTGTGGTGCTCGATGCCTATGGCAAATACACCCATGTCGCCGATGCTAACCGTTTGCGCCATTGGTTAGAAACGGGCAAAGTGACGCCTATCCCTGCGGAAGCTAAACAATATAAAAAGCAGCGTAGTCAGCAGCAATTGGCTAAAGTGAGCCAACCTTAAGGTTTACAACTTAGTGCGTACAAGACAGATAAAAGACCGAGTAGCATTGCGACTCGGTCTTTTTACGTTTGCTTACTGCCAGTTAGGCATGTTCGAACATTAAGAATAAGTACACAATAAACAGTACTATATGGGTCGCGCCATGTAATGCATTGGTTCGACCGCTGCTAAAACTCACCTTGCAAACCATCAAACTTGTCACAAGTAGTACCATATCCGCAGGCGCTAGGCCTAAATGAACCTCTTGATTTATCACGCTACCTACAATCAACACCGCCGGAACTGTGAGGGCAATGGTGGCGAGCACTGAGCCAAAATAGAGGTTCATTGCCCGTTGCAGTTGGTTATTCAGCGCGGCTTTAAAGCCGCCAACGGCTTCGGGTGACAAAATCAAACAGGCCACAATAAAACCGCCCAATGCTTGGGGTGCACCTAGGGCCGCCACGCTGTAATTGATTGGCATAGCTAAGGTTTTTGCTAGCAGAATCACTATCAGTAAGTAACCTATCAGCAATATGGTGTGATAGGCATTACTGCGCAATATACCGTGGTGTTCCTCGTGATCCTCATGGTCTGCATCGACGAAGAAGTGGCTATGGCTCTTGGTCTGGATCACTAAAAAGATGCCATAAAGCAGAATCGAAATAATGATCAGCATCCAAGACATGGGCTTAGACATGCCGCCGATAGTACCGCCTTCGGTAAAATTGGGTAGTATTAAACAGAGCAGGGCAAGGGGAATGATCGCCACTAGGTAGGATTTGACCCCATCTAAATTAAAGTGTTGAGTGTGATAACGCCAGCCGCCAAGCAATAGGGTGAATCCGACTAATCCATTGATAATTAACATGACAACGGCGAACATGGTATCACGGGCCATCACAGGGTTAGGCTCACCCGTTAACATAACAGAGGAAATCATCACCACTTCGAGTGAAATCACCGACAGGGTCAAGATTAAGGTGCCATAGGGATCGCCCAGTTTAATGGCGAGCGCGTCCGAGTGGCGCACCACTGAGAATATTGCCCAAGTCACTACGCCTAACAGGGCGAGTGATACTGGAATATAGGTTGAGAGGGCAGTGCCATCGGCAAGTAAGCTTTCGCCACCCGTCTTAAAGAATACTAAGGTGAGTATTCCCAGTAGCAGGGCAAGCTCATCTTTGATAAATGTCTTCATAGGCTATTTGTCCAAATCGAAAAAGGGCCGCTAGTATAGACATTGGTTATGGCACACTTTGCATGAAACTTCTTTTAGATTTGGGGTTAGAAGCAGAAGTTTGAACTTGATCGCTTTTTTATTCAGAAGTCCATTTTGGCATGAATACCTTTGCCTTTAGTGCATTTGCCGCCATTGGAACTAAATTGTAGCTTATTGAATATGCTGATTTTGCCTGCTTAAGGCCGCTAAGTCGGCGCCAATACAGGACTCCTGCTGGGGATATCGATTGGCTGTGCACTCTAGGTAGTGCACAGCGCTGAAGTTTACATGCTTAGGCTAAAAAATAGGGAAAACATGGTCCGAGGTTATCACCGGCAGCGGTATTTCTTGATTTAAAAACTCGCCATGATTGTAGCTATTGATCACTTCTATCCAGCCATTATCCCTAAACTCGTATTGTTTACCATGAAACCTGCCTTGCTCGTCATAATTCGCTATTTCAAGCACATAGTCTTCGGTATTACGCAGTTCCCAGTGGCCGACTTGTTTACCTTGGTCGAAGCGGCCGTACCAATAGTGTCTCTCAGGATTTGGCCTTGGGTTGAAACCGAACTCACCATGGGTGTACACCCAGTCGCCATCCTGCTGCCCATTGCGGTATTCGCCCTTTTCATACAATTGGCCGTTCGTGGCGTAGCGTTGTACTAATCCTTCGGGTTTGCCATGGTTAAAGTTGATTAATTCAAGCAATTGCCCAGAACTTGTCTCATTACGGAACTCACCATCGAGCTCGCCTTGGGCATCATAGCTAAAGGTGAGGGTGGCATCTTCTTGTTGTTTCTTCCAAGCGCCAACGGGCTTGTCGTTGGCATATTGGCCGCGCTCGGCCACCCACTGTTCCCCTGTCTCATGGTTAATTTTCAGCATTTCGTAGGGGCCTTCGCGCTTGCCCTCTTTAAAATATTCCCGGGTAATCACTTTTACAGTTTGACTTCGGTTTAGGGTTTGCAGATATAACCCCGTCAATTGGTTATCGATATGCTCGCTGCGGCTGATTAACTCACCTTGCTCAAATGTTTCGTTGAGGACCCATTTTTTAAGCTTGTCCTCCTCTGTGTTAGAGGTAAGTTGACCGTCATTAAAGCGTTGATGCTTACGGTAAACCCAGTTGTTGTCTTGGTGTTTTTCTTCGATTGAACTGAGCATTTCGCCCTTTTCATTGTATTTAATCGATAACTTCACATTCCATGGCGCCTCTATGATTTCCTTTTGGGCTACTTGGCCATTATTAAAGTAATCCAGTTGTTCACCGACTTTATAATCATTGTGGTAGCGGTAGTGGCGCTTTACCTTGCCATCGTCGAAATATTCGAAGTAATCCCCGTGTTTCTTACCTTTGACATAAGCTTGGGTCGAAATGATTTTACCAAAGCCCCAATTGGTCTCGTTGCCATGTGTAAGCCCATCCACCATAGGGATTTCGACGTGTAAGTTGCCATTGTCATAGTACTGGGTAACACAAGTACCACTATTACAGACCTTGCCCCTAAGCTTGCCCTCGCTATCAAAAAGCTCGCTTATACCGACCTCTTTGCCATCTTTATAGGTCGTTTTGTACCGGATCTTCCCACCTTCCCAATAACCCGTTTCAAGGCCTTGTTTAACACCATTTTCATAGTGCGATTCAACATACAATTGACCCGTGGCGATATATTTTTTGAGCAGGCCATGAAGTTGACCTTGCTCGTCGCGAAAGCCTTGTTCGTAGGGCTTGCCATCCTCAAAGTAGCATTGATAAGCACCGCGGAATTGTTCGCTCGCGAGTGTTTTACCGATATTGTTATCGGCGAGGGCACTGGCGCAGAAAAGCATATCTTTGTCTTTGTAATAAATCTCAGCTTTATAATTTCCGTCGATCACTTCGGTCGATTGTTTTAGATAGTACTTAGCCTGTTTTTTATCTTTGACGACATTCCAATGTTCATCGAGTAGCACTTTTTGTGCATTGGCATTGGCACTGAGAGTGATACAGATAAGTACCAGTGCTCCAAGGAGTAGTTTTACTGTAAATAGACGCATAACCGCTCCTTATGGCAAAGGTTTAAAGGTGAATTCATAGGGGATGTCTACGGGGTTTTGAGAGAGAGTCATATAACTCACCTTCGCTGCAGGGCCCGCCACACTCAAATAGCGGCCATCGATCAGCGCCTCTTTAATCCGCAGTTCGGTGGTTTCGGGCAGTCGAATCGTTAGGGATTTGCCTTGGGCATCCTCGACTTTAAAGTAGTTCTTAAGATCTTTACTCGGCTCGTCACCATAACCGGTTTTTGTTAGCCAAGCTTGTAAATCGATTAACCAAGGACGTGGGTTAGCTGCCTGCTCTAAGGGTTGCCAACTGATATCACCTTGGCAATGGATTTTTCCTTGGATGTGTTTATCGTAGAAAAACTGCCGCTCGCGGTCGGGCGTCATCAGGGTATAGGCTGGTCCGTTTGGGGCATTATGCTCAAACTGCCAAGTGACGTCGTGTTTCCCCTCTTTAAAACCTTGTTCTATTTCAGGTTTACAGGCACTCGCTAATGCGGCTGACATAGGAATATACAGATTATGGCCATTTTCAGTGACAGGTTTTATCCCTTGGATCGCACTGATTTCAGCGTTTGATGGTTCAAGATCTTGATAGAGGAAGTTATTGAGGCTCGAATCGCCAAACTCGCTTAAGGGATTGGCCAGATTTTGGTTGTAATCGCTAAATTTCATAAAGCGGATGTTCTTGGTTTGGCTTAACTCCGGCTGTGGCTGCTGCTCAATGACGACAACGGTTTTAGGGATCTCATCTAGCTTAAGTAGCAGGGCGCGGGTGCTAAGATGATGGGGATCATCGACACCGATTAATTCCCCCAGCAGTTCCTTATCCGTCACCGTTAGCCATTTGGGATAATCACCATCGCGGCGGGCTTCGGCCATCTTCCCTTTAAATTGCTGAAAAGGAAGATTAATGTTTTGAGTTTTACTCTGCTTTGTCACGACTTTAAATAGCTTTGCCTCGGCGTCGAGCACCTGAATCGTGAGGCTCGCATCGCCGAAGGCGTAAGGATTCGCGACCAGTTCATCCCACGACTTTTCGACTATTTTATTGCTTTCAGGGATTAGGGTCAGCTTGGCGCTGATATGATCTACCTGCTTGAGTTTATTGGCAGTGTTATCCCAACCTGTGGCGATAATATCCACCGAAGACTCAATCGAGCGGTTGAAATTCATCGCCAAACCTCTGCTGTGCTGCCAGAAGTGAATGTCTATCGGATTTCCGCTGGCATCAAAGGCGGCTAAGTCTTCATACTGCACATTGGCAACCACATATCGCGGGCTCATATTATGCACAAAGCGCAATTGCAGCACTTCCGGCGTGTCAGCGCCCCATGGGCCAATATTATCAAGAATACCTTGCTGATCAGATAATAAGGATTCTATAAACTCCTTATCATGGGCTTTATATTCCCGAGGTACATCACTAATGGGGTACAGCTCTTTTTGCAGATCATCTATATCACGCTCGGCATCGTAGTTAGCGTCGGCATGCCAAAGTATGTTCATGATATAAGGGCTATCCTTGGGCGCCATGGCGATGCGGCGGGTGAGGGTACTGCCTTTGCTCTCTTCCTGTTGAAAAAACGCCATGCTCTCTAACCAGCCGGTTTTGCGGTTAAGCTCAAACTTGCCATAGGCCTTAAAGTTGTCTTTCTCACCTTGTATTACCGCAAATAACTTATCTTCTGTTACTTGCTCAACCGTCCAAGTTAGGCGCGCGTCCATGGGGGCACTAATGCTATAACCGACCCTTGGCTCGAGCGCCACGGGCAAGGTTGGGGCCTGTTTAAACAAGCTATTAAGATTAATCCAGTGCTCAAATAACTCTATGATATCTTTTTGATCCGCCTTCGCGATGGGCGTTAGCTGCCGTACTTCCCCCTTGCTGAACTCGACATTAAAGCCGTCTTTAACCAGTTGCACTATTTCATTGGACTGGCTTTTAGGGTCGATATTACTCACCGGAATGGGCATGCCATAGTCGCTTATTTGCAACAGGTTAGGTTGGAGAAAAAAGTGGGCATTATGGGTTAACGGCGTTGTTAAGCTGGCCGCTTTACCTTCTGCATCTTGCAATTGGTAATCCAGCAGCAATCGCGCCTGCATTACTTTGCGGGTTTCAAAGCCATCATTGAGGCTTACGGTGGAAATGATCTGATATTCACCTTGAGTGGGGATGCTAGCTGACTTGCTTGAAAGCGAATTATCGCAAGCCGTTAACCCAAGAGTGAGCGTGATAGTGGTACAAATTACCCTGCATATCCCTATAGCCATCTGAACTCCATTGGCAACTTATGTTATTGAAATGTAAACTTATTAGTTTGTGAATTGGCGACATTATACACAAAAAAACGCCTTTGGAATAAAAAGCTCACACCAATATCAGGCTAAGATCAGTCATAAGTTGACTATTGGACGAGTCGATAATTGTTTGCCCTGTGACACAAAGCCGATTGCCCTGATAAGCCTTCATCCTTTACTCTTGTTAACGCAGCCAAATTACTCACAAGCTAGGGAAGATAACTACCTGTGGTTAGCTTGTTCAATGGAGAGAGAACGATGAGCCCACACGAAAAGTCTGAGTTAATAACGCCACCTTCCCAACCTATCCCCCAGGAAGCCTTTGATTGGTACGATGAATATGCCCACGGAATCATCGACCGCCGTGAGTTTATGGCTCGCCTTGCAGGGCTTGTCGCCCTAGGTTTTACCATGACGACCCTTACGGGCGCACTCCTGCCCAACTACGCCCTTGCCGAGCAAGTGTCCTTTAACGATCCCAATATTCAGGCCAGTTATGTGAAGTTTCCATCCCCCGAGGGGTATGGTGAGGGGCGAGGCTATTTGGTCGTGCCAAGTACATTATTAGTGCCGGGGGCCGCAGTGGGCGATCCTATGACCTTAGATCCCACGAAAAAAGCGGCGGTAGTATTAGTAGTGCATGAAAATCGTGGTCTTAATCCCTATATCGAAGATGTGGTCCGCCGTTTAGCGGCCAAGGGGTATATCGCTTTCGCCCCCGATGCCCTCTATTCCCTCGGTGGTTATCCCGGAAATGATGATGCGGGCCGCGCCATGCAAAGTAGTTTAGACAGAGCCAAAATCGAGCAGGACTTTATCGCCGCCGCCCGTTTTTTAAAGGCGCACCCCCAGAGCAATGGCAAACTCGGCGCCGTTGGATTTTGCTTTGGCGGCTATATAGTCAATATGCTGGCCGCCACGATTCCAGATGAACTGAACGCGGGCGTGCCATTCTATGGCACTCCAGCAGCGGATGAGCTGCGCACTCGAGTCAAAGGGCCACTGATGCTTCAGTTTGCCGAGCTAGATCAACGAATTAATGATACTTGGCCAGCGTATGAAGCTCAGCTTAAAGCCAATAATGCCGATTACATCGCCTATCTTTACCCTAAGGTGAACCATGGTTTTCATAATGATTCCACCGGTCGCTATGATGAGCCAACCGCCGAGCTTGCATGGGCAAGAACCTTGGATTTTTTTGGTAAATATTTACAGGGTTAGGTTTTGCCGAATTGCAAAGGGAATTTTGGGAGTGCGGCCAAGGTTTGGGTTATGGCCCACACTCGATGATATTGCTGGTTCGCTGGATGTCGCGAATTAGCAATGTTATCGCTGCAAAGTAACGGTGCGACCCATTGCCTGCCGCAGGCTTTAGCACTCTCCAGTGACAATGGCGTTGTGGGCTTGCTCCTAAAAGCTAAATACCAAAATTAGTTATCACTTAACTATCTAATTTAACTGTCTAATTTGTAATGCTAAAGTTATAGACAAGTGTACGCTATGTCGTTATCTTAGGTTTTTAACAAGGATGAGCTTTAAGATGAGCTTTAACCGCGTATCCGCGATTGGAGTCACTTGCATCAGGACGATGTGTCTTTTCTTTCTTAGATACCCAAATCCTCCTGCAAATTCGTGAATATGCTTTGGCACTTATGCTTATTGCCACAGTGCTTATTGGCATTTTGCTCAATGTTCAGCTGTGGACGTTTTGAGTTGATGCAACCTTGTTTTGATTGATGGCTTGGCTGACGGATGTTGGCGAAGTGCGGTAGCCATGGGAAGCTTTATCGGTTCACAAAGTAATGAACTGGCAGTTTTGCGGCCTAGCGGCCGAGTTGAATCAAGGTCGTGGGTCTTCTACCCACACCCGACCAAGGAGGACTGCTCGTCCTATCCTCCTTGGATGCTCCTTGACGCCCCTAACGGAGTTGAAAGCCCCTTGGGCATTAAGCGTCCTTATGCTATCGCGTCAGACGCTCGTCCCTGATTCGACTGACGCTATCTCGGCATCCATGCCTCGTTCACGCAACGAACGCAAATGCCCTGCGGCAACTCCGAGGGGAGGTGTATTCCTTGGGCTCAGGAGATATTGGTTGATTGCTAAAGCATAAAAATGTGCCTGTCCGATCTTTTGCGATCTTTTGTTCCGATCTTTTGTGTTTATATTTAAATTGGAGTGAATATGTCTTTAAATGTGGGTAGCTTATCTGATACTTTTTTATCAATGACTGATTCGTTAAGTAAGTATCGTCGTGCAGATTTAAAAGACGGTGATGGTAATAATTTAATAGAAGAACTTTATGTCGATCCACTAGAAAATGATCTGATTTTAAAGTCCATGCTTAAGGAAAATACCACCTTATTAATGGGGAGGAAAGGTACTGGAAAATCCACAATTATTAACAGGTTTCAACATGAAATTCGTAAGTCAGAGAATAAACTGTCATTGTATATCGACGTTAAAGCTTTGTTTGAACAAGCTAGGAAATCATACTTCAGTTTGCAATCATTAGATATAGAATTAACTCCTGACAGTTTAGATCGTCTGAGTTTGTATGTGTTTTTTATTGAAAAAATCATATCAGAAATACAGGATGAAATAAAAGCTAGTGTATTTAAGTCTAGATTTAAACGATTTTTTATACAAGATGGTTTAACGGAGAAAGAGTTTAATAAACAGCTTGATATACTATTCAAAGGCGTTAAGAAACCATTGTTTGTAGATGTAACTGCATGTAATCAGATAATTAAAAATGAAACTGGAAAAAGTTCTAGGGCTAAAGACTCAAATTTGGGTTTTGAGTTTAACATTCAGAAGCAAAGCGTGAACGGAGGAATTAAAGATTCTTCTTATGTTGAAGACTTGGAATCAAAGCAGTTTACACAGGTTTTAAGTCGGTTTTTTGATATTATTGGTTTTATGAATAATTTGAAGAAACTACTTAAAAAAATCCCTATTGATACTGTTTTTATTTGTCTCGATGATATGTCAGAAATTGACAAAGAATCAATGGAGGTTTTTACTGATTTTATTGTTGGGCCATTGAATAATTTGTCTGATGAATTTTTTAAGTTTAAAATATCCCTTTATCCTGGTAGGGATTATTTGCCATCAATAGACAGGCAGAAGGTTAAAACATATTGTTTAGATTATTATGATTTATATTCTGCAGGAAGTGTTGATAAAGTTGAAGATTCTGCAATTAAATATACTAGAAGGCTTTTGGAACGAAGATTTAATTATTATTTTGAGGGGATAGGTTTAAGTGAGTTCTTCGATCTTTCAAATGTTGATTCTATGAATGATTATTATAAGATTGTTTTTCAAATTAGTTCCAATGTGCCTAGAATTATTGGAAAGATATTGGAGATTTCCTTGCAGAAGACTAATGGATTTGAAAGGAAAATAAATAAAGCTATATTGCAAGAATCAGCTAGACAGCATTATAAAAATGATATCGAGTTCGTTTTAACAAAAAGTGAGTATATTGAATACAAAAGTTATAATGAAGCGTTTGAAAAATTTCATTTATTGGATTTGTTAAATAAAATTATTTTAAAAGCCATTAACAATAAGAAGCATGTAGGTGTTTCAACTGCAAAAATATTTTCTCAATATACAACTAATACAGCTCCATCAAATTATCTTTATATATCTGAATCTATGGAGGATATTTTAAAGACGTTAGAGTTTAATTTTTTTATTACTAAATTCTCTCAGCAAAAAGATAAAGATGGTGATAATGTTAGTGTTTTTTCTTTAAATTATGGGTTATGTGTTGAAAATAATATAATTTTTGATGATAAAAGTGACAGGAAATTTAGGGTTGAAAGGGTTTTTGATTTTAATAAGTTAGTTGCTGATTGGATGAAAAGTTCACAGGAATTAGTATGTTTAAGTTGTTGTGAACTATATGATATAGCTAAGAAAGATGTTTTTATTACCCATAAAATACCATGTCTTAAATGTAATGGTGAAGTGGTTTTAAGATCGATAATAGATGATAGTCAGCGGGTTAAAATAGAAAGCAACATAAAAATTCCAATGAAAGAGTATGAAATATTAAATGCTTTAAATAATAAAGATTCTTTAACTGCCACTGACTTAGGTGATGAGCTGGATCGTCCTTATCAGTCAATTAACCACAGTATTGGTAATAATAGTAAGATAAAACATTATGATTTTATAAAGCGAGAGGAAGTATTGAAACGTCCATACTTTTCATTAACAGTTAATGGTCAGTTATATTTGAATGGAGAGTTTACATCAGAATAGTTTCTTTAGATTTTAAATCAAAAGGTTTATTGAGACATCCATTGTTAAATTTAGCGACAGGTATACTCGGGAATTAACGAGATTAAGTACAAAAAAATCAGCCACCATTTTAAATCGTGTGGTTTAGGAGTCTTTACTCGATTTTGTAAAAGTTATGCTGCGGCCTTGCCCCTTTAGTGGATATAAAGGGGCGAGGTGCTGAGCTAATGTGAGCTTAATCGTTTTGATGTTTTAATTGATGGTTATTCAATTAAAATCAATTAGTTAGATGATTTGTGAACTGCCCTACGGCGTTTACGACTTTTTGTGCACCATCTTGGATATCTGACATGACCTCGCCAGATTGGGTGGAAAGTACTAATCCGTGTTGTGCTTGTTTTTTCCCTTCTTCGATCATGTTAACTGCATTTTCGGTTAATTTTTTGTTTTGCAAGACAACCTCAACGATTTCCTCCGTCGCTTTGCTGGTGCGAGAGGCGAGTTGTCTAACCTCATCGGCAACGACTGCAAATCCACGGCCTTGTTCACCCGCGCGTGCCGCTTCAATTGCCGCATTCAGAGCCAGTAGATTGGTTTGATCCGCAATGCCGCTAATACTTTGCACGAGCGCCCCAATCATTTGTGATTGTTTATCTAAGGCGGCAATGCCTTGCGCGGCGATGTCCATTTGGTCGGCCAGTTTATGCATAGCTCCAACGGTTTCCTGCAACACTTTGCTGCCCATTTGTGCCATATCATCCGTTTGTTTTGAGGTGCTGTAGGCGATATCGGCAGCTTCGGATATGGCTCGCTCTCGAGTGACCTGCTCGGTAATGATAGTGGCAAATTTCACGACTTTATAGAGTGTTTTATAGCTATCAAAAACCGGATTGTAGGAGGCCTCTAGCCAAACCTCTCGTCCATAGCTGTCAATACGTTTAAAGCGATTTGCAACATATTTACCTTGGCGAAGTTGTTCCCAAAACTGTTTATATTCCAGTGAATTATAATCTTCAGGTTCACAAAACATCCTATGGTGCTTACCAATAATTTGGCTTTTGCTATAACCCATAGCCTGTAAAAAATTATCATTAGCCGCGAGGACTATACCTTCCAAATTAAACTCAATCACTGCCGTAGAGCGCTGCAATGCTTGGGTTAAGTCTTCATGTTCCTGGGAGTTTTTGATGGTACGGGTCAGATCGTTTGCATATACGGATATATGTTTAACTTGGCCTTTAGCGTTTTTTACTGGCTGCACAATTGCCCGTAGCCATGCCTCTTCACCGTCACCTTTTATGATTTGCAGAGCGCCAGCCCAATGCTCACCGCGGGTTAATGCATTACACATTAGCTTGTAGTGGTTAGTATTTCTGGCTCGTAATGGCACAAGCTCGGTGAGCTCTCGACCTACGGGTGAGTTTCTCTGAAACAACATGTCATTAGTAAAATGCGCGTTTGCGGCGGTAATTTTTCCTTTTGAATCAAGTGTTAATGCTAACATCTCGTTGTCTAGGCTTTCCCTTACCTGTTGCATTGAAAGTAATTCCTCTTTCAACTGCTCGATTTCCTCTTTCAAACGCTTATTAAATATGATCATATTGGTTTCCACTGCGGATCATGGGGGCACTTTTTGCTGCTATGTTGCACAGTATAGTTGGTATATAGGTGTTCTTAAGTACGTACAAACGGGTGTAACAGATCAAATTCTTGTGCCACCTATTGTAACTTTTATTGGGCCACTTGCTCGTGGAAAGATAGGACAAGAAGCCAAAGACACCGGGCAGGCATAACTCCTTCAATGTGAAAAGTTAACTCTAATGCCACAGAAGTTCATCTATCTCCTTTGGTTAAGGTGTTATTAGCCTAGATTGGCAAGGTAGTTACCAAATTAGCCACTACTTAACTATCTAATTTTTAATGTTAAAGTAGTAGACATGATTTAATCAGAACGCTATCTTAAGTTTTAACAAGGATGAAACTTAATCGTGACCGTGGTTAAGTTCACTTGCATCAGGAAGATGTGTCTTTATTTCGCAAGAAACACCTCCTGAACAATATGCGATAAGTCTCTGGGCGCAAGGCGCAAGGCGCAAGAACCTAGGGCCTAGAATCTAGAACCTAGAACCTAGAACCTAGAATCTATAAAAGCATTACAGCAGTGCAATCCCTTGGCTAATGGGTGTTGGCCAAGTGCGGTAGCCATGGGGAAAGCTTTGTCGGTTCACAAAGTAGTGAACTGGTCATTTTGCGGCCTAACGGCCGAGGTGAATCAAGGTCGTGGGTCTTCAACCCACACCCGACCAAGAGGGGATCAACAGCAATTCCCTCTTGGATCTCCCTTGCCGCCCCCCTAACGGAGTTGAAAGCCCCTTGGGCATTAAGCGTTCTAATGCTACCGCGTCAGACGCTCGTCCCTGATTCGACTGACGCTATCTCGGCATCCATGCCTCGCTCACGCAACGAACGCAAATGCCCTGCGGCAACTCCGAGGGGGATGATGAACTTTGGTAACCTCGTCGTCAGTTGAAACAAATAACAGTTATACCTATCCGAACATTTTAAATTACTTAATAAAATCAATTAAATGGATGTTGTGATATGAAATATGCACTTGTACCCCTTTTATGTTTATGTCTTTCAGCATGCGGCGGTGGTGGTGAAGATTCTTCAGCAGAAACGCCAACACCACCTCCTGTCACCAAAGACCCCTTGTCTAAATTTATCAATATTAAAGACCAATATGCAGGCATTGAGTCTGCAGCGCCATTGAACACAGAAACATTAGGCCAAGTGTACAAATACATCTTTACACTCATTCCTGAAATACTACCGGATTATAACGATCAAAGTGGCGAACTAGGTTCGACTTGTTCTGGTGGTGGAACGATTAAAATTTCTAGTGGGAGCTCAGATAAAGAAAAAAATATTGCTTTCAGTAATTGCGTTGAAGATGGCATGACAACTAACGGTAAAGCTACTGTGAGAGCAAACCGATTTTCCTCCGATGGAATACTTATTGATAGTATCGTGATTTTTGAGGATGTTGATGTAAAAGGTACTTTAGGTCACAGTTTACTTGCTGGTACTGCACAATATGTGGAGCAGGACTTAACTTGTGCAAAAACTGAAACAACATATAATTTAATGTTTTCAGATGTAAATAATAAAAAACAAATCTTATTTTCAAATTTTAAATTTATTAGAACTGGTAATGAGATGGTGTTATGTGGAAATGACGGTTTTAGGATACAAGGTCGCGTATTCGATTCATCTTTAGGGTTCTGGGATGTCCAAACGAATGAATTATTTAAACTTAACACTATGGTACATGCCTATGAAGAAAGTGGTGAGTTTGTTGTTAGGGGAAGTAACAGTAGTCAAGCTACATTTTCAGTTGAATTCTATAAGGAGTTAAGAGGAAACGTAAACTCTAATTATACCTATTATAAAATTATGCTACATAGTGGCATGGTAAATAAAGAATATGCTTTTTTAAAGGAATACTATAAACCCTCCATATTGACCTCGTTTGAGGATGCGGATAACGATGGAATAACTGATGGTTGGGAGTTGGCTTTTGGTTTAAATCCAACATCGGCTTTGGATGCAACTCAAGATTTAGATGGTGATGGTTTTACTAATTTGCAAGAGTTCTTATCTTTTGGTCATCCTAACGATAAAAAAATACTTCCTAAAATTGCTGACCTCGGAGTTACTTTATCCCATGAAACCCAAGGCTATTCTAAAAAAATTATCGTAAAAGCTGAAGTCGAAAGTGATGTAGAATCAACTGATAGCGGAACAGTGTTGACGACCTATTCAACATCTCTTCCGATTTATTTTGATAGCGATAGTTATGCTCATTCAAATTTTTGTACTTTATCTGATAATCTACTCGAACTGACCTGTAAATGGGATAATATATCTCCAGGATATAAAGCTGTTCAAGAGATCTATTTAAATGCTGACTCAGCTAATGGATCAGAGATTAAGAGTGTTATCACTGCAAAAATACAGCATCTTGGACATGATGAGGATTTTTCGAATAACCAAGCAACAATTGATGTTGCAAGACATGCTGCAGATGTATCTTATCGATTGTGGATTGATAACCGTCAAGAGTACATGATGGAGTTAGTTGGTACTTCACAAAAGTTAGCGTTTATAATTCATCAACAAGAATCTAAATTTGGTGGCTTTGATCCTGTAACTGGCAACAAAATTAGACTGGACATACCTGAAAATATCACATTGTTAAGTGCCGAATGTGTTAATAGTCATGAAAAGTATAATTGTTTGATGGGAAACGAAATTGTTTTTAAAGACTATCAACAGGCTTATAGTTTTACACTTGATATTAGGGGAGATAGTCAAGGAGAAGGAAAGTTAGTATTCAATTCACTCAGTTCTATAACTGGTGATAAGGTGTTATCTTCAATACCATTTCCAATAGTGGTTGGTCAATCTACAGAAGCATTACAAAAACAGATTGATATGGCGACCGATGGTGAAAAGATTAATGTCCCGGCAGGAATTTACATTGGTGATTTAGATTTGTCTAAAAAGCAAAATATATTAGAGGCTGAATCTAAAGATGCTAAGCTTTATAGCAGCGAAACTTCATTTTGGCAACCCAGTTTAATTATTGATAAAAACAGTAGTGTAAATGGTTTTACCTTAGCTAATCACTATATAAAGATAGGGGGTAGTGGAGGTGCTATTACACGTAATTTATTCGATGGTACAGCAAGTAACCTCATTTCAGTATACGTTTTAAATAGCGGAGAGATGCTTTTTGAACAAAATGTATTGATAGGTAAGGCTCTCGATAATGGTTACGTATCTAGTAATTTGGATGATGATTACCATTGCCCTAGGATTGAAAGCGGTAATTATGCAGTTGCACAAAATACTAAGGCTAGACTAGTGAATAATATATATTTTGGTAATCTTTTGGATGCGCAAGATTTATATTTTGGATGTCAGTTTATTAATGCAAGTATGTCTTCTGAATTAGAAGTTTATAATAATACATTTTTTGGTTTGGAGTCTGTGGTGAAGCTTATTTATCATGGGGTTGATGAGCCATATTATAAAATATCAATCGATAATAATATCGTTTCAAAATCTAGAACGTTAATTGATAATGCTTCGTATGCTAGTACTTTGTATAAGTTTGCTCCTGGAACCAATATTAACTTAAGTAATAATATAGTTAATGAGGTTAGGGACTTGTATGTAGATATGCAGGATCAACAAGTTGAAGTGAATACTCTTTTTGCCGACCCTTTACTTGATAGTAAGGGATATCCTTTTAGTAACTCACCGGTAATTGATGCTGGTGTGTCGTTAAACGTAGATGTCGATCTATATGGTGTAGCAAGACCAATTGACGGTGATAACAATGGAACAAAAGTCATTGATATTGGTGCAATAGAGTTCAAGTTTAACTGATAAGGCATAACTCTTAATCGTTATGCAGGGATGTATAGCACAGGATTGGGAGGTCAGAATTTCTATGATCCTCCCATTTTCACTAAGTCACTGGTGCAACAATGCCTGTTCTGGTGTATCCCGTAGCATTTATGTTCTCTGATTAAAAAATAACAATTCAGAATAGTAATGGACTTTGGAAGTTAGGGATGAAATCAGTTTTACAAATAAGGTTTAATGAGCCATCCATTGTTAAATTCTAAAATTGGTAGTAAAGATTACTCGGTTTGCTTTGCATGGCTAGAGGCAACACAAAAGTAGCAGAAGTTCACCCATCCCCTGCGAAGTTGCCGCGGGGCGTTGGAATAAATTGCGTGAGTCCGGTCATTGATAAGAGACAGGACATGCATAGCTTTTGAATGCGAAAAGTTAACTCTAATGCCACAGAAGTTCACCGATCCCCTGCGAAGTTGCTGAAGGGCGTTGAAGACTTTCTATTAAAAGGATAGAGCGTGACGCAGACAGGACGTCTGCGTAGCTTTCGGGGACGGGGGCGAATGAAAATCGATGATTTTCGCGCTTATGAGCGAGAGGCAGGGACTGCCGAACTGGAGGGCTTTACATGGATGTAAAGCGGTACCATCGGAAGCGTTAGCTATTTTCGAATAAGCACGAAGCCACTAATCAATGCATGTAACTTCGCTAGGGTGAGTGCTGCGTAGCAGCGTTACGAACGAGAGCCATGGATGGCGAACTGGCAGTTAGACATGGAGGTTGTTCGTCAAGGGAGAATCCAAGGAGGATAGGACGAGCAGTCCTCCTTGGTCGACTCTTGATTAAAAATCAGGGGGTGAAGCCCCACGACCTTTTGGTCGCAAGACCGATCTTATATCGCGTTAGCGTTAGCGTAAGCCCGATTAGGATTACTCCGGATCACTCCCTACTCAGAATCCTGATTATTCAGGATCATAGTCAAGCACTGGCGCCAGCCACTTCTCCGTCTCTGCGACTGTCATCCCTTTACGTTTAGCGTAATCCTCCACCTGATCGCGGCCGATATTACTCACGCCAAAGTAGCGGGATTTTGGATGGGCAAAGTACCAGCCGGATACCGCGGCGGTGGGGAACATGGCGTAGCTTTCGGTGATGTTCAAGTCGATGGTTTCATTCGGCTTTAACAGTTCCCACAGCAGGCCTTTTTCTGTGTGATCGGGGCAGGCGGGGTAGCCCGGTGCTGGGCGTATGCCTTTGTATTTTTCACGGATTAAGGCTTCGTTATCCAATTGCTCATCGGCGGCATAACCCCAAAACTCCTTACGTACTCGCTCGTGCATCCGCTCGGCAAAGGCTTCTGCTAAACGGTCGGCTAAACACTTGAGCATAATGGCGTTGTAGTCATCGTGATTGGCCTCAAAGCGGGCGACATGCTCATCAATCCCATGGCCAGCGGTGACCGCAAAGCCGCCCATATAGTCGGCAACGCCGCTGTCTTTGGGCGCCACAAAGTCGGCGAGACAGAAGTTGTCGTTACCGACACGCTCAAGCTGCATTCTAAGATGATGGGTAGTCATTTCAATTTGGGTGCGCGACTCATCGGTATAGAGCTCAATGTCGTCGTAATTGACTGTATTGGCGGGGAATAACCCAATCACGCCCTTGGCGGTGAGCCACTTTTCTTCGATGATTTGTTTAAGCATGGCCTGACCATCGGCGAACAGCTTTTGCGCTTCTTCACCGACAATCTTGTCACTTAAAATCTCGGGATAATGGCCGTGGAGTTCCCAGGCGCGGAAGAACGGTGTCCAGTCGATACGCTCAACTAAATCCGTTAATGGATAATCATCAAACACTTGGCGACCGAGCACCTTTGGCGTAAACGGAGTGTAGTTGGCCCAATCGTGTTGGCAGCGATTTTCGCGGGCCGCTTCGAGTGAGACTATTTCTTTGCGTTTTGCCTGAGATAAACGCTTAGTGCGCATATCGTCATATTCGGCGTAGGTTTCGTCTATGGTCGCTTGGCGGGTTTCGTTATTCACCAGTTTGCTGACCATAGGCACGGCGCGAGACGCATCGGCAATATAGATGGCGCCGTGGGGATAATGGGGCGCAATTTTCACTGCGGTATGGATTTTCGAGCAAGTCGCGCCGCCGATAATCGCAGGGATCGTTAGGCCTTCACGGTGGAAGGTTTTGACGTTATGCACCATCTCATCGAGGCTCGGAGTAATCAGGCCAGACATGCCGATAATGTCGATATTATGCTCCTTCACCGCCTCAAGAATACGTTCCACCGACACCATCACACCGAGATCGAACACCTCAAAGCCGTTACAGGCGAGTACCACGCCGACAATATTCTTACCGATATCGTGCACATCGCCCTTTACCGTCACCATCAAAATCTTACCGTTAGATTGGCCTTCGACCTTTTCCAGCTCGATATAGGGGTTGAGATAGGCCACGGCCTTTTTCATCACCCGCGCCGATTTCACCACCTGCGGCAGGAACATCTTGCCCGAGCCAAACAGGTCGCCAACCACATTCATGCCGTCCATCAGCGGGCCTTCAATCACATCCAGCGGACGGGAGGCGACTTGGCGGGCGGCTTCGGTATCTTCATCAATAAATTCGGTAATGCCTTTAACCAGCGCGTGGGCTAAACGTTGATTAACTGGCCAAGAGCGCCATTCTAAATCTTCTTTTTTGGCGGCTGTGGAACCATCACCGCGGAATTTTTCGGCGATTTCAAGTAGCTGCTCGGTATTGCTCGAACCTTCGACTGGGCAGGGTAAGTTAAGCACTACATTTTCGACCCGCTCTTTAAGCTCGGGGTCGATATCATCGTAAATCGCTAACTGGCCTGCGTTGACAATCCCCATATCCATGCCGACTTTAATCGCGTGGTAGAGGAATACGGCGTGGATCGCCTCGCGGACGGGGTTGTTACCGCGGAAGGAGAACGACACGTTCGATACCCCACCCGAAATCATTGCATGGGGCAGGGTGGCCTTAATCGCTTTAATGGCATCAATAAAATCGACGGCATAGTTATCGTGCTCATCGATACCTGTGGCGATGGCGAAAATATTGGGGTCGAAGATAATGTCTTCGGGCGGAAAGCCGACCTTATCGACCAGCACGCGGTAGGCGCGGGTACAGATTTCGATTTTACGCGCCTTAGTATCGGCCTGACCTTGCTCGTCGAATGCCATGATAATGGCCGCCGCGCCGTAGCGTTTGACTAAGGTCGCCTGCTCAATAAATTTGGCTTCGCCTTCTTTGAGGGAAATCGAGTTAACTATGCCTTTGCCTTGAATACATTTGAGGCCAGCTTCGATCACTTCCCACTTAGAGGAGTCGATCATAATAGGTACGCGGCTGATATCGGGCTCGGAGGCAATCAAGTTTAAAAACTTGTGCATGATCTCCACGCCATCGAGCATGCCTTCATCCATGTTGATGTCGATGATCTGCGCGCCGCTTTCAACCTGCTCACGGGCGACATCGAGTGCCTGCTCGAACTTGCCTTCTTTGATCAGCTTTAAAAACTTGGCCGAGCCTGTGACATTGGTGCGCTCACCGACGTTAACGAACAGGGTTTGGGCGTCGATAGTGAGTGGTTCCAAACCCGCAAGGCGGCAGGCAACGGGAATATCGGGCAATACGCGAGGGTCATATTTTTCAACCGCTTGTCGGATAACGCGAATATGCTCCGGCGTGCTACCACAGCAACCGCCGATAATGTTGAGCATACCTTCGCGTGCCCAATCTTCGATCACATTCGCCATGTCCTCTGGGGTTTCATCGTAGCCGCCAAACTCGTTCGGCAGGCCCGCATTCGGATGCGCCGACACATAACACTCGGCGATGCGGGATAATTCCTCCACATAGGGGCGCAGTTCTTTTGGCCCGAGGGCGCAGTTAAGACCGATAGATAAGGGCTTGATATGGCGCAGGGAATTATAAAAGGCTTCGGTTGTTTGGCCTGTTAAGGTGCGGCCTGAGGCATCGGTAATAGTGCCGGAGATCATCACGGGTAAACGCGCTGATGAATTGGCACCAAATAAGTCATCGAAGACTGATTCAATCGCAAACAGCGCGGCCTTGGCGTTCAAAGTATCGAAAATGGTCTCGACCATAATGATATCCGCGCCGCCTTCGATCAGCGCTTTGGTAGATTCTTTGTAAGCGGTCACTAACTCATCGAAGCTGACGTTGCGATAGCCTGGGTCGTTCACATCTGGGCTAATCGAGCAAGTGCGGTTAGTGGGCCCTAACACACCGGCGACATAGCGTGGAATGCCTGTGGCTTTCTCGATTTCATCACAGGCCTCACGGGCAAGGCGCGCGCCCTCGCGGTTAATTTCGGCGGACAGCGACTGCATATCGTAGTCGGCCATGGCGATGGTGGTGGCGTTAAAGGTATTTGTTTCAATAATATCGGCACCGGCATTTAAGTAGTCGGTGTGGATTTGTTTGATGATCTGCGGCTGGGACAAGACTAAAAGGTCGTTGTTGCCTTTAACATCAGTATGCCAATCCTTAAAACGTTCGCCGCGATAATCGGCTTCTTCCAGCTTGTAGCCTTGGATCATAGTGCCCATGGCGCCGTCTAAGATCAGGATGCGCTTCGACAGTTGATTGCGAATGTCTGCCAGTATTTGGCCTGCTCGATGGGGTGATATCGCCATAAAATGATTACCTTTACTACAGCTAAGTTGAGTCCAAAGTACGCAATCCGGTGACAAATTGCATTTTATTATTGGATGTCGTTCGTTTTGTTTTGGACATTTAAACGTATAGACGTCCATAATACGCGACATCGGATTGTCAGGGCAAGATGAAAGTCATTAGGAGCGAGAGTCTAGAATCGAGAATCGAGAATCTAGAATCTAGAGTCTAGGCCCTAGGCTTTAGCTTTGGTTCCTAGCACCTATACTCTAGGCCCTAAGTTTTTAAAGGCATATATGAGAGAAGTTCGATTATTACTGTTGCGCCATGGGGAATGCGAAGGCGGGGCGATTTTACGTGGTCGCGTCGATGTGCCCCTGAGTGAAAAGGGTTGGCGGCAAATGTTTGCGGCCGTAGAGGCGCGGCCGGGGATTTTCCAGGGGATTTATAGCTCAACCTCGAGGCGCTGCGCCGAATTTGCTAAGGCGTTTGCCGACACTGTGGCCGAGAAGCTACAAGATCCACATGTTTCTCACCCCTTGAGTGTCACCCTGCTCGATAGTTTGCAGGAGCTCGATTTTGGGGATTGGGATGGGCGCACATTCGAGGAACTATACCAACAAGAGGGAGAGCGACTGGCTGCCTATTGGCAAAATCCATGGCTTGCAGCGCCACCCCAAGGGGAATCAATGGCGAGTTTTGAGCAGCGGATAAATGCCGCCATCGAGGGAATTTTGGATCAAGCTTTTACTCAAATGGCACAGAATAGTCCAGTCGCCCCGGCTGAGGCCACCCCAGTTGAGTCAGGTATAACGCTAAGCGCCGAGTCGAATACTGCACAAATCGCCACTATTTGGATCATTAGCCATGGCGGCGTGCTCCGTCATTTAATGGCAAGGGCGCTTGGGGCGGTGCAGGTGCCAGGTTTTTATAGTCAGTTGACACTGCCAGAGGCCGCAGTGGTGAGTATCAATGTGCTCGAAGATACGTTCGGTGAGCATTATTGGCGTGTAGACTGGCCAAGCGCTGGCTAATCTACACTTGATGTGGCAGAGCCTTTGCTTGGAGCCGTTGATTGTTAACACAATCAATATCAGGGTTTTATCATTTAAACAGCATTGCCTTACAAGCTAGATATAGGATAATGCATTTTCTTGATGGGTCTGCTTAAGCGGAAACATCGCAGCAATAGGTGTTGGGAATGTACTCTAGGCTATTTTGCGACTGCGCCACATGGTGCAAAATGCAGATATCCCACGAGCATATCAACCCATACATAATAGGGAATCGGGGCGCTGCCTATCAGCTAGCCCGAACTGTACCCGCAACTGTGAGTAGTAAAGGAAGAACCTAGAACCTAGAACCTAGAACCTAGAACCTAGAACCTTCTTCCCCTACAAGTCAGGAGACCTGCCTATTGCTGTTATCGCTGCGTGCAGCTTTAGTTCTCGAGCGGGTAACTCGGGGGAGCAGAATACGATGATCACTATATTGGCCTTTTGGGCAAAGGGTTGTTTTTACGCGGGGGCAGTGTCTCAGTGAAGCCGTCGCCATTACAACCAATCAAAACCTCTATCCCAGATACCGCACTCAAGGTGAGCGATTTGAGCTGGGTTATCGAGGGGAAAACCATTCTCGCGGATATTAATTTTGCTTTGCAAAGTGGCCAGATGCTGGGGCTTATTGGCCCTAACGGTGCGGGCAAGTCGAGTCTGCTGCGTTGTATTTACCGCTTTGTACGCCCAAGCCGTGGCAGTATTAGCCTTTTTAATCAAAATATTGAGCAGTTATCGCCCAAGGCGTTCGCCTGCAAAGTTGCCGTTGTACAGCAGGATACGCCCCATTATTTTGATATGACGACCGAACAGTTGGTGGCAATGGGATTAACGCCCCATAAGGGCATGTTCGACACCAATTCTAGTGGCGACAGCCAAAGGATTGCTAAGGCGCTGGAAAAGGTGGGACTAAGCCAAAAACTACATCAACAATATGAGCGTTTGTCCGGCGGCGAAAAGCAGCGAGCCCTGATCGCTCGCGCCATAGTCCAGCAGCCGCAATTGTTGATTTTGGATGAGCCCACCAATCATCTTGATGTGCGTTATCAGATCCAAATCCTTGAATTAGTAAGGAGTCTTGGTATTAGCGTGATAGCCTCAATCCACGATCTCAATTTAGCCAGCGCCCTGTGTGACCGTTTGTTATTGCTCGATAAGGGATCTGTGAGTGCCATGGGCACCCCGTCTGAAGTGTTAACCGAGGCGCGTATCGCCGATGTCTTTGGTGTCTGCGCGCAGGTATCGAGTCACCCGCAACATGGCAATCCTTTAATAAGCTACTTTTACGGTTATCAACCGAATCAGAGCTTACACGAGTCGCAGCCCCCCAAACTTTACCCCAGCGAACTTGAGGGGAATGAATGAAGCACGCAATGACACATATGCTCGGTAGTATGGTTAATCGTATTTTGACCCCGTTAACGCTACAGCAATGGTTGATCCTAGGATTAGTGGTTCTAGGGATATTAACGCCAATCGCTGCGGCGAGTTTTGGGGCGGCAACTATTGGTTTTTTAGATGTATTACATGTGTTTATCACTAAGCTGCCCCAGAGTTTTGACACGCTTAACCCAACGACTGTGAATGGCATTACAGAGCGGATTGTGATGGAGCTTAGGCTGCCACGGATTTTACTCGCCTTTGTGGCGGGGGCGGGTCTGTCCCTAGCGGGGAGTGTGCTGCAAACCGTGACCCGCAATCCACTGGCCGATCCCTATTTATTCGGTATTAGTTCTGGCGCTTCCTTTGGGGCGGTCGTTATGCTAACCCTGTTCACGGGATCAGGTTTATTTGAGAGCGCCGGGGTTGTCGCCAATGCGGGGATCTTCAGTGGTTCCGGGGTATTTGCAGGTTTACTGTGGTTTAGCTTGCCCTTTGGTGCCTTTATTGGTGCCAGTTTATCTGTGCTGATTGTGCTTGCCTTGTCGGGGCTTGGGCTCAACAGCCAAGTGGAGCGCATGCTGCTTTCCGGTGTGGCGACCTCTTTTATGTTTGGCGCCTTGACGAGCCTGTTATTGTATTTTGCTAGCCCGCAGGCAACGGCATCGGTACTTTTTTGGAGTTTAGGCAGTTTTGCCAAGGCCAGTTGGTCGTTGTTGATTTTACCGACCTTAGTCGTCGGCGCGAGCCTGCTGATTATTTTAGGGATGAAACGGCAAATTATGGCGTTGCAAGCCGGGGACGAAACCGCCCATACCTTAGGAGTGAATGTGCCTAAGTTGCGACTCAATATGCTGCTGCTCTGCTCTTTGATTACGGCGATTTTAGTCGCTACCTGTGGCGGTATTGGCTTTGTCGGATTGATGATCCCCCACACGGTACGATTATTATTTCCCGGTCGGCAGCCCATAGTGTTAACCGCCTTGGTGGGGGGATTATTTATGGTGTGGATAGATGTGCTCGCCCGCTGTTTACTCGGTAATCAAGAGTTACCCGTGGGCATTATCACCGCCGCCCTCGGGAGTTTTTTCTTCTTACTTATTCTGCGTCGGCGAAAAGTGGCCAGTTAATTTAATGCTTAAGACGTATGGAAAATCGACGTGGGATGCGTCGTAGTGATTCAATTTGGATTAGCAACTGGAGTGTGAATGTCTCAATCAGCCGTTTCGTTTCAAATAAGCCCTGTGAGCAAAGTACAAGATCAGACAATTCAACAGAAAATAGACCTTAAGACTAAGCCGCCCGGCGCCCTCGGGCAACTCGAATCCTTAGCATTGCAAATTGCCCGTATACAGGGCGCCGAGCAGCTAAAAATCGTTAATCCTACTCTGTTAGTGTTTGCGGGGGATCATGGCATCGCGGCAGAAGGGGTGTCGATTGCGCCCAGCGAAGTGACCCGGCAAATGGTGCAAAATTTTGCCCATGGCGGCGCGGCCATCAATGTGTTCTGCCGTCAGGTGGGGTTTAAGCTCGAAGTGATTGACTGCGGTATTTTAACGCCGCTTGAAGGGGTTGAAGGCATTATCGATCAACGACTTGGCGCCGGTACTGGCGCTATTCATTTAGAACCCGCTATGGCGCTTGAAACCGTAGATAAAGGGTTTGCCATGGCGCGGGATCTTATTGAGCGCCACCATCAAAGTGGCTGTAATTTGGTCGCCTTTGGTGAAATGGGCATAGGTAATACTTCTGCCGCCTCTGCCATTATGGCGGCGATGATGCAGCTCGATGTGGCGGAATGCGTTGGCCGTGGCACGGGCATTAACAGTGAAACCCTAGAACGTAAGCTGATGTTAATTGAGTTAGCCCTGTTACTGCATCAAAGTGCCTTAACGGGCCCAAGGGCGGTGTTAGCCTGCCTCGGCGGATTCGAAATAGTGCAGATGACCGGGGCCATGCTGGCTGCCGCCGAACGTAATATGCTGGTGGTCGTGGACGGTTTTATCGCTACCGCCGCGGCATTAGTCGCAGTACAAATTGCCCCTAATGTGCGTGATTATTTGATATTTGCCCATCAGTCCGAGGAGCAAGGGCACCAGCGCATGTTGGCCCATTTACAGGCTAAGCCCTTGTTGTCCCTGGGCTTGAGATTAGGTGAGGGGACTGGGGCCGCCTTGGCATTGCCGCTTATCCAAGCTGCAGTAAATTTTTACAATCAAATGGCGAGTTTTAGTGATGCAGGTATTGAGGCTGTTGTATGATGTGTGCCAGTTAAGTCGCTTATTTAACTTATTTAACTTGTTTAAAATAATGACAATAACTTTTAGCCAACTGTTTTAACCTTAAACCTTGCAGCAAGTGTTAACTCACTAAGGATGCTTTATGTCAGAACGCGAAAGCTGGCACAAAGAGATAGATTTATTTTTAGTTGCCATGGGCTATTTTACCCGCATTCCTATGCCCAAATGGGTGGAGGTCGATGCGGATAAATTAAACAAGGCGAGCCGTTATTTTGGTCTCGTCGGTTTGTTGGTCGGTCTGTTAAGCGCCATTGTATTTTGGCTGACGCAGAACTGGCTGCCTGCGGGGGTGTCTGTGCTCCTGGCTATGGTGACCGGCGTCTTGCTCACCGGCGGATTCCACGAGGATGGATTAGCCGATACCTTCGATGGTTTCGGTGGCGGTTGGACGGCCGAAGACAAG
This sequence comes from Shewanella putrefaciens, assembly GCF_016406305.1. NCBI lineage: Bacteria > Pseudomonadati > Pseudomonadota > Gammaproteobacteria > Alteromonadales > Shewanellaceae > Shewanella > Shewanella putrefaciens. The sequence continues at coordinate 989,390 of NZ_CP066369.1, forward strand.
CTACGCATTATGAAAGACTCGCGCCTCGGTAGCTATGGCGCTCTGGCCTTGATGTTAGTGTTGCTACTGAAATGGCAGTTATTGGTCGAGTTGGCGCTGTATGATCCTGTGGTCGCGGGATCGGCATTGATTGTGGCGCATACCGTGAGCCGCGTGGTTGCCGCCAGTATTATCTTTACCGAAAAGTATGTGCGCGACGATGAGACCAGCAAGTCTAAGCCATTATCGCAACATCAAGGTGTTAATGAGTTATTTATCCTAGTTTCCAGCGGTGTGTTAGTGTTGCTTTTCCTTAAGGGCCTAGCCGCACTGTCACTCTTATTAGTGATGATAGGCTTACGTCGATTATTTGTGGTTATTTTTAGGCGTCAGATTGGTGGTTATACCGGTGACACCCTAGGCGCCGCGCAGCAAATATCTGAAATAGTGTGTTATTTCGTGCTGCTGGTCGTAGGTAGCATACTGTGATCCACTTAGTTTTAGGCGGTGCCCGTAGTGGTAAGAGCCGCTACGGTGAATCCCTTGTGCGCCAATATACAGCGCTGGGGTTCGATGCCTGCTATGTGGCGACGGCGCAGGCATTGGATGCTGAAATGGTGACACGCATCGCCATGCATCAAAAGGAGCGCTTAGGGGATGATATCGAGTGGCAACTATTCGAGGAACCGCTAGCCCTAACGGCACTGCTAAAGCGATTGGCAAAACCGGGGCGAGTGATTTTAGTCGATTGTCTAACCCTTTGGTTAACCAATCAATTACTCGCCTCTAATCCTAAGTATGATGAACCAGCTCCGACCGAGTGGCATGCAGCAACTGACTTTGCGACTGACTTCTCAACTGACTTTAAAACAGCAAATTCTGGCAATAATGCGCTGGCGAATTGGCAGGCAGAAAAAACCGCTTTTATCGATTCCCTTGCCGAACTCGAAGGTGTGGTGATTTTGATCGGCAACGAAGTCGGCTCTGGCATAGTGCCCTTAGGTGAGTTAAGCCGGCAATTTGTCGACGAGGCGGGCTGGCTCAATCAAGCCGTTGCGGCCTTAGCCGACAATGTCACCTTAGTGGTGGCGGGTTTACCCTTGGCATTAAAGCCTGTTTAGCATTAAAGCCCATTTAGCATTTAAAGGCAGTATAGGCTTGGCTGAGGTGAGTTAAGCCTGCTTGCTTAATATTCGTCAACGAGAATCAGTTGTTAATCTATGTCCATTCCCAACCCAGACAAAGCCCGCGTACTTAATCACCCGGCCCAGATAAGCCTTGGCCATAGTGCTAAGGTGCTGATGGTGCAGGGCACTACCTCGGATGCGGGCAAAAGTACGCTGGTGGCGGGTATTTGTCGTTTGCTTGTCCGTCAGGGCTGTAAGGTTGCGCCCTTTAAGCCGCAAAATATGGCGCTTAATAGCGCAGTTACAATCGATGGCGGCGAGATTGGCCGCGCACAGGCCTTGCAAGCCGCGGCCTGTCATCTTGAGCCTCATACGGATTTTAATCCCATTCTCCTTAAGCCAAGTTCGGACACGGGCGCGCAGATTATTGTTCAGGGTAAAGCGTTAACGACGCTCGAAGCCTCGGCCTTTTTTGGCCCTAAATCTAAAGATTACAAAGCGATGGCACTCGGTGCTGTGCTGGACTCCTTCGCGCGATTGAAGGCCCAGTATCAAACCATAGTGGTCGAAGGTGCGGGTAGCCCGGCGGAGATCAACCTGCGTGAGGGCGATATTGCCAATATGGGGTTTGCCGAAGCGGTTGATTGCCCCGTGATTATCATTGCCGATATCGACAAGGGCGGGGTATTTGCCCATTTAGTCGGGACCTTAGCTTTGTTATCCGAGTCGGAGCAGGCGCGGGTAAAGGGCTTTGTGATCAATCGTTTTCGGGGCGATATTAGCCTGTTGCAATCAGGGCTCGATTGGCTCGAAGCCTATACCCAAAAGCCCGTGTTAGGCGTGCTGCCCTACCTGCATGATCTTCATCTGGATGCCGAAGATGCGCTGATAGATTCGCCAAATAAGCAGGCGAAGAGTCGTTTTAAAGTGCGGGTGCTGGTGTATCCGCGCACCAGCAATCACACGGATTTTGATCCGCTTAGGCTGCATCCCGATATTGATTTTGATTATGTGTCACTGCAGACCCAAACCGCGGAACACACCACTCATTTGCCTGCCGCCGATTTATTGATTTTGCCCGGCAGTAAGAATGTGCGCGCCGATTTGGCCTTTCTACGCCAGCAAGGCTGGGATAAAGAGCTCGCAAAACACCTGCGTTATGGCGGTAAAGTGTTAGGGATTTGCGGCGGTTATCAAATGTTAGGTCAAAGCATTGCCGATCCCATGGGGATTGAAGACTCCCTCGGTACGAGCCAAGGGCTGGGATATTTGCCCATAGCCACCGAATTTAAGGCTGAAAAACAGCTACGTAGGGTCACAGGCCATTTAGCACTGCAAGGGCAGAATGTTGAGGTAAAAGGCTATGAGATCCACTGCGGCGAGTCCCAATATCTAGGCTCAAGTATGGCCGACAAACCAGCCCCATTATGGCTGAAAAGTGAGAATTGTCTTGACCAACAGCAGGATAACTCCTTTGCCGATGGCTGTTTGAGTGACGATGGACAAATTTTGGGGACCTATTTGCATGGGCTGTTCGATAGCCCTGAGGCGTGCCAGTTAATCCTGCGCTGGGCGGGATTAGAAGATGCCCAGACCATTGATATTAATGCCATTCGAGAACAACAACTGGATCGTTTGGCCGATGTACTGGCCGAACATCTAGACTTACCACAATTACAGATAATCTTAACCGCATCAGTTAAGTCGTAGGATGAACATCAAACCATGACAACAGCAAACGATAATAATCAAGAGCAATTAAAGGCCGAACGCCACAGGGCACGCCAACAAAAACTCAAAGCGGGAGTCGACGCTAAAATTGCCGCCGCCCAGGATGAAAAGGGCATTTTGTTAGTCTTAACCGGCAATGGCAAAGGCAAGTCGACCTCAGGTTTTGGTACTGTCGCCCGCGCTGTTGGCCACGGTAAAAAAGCCGCCGTGGTGCAGTTTATCAAGGGCACTTGGGAGTGCGGTGAGCGTAACTTACTCGAAGGTGCAGGGGTTGAATTTCATGTGATGGGCACCGGATTTACCTGGGAAACCCAAGATAAAGAAAAAGATACCGCCGCAGCCGAGCTTGCATGGGAAGCCGCCGAAAAACTGCTGCAAGATGAGTCTATCGATTGCCTTATGCTCGATGAGCTGACCTATATGGTGAGTTACCATTACTTGGACGTAGAGCGGGTGCTCAGTGCACTTAAAAATCGTCCACCCATGCAGCATGTGATCATCACTGGCCGCGCCTGCCATCGCGCCATTATCGAACTGGCCGATACCGTCAGTGAAGTGCAACCGATAAAACATGCTTTTGACGCCGGAATAAAAGCACAGCCTGGGTTTGATTATTAAGCAGAGCGTGTGTCGCTATAGCCATAAAGCGACATTTCCTATACCCATATGGGGCAGAGATAAAATGGCGGCCATGCCGCCAACGGTCACTGTTGCAACAATGGCAATCCTAACTACCCCTTACACTGTCCGTTTAGCTAAAATGATATTGCCCCAAAGCAAGACAGTTAAGCTACACGCATTACGCATTAATTGACATTGCTTCCCCAGTGACACGCCGTGAACTCATCCCTGAGGGCTCTACTAAAACATACATGTTTTAGAAGGTCACTGGTGCAACAATGGCAATCTTAACTACCCCTTACACTGTCCGTTTAGCTAAAATGATATTTGCCCCAAAGTGTGTTTCGTAGTTTGAATGCTTTAATCAAAATCAAAGTCGTGGTGCTTCACCCCACACCCGACCAAGGAGGACTGCTCGTCCTATCCTCCTTGGATGCTCCAAGACGCCCCCAACGGAGTTGAAAGCTCCTTGTGCTCATTGCCAAATTTGCTATCGCTTCCGAAGGATGCGTCCCTGCACCTGCGAAAGCTAGTCGGTCATCCATGACCGAACTCACGCACTCTTTATTAAATCAAGAGCTCTATTCGCCCTGCGGCAACTCCGAGGGGAGGTGTATTCCTTGGAGTTTTGAGTCGTTAGTTAGCGATTCATCAGCAAAAATAAGCGCGAAAAATGAGAAAGCTAAAACGATATCAAGTGATTACCCATCAAACTGTATGAAAAACCGCTACCGCAAAAAAGCAAATTCCTATAGCATCATTTATACCAATTGACATGGATGTGGCAGCGGCCATATTTAAGATTGAGTCAACAAGCGATTTATGCCCTGCAAACAGCGCAGCGCATAAATACTAAGACGTTATGTGCCAATTTGAAATCGGAGTAATTTATAAAGCATGAGTATTACTGGAAAAGAGGCCGTTGTTTTTCTATCTACTATCGAAGATAGAGTTTCACTGTTCAAAAAAGATAACACTGATAAGTTTTGGAGTTACAAAATAAAATCAGCTAAAAAAACGGAATTTGCCTTTGACCCTAATACCAAAACTGGCCTGTTTATCCGGATTGATCGCGAACCTCCAGTTTTTGCTGGTGTTGAGAACGTTGAACGTATTTCCGGGAAGGATGTATCAACGGCACTTGGCAGAGTATTTTCTGGCGGCCTGCATAAAGCCAACTATCAGGCATCCATAAAAGACGTTTCGGTACTGGAATCATTAATTAGTTACTATGAAAGTTTATAAGCACATAACAAGCGCATCATAGTGGAAATTTTACTCGCTGGAAAAGCGCTCCTAAAATCTCCATAGGCAAATCGTTACCCATAGAAATTTTAATCCGAGACTAACTAATCCGAACTAAAAGTCTGACTCGGAAATGTCCAAAAACTTGCTGAGTATTTATTTAAAACTTACAGGCTACGTCGATGCTAAACAGGTGAGCCATGGTGATTAGCGAGCATCCAGGGAGGGACTTGAACAACGTCCCTGTTTAACAGCCAGTTCGCCGTCCATGGCTCTCGTTCATAAACGTAGAAACCCTAGGTTTCTATTCACCGTGTCGGTGAGCGAATACCATGGTTCGCCCTTCAATAGGGGCCTGCATTTAAGAACCAAGCAATAATTCATTTAGTGATATTAGCCCTTCCATATTTAACGTTCCTCTGTCCAAATCCTTGTTAAAGAAAGCATTAATCCTCTCTCGTAAGAAAATTGCGCATGCAAACTGTAGTTGCATTTCATTGTTCCAATTTGTCAGCTTATGGTTTTATGTCAGTATAGGGTTCCTGCGACATAAGCATGTTAAGCAAGGTAAGTTTTAAATCCTCGAACCGTCAGTAACATAGGGCCATCGAGGGTGTTCCTTGGTAAAATCCTTTAACGTCTATATTGGCAGCTTTTTACCATCGAGATTGGGCATAGGTGCCTCAAGGATGATGCGATGAATAAACGTATTGTGATTTGTGCCGATGGCACTTGGAATCGGCCCGAGAAAGACCTTAAGGTCGATTTCCCCACCAATGTGCTGCGCCTTGCGAGAGCCATTAGCCCGATTGCGGCCGATGGTAAACCACAGCAAGTGTTTTACGACTGGGGCGTCGGCTCCTATTACGATGAAGTGATTGGCGGCGCGACGGGGCGGGGACTGCATAAAAACATCATGGATGGTTACCGCTACTTAGTGCAAAACTACTCTCCCGGTGATGAGATTTATCTGTTTGGTTTTAGCCGCGGCGCTTACACAGTGCGCTGTCTGTGCGGTTTAATCAATAACTGCGGCATACTTAAGCGCCCCGATGCTCGGCTTATCCAGCAAGCCTTTGACCATTATAAAAAAAGCAGCGCGCCATTTGCCCCAAGCGGTGATAAATCCCTTGAGTTTAGGCAAAAGTATAGCCATGAGTCGCGGGAGATAAAGTTTGTTGGGGTGTGGGACACGGTGGGCGCCATGGGGATCCCGATTTCCTTCCTCGGCTTATTTGAAGATAAAGACGAATTTTACGACACCAAAATCGGCCGCAATGTGCGCGTTGCCCGCCATGCCTTAGCCCTAGATGAGCATCGCAGTGACTTTGAACCGACCATCTGGCAAGTACGTGAGAATATGGATATGCAGCAGGTGTGGTTTGTGGGCGCCCATAGCAATATTGGTGGTAGTTATAAACCCGACAGGGACGGTTCCCTGTTATCGGATAACGCGCTTATGTGGATGATAAATGAGGCGCAGCGATTCAACTTAAGTCTTGAGCCCCATTTACAGGCGAGTTTGCGACCCAATTCTTTGGCGACTCTGCATGATTCACGGCGTAATTTTTATCGAATAAAGCAGGTCTATTTACGCCCACTCGACCCCAGTAAAGCGCCAATATTATTGCATCGCTCGGTAAAAGAGCGTTGGGAGCAGGACCCTCAATATCGGCCCAAAAATCTGCAAGCTTACCTAGAAAACTATGGCTGGCCGACTGAGCTAATCAATTAACTACTTAAGGAATAATATGTACAAACAAGGTGTTATGGGGCTATTTTTCGGGCTATGTTTTTTGTGTTCGACTACTGTGTTGGCCCAACCGGCTAAACGCATTATCGCCCTCTCGCCCCATGCGGTTGAAATGCTATACGCCATAGGCGCAGGGGAGGCGATAGTCGCTACGACCGATTTTGCCGATTATCCCGAGGCTGCTAAGAACATTCCCCGCATTGGCGGTTATTACGGCATTCAAATGGAGCGCGTGTTAGAGCTTAATCCCGATCTTATCGTCGTGTGGGACTCTGGTAATAAGGCCGAAGATATTCAGCAGTTGAAGACGCTGGGCTTTACTCTTTATGGGAGCGATCCTAAAACCTTAGAAGGGGTTGCCAAGGAGCTTGAGGAATTAGGTGAATTAACGGGACATACCGAAGAGGCGCGTAAATCCGCTGCAGCATATCGCGCACAACTTATGGCATTACGCCTTGAAAATGCTGAAAAAACTAAGCCTAAAGTGTTTTATCAACTCTGGTCGACGCCTTTGATGACAGTCTCTAAAAACAGTTGGATCCAGCAGATTATCGATGTGTGTCATGGGCAAAATGTGTTTTATGCTGCCGATAGCGATTACCCGCAGGTGAGTTTAGAAAATGTGTTACTGACAATGCCCGAGGTGATTTTGCAAAGCCAAGAGGAAGGCAATGTGAAGGGAGTTGATTGGAGCCAATGGCCCGAGATCCCTGCGGTTAAAAAACAACAGATCTTTCAAATTAATGCCGATTTATTGCACCGCGCGACCCCGAGGGCCTTACTCGGTGTTCAAGCCCTATGTGATGCCTTGGATAAGGCGCGTTAACCTATCTTTACTTTTGGCATAACCACCGAGAGGATAGATAGCCACACTATGAATAAAAACAAGGAAGCCCAATGAATACCCTATTAATCTGTTTGTTTATCGCCATGTTATTACCCTATCTCGCCAAAGGCCCTGTCGCTTGGGCAATGGCAAAGGCGGGCGGCTATGACAATAACCACCCTCGCACTCAACAGGCACAGTTAACTGGCTTTGGTGCTCGCGCTTTAGCTGGGCATCAGAATGCCTTCGAGTCGCTGTTGGTGTTCGGCATTGCGGTATTGGTGGTTATCGCGACGGGCAAAGTGGATCCCACCGCCGAGTGGCTTGCGATCACCCATGTCGCGGCCCGTTTTGTGTATCACATTTTGTACCTTGCCAATAAGGGCACCTTAAGATCCCTTTCATGGTTTGTCGCCATCTTCAGCGCCTTTGGGATTTTCTTTCGGGCATTTTAATGCCATTCCCTATGTTTAGCGGCTGCCAACTAGAATGGCGGCTTCGCGTTAGCTATCTCAACCTTATCCAGCCAAAATAAAATGACCTTAGTCTGGGTCATTTTATATATCGATTAAGCAAACCGTCAGCTTGTTATTGTTACCTTACGCGCCCTATGTATTGGCTAATCCCACTATTTACCGTTTGCTCAGTTAGAGATATACCATGTTCATAAAGCTTAAGCCTTTTTTAGCGCTGTCCGTACTCCTTGTTTTGTCTGCATTAGACCCTCTGGCGTATGCGCAAGAGGCGCAGGTTAACAAGCTGATTTCAAATGACATATTATTTGATATGGCTGAGTCTAAACCTTTGCATCTCAATATCAGTTCTCTTGATGAACTTATGCTTCTATTTGATTCACTCAATTACACGCCTGAAAATTTCCATCGAGGCAATAAATCGATACCTAGGTTGACCTTTGATGCCGTGGGACAAGGCTGGAGTTCAGTGTCAAGTCAGATCCCTGTGAAGCAAAAGAAAATGGTGTTTTTTAGATTGATGACGCCCTTAGTGCTATTGGCGAATGAGAAAATTCTGCAAGAAAGGCAAGTTATTATGTCGGCTTCCCTTGATAACATTGAATTAATCGCCTTAGGGATAAAGTACAAAGTCATAGGCAGTGCCGATAGATCGCTATCAGAATCCCAAAGACAAATGCTGCTTGAAAGGGTGGATATACTACCGCCATCTTTAGTGTTAGCCCAAGCGGCAAAGGAGAGTGGCTGGGGCACATCTCGTTTTACCCTTGAAGGTAATGCATTGTTTGGCCAGTGGGATTTTAACGGAAATGGCATGGAGCCTAAGCAAAAACGACCTGGTTTAGGCCGTTATGGTCTAGCGCGATTCGAGACACCTTTGGCATCCGTTGAAGGATATTTGTTTAATTTAAATACCCATAATGCTTATCAAAAGTTGCGCACACTGCGTGCCCAATCAAGGCAAGCGAAACAAGCTGTGACAGGCGCAGCACTCGCTGGCACGTTAGACCGCTATTCTGAGCGTGGGCATGCCTATGTTGAGGCGATTCGGCAGATGATCCGCACCAATAAGTTGTATTTGGCAGATGAAGTTTATTTAAACGATGGTGCACCATTGCATTTATTAACACGTCCCAGTCAAATCTAAAGGGGGGCTTTAGCGTAAAAGCCGTTATTTAGCACTTTTCAGTTATTATTTAAATTTTGGCCTAATCACCATTAATACAAGTGTTGGCAAGTGTGTTAATTGTGTTTAATTATTGAGGCGATTTAAACGGGTCGAACAGATAGTTTGATAGTCGTCAATAAATGAAATTGTAGAAAGCAGTAAAATGATTACATGTATTTAGGCTAAGAGTAATCAATGCGACAGACGAATATATCACTGCTTAAACAAAATTATTTGCTTACTAAGATGTTCTTTTTTGCTGGTATTGGTATTGTCATTCTTACCTTAATTATGGCTATACTGAATTACCATAATTATGTGCGTTTGAGAGTTGCTGGTTATGAGGAAATACTGAATGTATTGGAAAGCACTTATGTGTATGAGCTTGTAAAGGAAAATGAGCAACAACATTCAGTATTGATTTCATTACTTGATAAAGATGCTATTCAACGTGGAGAGTCGGTTTATAATTCATCCTGGTCAATCGCCCATAAAATAAAAATGGAAGAGGATCACTATATTTATTTCTATAATGCTATTAATGGAAATATAGATAGCTATCCCTACTGGGAACGGGGGGATGATTTTGATCCAACCACTCGCCCTTGGTATACAGTGATACAGCAAGAACATAACAATCCTATGTGGGTTGGACCGTACGAAGAGTATAACAGTCAGGATCTTGTGCTAAGTTTAGGGCAGAAGGTTATCGCTGATAATGGTGACGTGCTCGGTGTAATGCTAGTCGATATGTCACTTGAAAGCTTAGGGAAAGTATTAAAACGAATGTCTAGTAGCTTAGATATATCGGTATTTATTCGTGACAGGCATAGCCATGAAATGCTTTCAGTCGTTAATCAAGAATTGTTAAAGATTGATAGACTTAAATCAGAACAAAATTATGGCAGTTTTCATGGTTTGATTGATGGTGCTTTATTCATTAAAGAGTTGACTTATGTTGATTGGGATATTGGTATTTACGTCCCATCATCAAGATTTAGAAAGGCGTTACTCACACAGTTAATTATACTCATATTACCGGTTGGTGCCTTTTGTGTCGTTGTTGCTATGGGGATCCGTTCATTGGTTAAAATATTTCGTCAAGAATTGATGCTTGTTGAAATGGAAATAGAACAACTAAATAATGAAACTATCAACAGGAATTCTATTGATTCGGCTTGGTTTGTTGATCACAGTCTGGATAAAATAAAAAGCCAATGTGCGAATCAACGCCTTAAACTTAGGCAAGATCCGTTAACGGGTATTGGTAATCGCCTAGTTTTTGATGAAGACATGAAGCAATGGGCATTAGGTATACAAAGTTATGCCTTGGTTTTAATCGATGTAGATAAGTTCAAATTGATAAACGATAACTTTGGTCACCAGTTTGGTGATTCTGTTCTACGTCGCGTTGCAGAGGCGCTGGCATTGATCTTTGGACGTGAACGGGTATATCGATTCGGTGGCGATGAGTTTGCGTGTTTATTGGCCGTTAATGAACAGACTGAACTGATAAACCATCTAGAGCATTTATTGGAATATATCCGGCAGCAGCACTGGCGTGAAAAGGCATGCAAAGTCACTTTAAGTATTGGGGTGGCATTTGGACCTAAAGAACCAAAACAACTATTTGAAGCCGCGGATACGGCGCTATACCACAGTAAAAATGCAGGCCGGGATTGTTGGCATATAGGTTAAACCTCTGGTGAGTTTAATGCCGTAGTAGGAACGTCAAAAAATAAAATAGCTGATTTTTTCGCCAGTTTTCTGGCGTTACTTAAGCCATACATGATTTATTGGCGCCCATTAAACTCCGTCAAATAAGGTTGCTTTTAGCGTCTTTAGTATTGATTTTTGGCGTCTTGAATACGGATTCGTTTTGAAACTGCTAAAGTGATGATGTATAAGGATTTTGCTTTATTCTATCCTATTGAAATCAGTTGGTTATTTGACGATTTTAAGCCAGTAAATTGACAGTTTTCTTTACTAAAAACCTCAGCTATAGTCACGTGGTTGATACACTTGTTGAGGTTTAGAAATCATGTTACGTCCGCTGATCTTCGGTTTAGTTGCTTCTGCATCTTGGTTTATTTACCAAGATGTTTCTGCTTACTTTGGCGTTGAAACCATTGATAAGTCATTTATTGCAACCGTGCAGCATAAGGTTGAAGAGCGAAAAGCTAAGGCTGCCCGTGAGCAGTATGCCCAGCAAGCAAAGATAAATGTGGTAGATTGCAGTATCACAAAGACATGTACTAACTGAGTCGTATCGCTAAGCCTTAAAGAGACCAAGTGATTTTAAGAGGCTAAGTGATTTCGTGGTCGCTTTTTAGGAGCCCTAGGATCAGGGGGCTTTAGAACGGTGGCACACTTAGGTTGCTTTTGTTTAAAAAGGCACAGCGTTTAAAAGGCATAGGTCAGTCTACCTTAAGGGAACCTATGCCCAATTCCATGGAAACAATAATAGCGGCATTATTGTACCGTATAGCCTTTGCCAGTTAAGCAGGCGGCGTTGGCTTTTTCAAATTCGGCGGCAGATGCCGTTGGGGCGGCGGCAGGCGCTGGTGCAGTTTGTGGTTGTTGCGCCTCAGTCTCTGTCGCATTTCTCTCGGCGCGGCGATTACTCGATCTTTGTCCTACCAGCCCAACGACGGCCCCCGCAGCGGCGGCGTCACTCTTATCGTTATCCGTAATGGCCGCGACACCAGATGCGATGGCAGCTCCCTTAAGCGCGCCACCCCTTTGTTTTTCCGTCGTTGCTGCTGTTGATTCTGTGGTTACGGGTGCCGGGGTCGCTGGTGCAGCCGCTGTCGCCGTAGCGGGATCGTAACCTGTTTGTGCGGTTGCCCAAGCAATACAAGCTGCTTCATCTGCTTTTTGTGTTTCTGGTGTTTGCCCTTGTGCGGGGAAAACGTACTGAGCACCGTAGCAAATTGGGCTGAGAGTGACTGCAGCGATAACAGCGAAGGATAAAATGTGTTTCATTGTGCGCTCCTGAGTATTAATGGCTGATCATAAAAAGCTAGATTAAGCCATTTGACAGATCGATATAGTGAACTAATGCAATGAGTTTAGTCGTTTTAGGCTAATGTCGGTAAAAATTTGGTCAGCCGAAGGGAGAAGATCTTAAGGGAAGCGAAGCCTCAGACGGTCGCTAGGAGGCTGTTCAACATTCTGTGTTAGGCTCAGGATTGCAAATCAAACACCCCGAAAATATTTGATTATCGGGGTGTTTTTTTGGTCGTTACTTCTGTGTTGCGCGGTAGTGGTCGAAGTTCTCGATATAATCTTCCAGATGGGTGTCGAGCATCTCTTTATAGCGCTCCATATAATAGTCCATCATTTCCTGCTTTTTGGCCTGCATTTGCTCCTTGGTTTCAAAACTGGTGGAGCCAAACCAAGCGTTGTAGCGGGCGAGGGCCCACATAAAGGAAGCGCTGACCTCACCGGTTTGGATCTCTGTGTTCTGGTTCTGCTGGTTCGCGAGCTTAATCAACTCAGTGGCGCGGGCGTAAAAGGCTTGTTCGTTATCAGACATTAGCAATTCCTGTTGTTGGGCAAAGTGGTTATAAAAAGGAGCGTTGTGCTTTCGCCCTTTGGGTTATTAGCAGTTACCCTAAGATATTTTACGGCTAAGGGACAGTCGCCTATCTCACAGAATGCGTTGATATCACGCCAAAACAATGCGACGAAACTGAATTTGAGATAGGTGTAACACTTTTCAGCGAGTAGCAAAACTCCACATGGTTTGGATGAGCCCGTCAGACACCTCAAAAACAACCATCACTTCAATCGGTTCATCCTTAATGCTTTATACAACGTCTTAATTCCAGCAGAGAGCTGTGTACTAGGGAGGTTAAAAATAAAGCCGCAGATGCGGCTTTAGGGTAGTTGTGCTGATTTAGAACTGGCTAGAGAAATTTGGTTTACTCAATTACTTATTTAACTTGCCAATCAATCACTTCACCTGCACGGATCGGCACAACGCTCGTGTCGCCCAGCGGGTAAGTTGCAGGGACATTCCATGGGGTTTTCACTAGCGTGATGGTATCGCTATTGCGTGGCAGACTGTAAAAATCTGGGCCGTTAAAGCTTGCGAATGCTTCGAGTTTATCCAGCGCATTCACCGACTCAAACGCTTCGGCATAGAGCTCAATCGCCGCGTGGGCCGTGTAGGAACCCGCGCAGCCACAGGCGGCTTCTTTCTTATCTTTAGCGTGGGGCGCCGAATCTGTACCGAGGAAAAACTTCTTGCTACCGCTTGCTGCGGCGGCTAATAACGCTTGCTGATGGGTGTTGCGTTTTAAAATCGGCAGGCAGTAAAAATGTGGGCGAATACCGCCAGCCAGCATGTGGTTGCGGTTATACAGCAAATGGTGGGCCGTAATAGTTGCTGCCACATTATCAGAGGCTTGGGTGACAAAATCGACCGCATCTTTAGTGGTGATATGTTCAAGCACGATTTTAAGCGCTGGGAAATCGGCGACGATTTTGCTTAAGATATTTTCGATAAAGACGCGCTCGCGGTCGAAAATATCAATCGCAGAATCTGTGACTTCACCGTGGACTAAAAACAGCATGCCGACTTCTTGCATGGCTTCGAGGGCGGGGTAGATGTTCTTCAAATCGGTTACGCCGGAATCCGAGTTGGTCGTCGCGCCCGCTGGGTAGAGTTTAGCCGCGACAATTTTACCCGAGGCTTTGGCCTTGCGGATTTCATCAGGGCTCGTTTTGTCGGTTAAATACAACACCATCAAAGGTTCAAACTGTGAGCCAGCGGGCACCTGCGCTTTAATGCGGTCGTAATAGGTTAGCGCGGTTTCGGTATCGATAGCGGGTGGCACTAAGTTTGGCATCACGATAGCGCGGCCCATATAGCGGCTGATATCGCGCACTGTATCTTTAAGTTGGGCGCCATCCCTTAAATGAATATGCCAGTCGTCTGGGCGAGTGATTGTAATTGTAGTCATAGGCTTTTCTTCTGATCGTTTTTGCTGCGAGGGTGGCGGGATCTTATGTGGCAGGGATTTTACTGTAAAGGGAAACTCGACGGTTTGGCGAATAAATCTAGTGCTAGGAACCACATTCCTCAATCGGACACTTTTTAGTAAACAGCAGCGGACACTTTTGAGGTTAAGCCCCAGTGTCCGCGGACACTTTGTCGTTTTAAATCTATTAATTCATTTAAAAACAAATGGTTAATTAGTTTGGCATAGGCTTTGCTATTTTCATCACATAGATTTCCAATAGTGTCCGCTTAATCTTGCTGGCACTGATGATCCAGACAGGGAAGCGAGTAACAGTATGATTAAAGATACCAGCGGCCAAGATACCCTCCTTGTGCCATCGACCACTAAACGTCTCAAATCTCCCATGATTATTGCGGGCTGCACTTTATTGGTGAGTGCCTTAGTGTGGGCAAGTTTTGGCACTGATAACGTGAGTAAATCCTTAAATCGTCGCGATATCACAACCGCCACTTTATATGTGGGAACCCTCACTCGCGATGTGGCGACCACAGGTAAAATTGTAGCGGCCAATGCGCCGATTTTGTATAGCACAGAGGAAGGCACAGTGACGCTGCTGAGTAATCCTGGCGATACGGTCAATAAAGGAGATGTGGTCGCTAAACTCGATAGCCCAAGACTCAGTAATCAGTTAGAGCAGGCTAAGTCAGTATTAGCCAGTATGGAGAGTGCATTAGAGCGCGCTAAGTTGGATGCCAGACGTGACCAGTTGCAGGCGTATCAAACCTTAGATATGGCAACGGTCGACCTTGAGGCTGCCGATAGGGAGAGCCGCCGCGGTGAGTTGCTTATTCAAAGCCAGCTGATTGGCCAGATTGACTATGAGAAGGGCAAAGATGATTTACACAAGGCTAAGCTTAAGTTTGCCCATGCCCAGCAGGAAGTCGCACTCACCAAAGATACGCTCACCTTTGAAATCAAAAACAAAGCGTTAGAAGTCGAGCGCCAAAGTCTTGCGGTGCAAGAGCTCGAGCGTCAGGTCGACGCCTTGAATATCAAGGCTCCCGTTGCTGGCATTATCGGCAACTGGCTCACCGAGCAAAAAACGCGTTTGAGCGCCAACCAACCTATTTTAACCGTCGTCGATTTAAGCGCCTATGAGGCCGAACTTGCCGTGCCAGAGTCCTACGCCGACGATTTGGGTTTAGGCATGGAAGTCGAGCTGAGTTTCGGCAGCGTGAAGCTAATGGGTAAGTTATCGTCCATTTCCCCCGAAGTGCGTAATCGTGAAGTGACCGCCCGGGTGCAGTTTGAACAAAGCGACAGCTTAAAATTGCGTCAGAACCAACGTATCTCGGCCCGGGTATTGTTAGAGCACAGACCTAATGTGCTGATGGTCAAACGTGGTGACTTTATGACCAGCGGCGGTGGCAATGAGGTTTACCAAATAGAGGGTGACTTAGCCAGTCGACGCACTATCAAACTCGGCAGCACTAGCCTGAGTCAAGTCGAAGTACTCGATGGCGGCAAAGCCGGCGATGAGTGGGTCATTTCAAGCACTAACCCTTTCAATAATGCCGAACAGGTCAGAATCCATTGATAACTGGCCCAGCCAACACCCAATTAAGGGATTTAACACCGCAGTGGCTAACGCCAATGGCGAGCAATACTGCGATAGGAAATAGGAGCTAGATATGCGCAATCAAGACTTTGATATTCGTGAGTTGATGTCATCAAAAATGTGCGGCGTGTTGGCCTTAGTGTTACTTGTGATAGCGGTAGAACTCGGTATCGGTGAGGCCAATAGCTGGTTTTTTCTTGGACTCAATTTATTGGAATGGACCAATCCTTTAGATGAGGTTCACCAAGTGGGTGAGGTTTCACTCGAGAGCGCCGACCTGATATTGGGCGCTTTTGTATGGCTTTTAGAGTCTGTTGTTGAGCCATTTTTTGGCTGATCCTGCGGCTACTGATCCTGCGACTAGGAATCGAGCCGTTTAGACGCAGAGTTAGATCGTAAAATTGATTTGATTATTTTAAGGAAATTAGCATGTTATCTATGAAGAGTGTGAACAAGGTTTTTAAAACGGATTTAGTCGAAACCCACGCCCTGCGCGATTTTAACCTCGACGTGAATGAAGGCGAATTTGTCGCGGTAACGGGTCCTTCTGGCTCAGGTAAAACGACGTTTTTAAATATCGCCGGTTTGCTCGAAGGCTTTACCCACGGCGAGTATTTTCTCGATGGGATTAATGTCTCTAACCTAAGCGATAACAAGAGCGCCGCTATCCGTAACGAGAAAATTGGCTTTATCTTCCAAGGTTTTAATTTAATTCCCGACCTTAATTTGGCTGAAAATATCGAAGTGCCGCTGCGCTACCGCGGTTTTAATGCCAAGGAACGCCAACGCCGCGTACAGCAGGCATTAGAACAAGTGGGCTTGGCCTCACGCCTCAAGCATTTTCCGACTCAGCTATCGGGTGGACAACAGCAAAGGGTGGCGATTGCCCGTGCATTGGCGGGTGAGCCACGCTTCCTGCTCGCCGACGAACCGACCGGGAACCTCGACAGCTTAATGGCGCGTCAAGTGATGGAATTACTTGAAAATATCAACCAAGCGGGCACGACCATTATCATGGTGACCCATGATCCAGAACTCGCTCGCCGCGCCCAGCGCAATATTCAAATTGTCGACGGCCAAGTGTGTGACTTTACTATGTATCAGCCCCGTGGCAGCGCACAAATTGCGACGACAGATCCACTAGACAAACTTGTCGCGAACGCTGACTAAGGATACGCATTATGTTTTTTTATTATGTTGATTTAGCCTGGCGCAGCATTAAGAAAACCCCAGTGTTGTCGCTGTTGATGGTGTTGGCGATTTCGATTGGTATTGGTATCACTATCACTACGTTAAACGTGTACAAGATGATGGCGTTTAACCCTGCGGGTGAGCGTTCTGATGAGTTGAATGCGGTGCAGCTTTGGAGCCAAGGGCCCGATTCTTGGGATGAGTTTCACTCGTTAGTGACTTACCAAGACGCGATGAATTTACGCAAAAATACCTTACCTAAACGCCAAGCTGTAATGTTTCGTTCTGGGATGGCGGTACAAACGGATGATGTTAATTTCGCCCCTATTTTAGAAAGCATTCGGGTGACGGACAGCGACTTTTTCAAGATGTTTGATGTGCCATTTTTATACGGCAACGTTTGGGATAAATCCGTCGATACTGAGCCTGCTTATCAAGTGGTGATTAACGATAATCTCAATCAAAAGCTGTTTGCGGGCCAAAACAGTGTCGGTAAAGTTATCTATCTTAATCGCAAGCCTTATCAAGTGGTTGGGGTGATAAAAAACTGGGATCCCAAGCCTAAATACTACGATCCCACCAATGGTGCTTTTAACGATACTGAACAAATTTTTGTGCCGTTTTCGCTAACGCCTATCGAAGAGTTTGATGTGTGGGGTAACACCTCTGGTTGGAAGTTTGAGTCGGCGAATAGTTACAGCGAGCGGCTTAACTCTGAAAAAGTGTGGTTGTTGTATTGGGTTGATTTGCCAAATAAAGAGGCTGTGGCCAGCTATCGTACTTGGCTGAGCAATTATGTGGCTGAACAAAAAGCCCTGGGGCGTTTTACCGATAATAAATCCGCCGCCGACTCAGTCAAAATCTCCGATGTGGCGACCTGGCTTGAATACAATAATGTAGTGCCCGAAGACAATAAAATCTTGGTTGGTTTGAGCGTACTGTTTTTAAGTGTTTGTTTAGTAAATATATTAGGTTTAATGCTGACTAAGTTTCTCAAGCGCGCACCCGAAGTGGGAGTCCGCCGTGCCATTGGTGCTAGCCGCGGCCAAATCTTCGCTCAGTATATGGTGGAAGTGGGCATGATTGGCTTATTGGGTGGCTTGCTGGGACTGGTTTGGGCCTACGCCTCTCTTTACGGCTTATCGGCTCAGTTTAATGTTGCCAAGGGCTTAACCCATTTATCGCCAAGTATGTGGATTATCACCCCGAGTATTGCGGTTGGCACAGCGTTGTTGGCTGGCCTGTACCCAGCATGGGTAGTGTGTCGTACTAAACCTAGCGTTTATCTAAAAAGCCAGTAAGGGACTCATTATGTTGCATATTAAACCTATTTTTAGCAGTTTATTGCGCAGTAAAAGCGGCCCAATCCTACTGCTTATTCAGATTATTCTATCCGTGGCGATAGTGGCGAATGCGAGTTTTATTATTCAGGAACGTTTAGCCCTGATGCAGCGTGATTCGGGGATTAAAGAGTCAGAAGTCTTAACCCTTAGCTTGTACAATTTCGATTCTTCGATTGATAAAACCGCGCAAAATAAAATTGATCAGCAAATTTTACGGGGTTTACCCAATGTGATTGCTGCGACCTCAACCAACATGTTGCCGTTGAGCGGTGGTGGCTGGTCTAGCACGTTAAACCTAGGCCCAGATCCGGATAGCGCTAAGTCGACACCGCAATTTGCCATGTATTTAGGGACAGATCACACCATTGAGACCTTAGGCCTTAAGTTGATTGAGGGGCGTAACTTTTATCCCCATGAACTTAAAGACAATCTCGATAGCCCGAGTCGATTAGCCATCATCTCCAGCGCGTTAGCTAAGGCCGTTTGGCCTGATGAATCAGCACTGGGCAAAGTGTTGTACGAGGGTAAGGATGCGCAGATCACTGTGATTGGCGTAGTCGATAAACTGCAAGGCGCGTGGATTGACAGTTCTGATCTTGAAAACAGCATTATCCAAAATGTGGATTATGGTGGCAGTTCGTATATGGTGCGCGCTAAACCTGAGCACCATGCGGAGCTGAAAACGGCGATAACGGCGGCGCTACTGGCTGAAAATCCTAATCGAGTGCTCGACCGATTTAAGTCAATCGAGGCTTTAAAGGAGAGTTCCTACCGCGACCATCAACTGATGATCACAGTGTTGACTATGATGGTGGTGTTGCTGCTGCTTATCACCTCCCTCGGCTTAACGGGTATGGTGATGTTTAATATCCAGCGCCGCACTAAGCAGATAGGCACTCGCCGGGCACTGGGGGCCAAAAAGCGCGATATTATCAGTTACTTCCTCGTAGAGAATTACCTGATTTGCTTCGCGGGAGGCGTGCTGGGCGGCTTGTTAGCGATACAGCTAGGGCAACAGTTAATGAAAATTTATAGCTTACCTATGTTGGCGTTAAGTTATCCAATATTGACTGTGGCAGGCTTATTTGTGGTGACCACGCTGGCGGTTTACTTACCGGCGCGCAAGGCGGCAAATATTTCGCCGGCGACCGCAACCCGCAGCGTATAGCGGCAAATTGAGCGTCACTCAAACTAGGATGAAAGTAGGATAAAAGTGCGATAACAATAGGATGTTATTGCACTTTTTGTTACTTTACGGTTAACGGATTTTACTTAGGATAGAACGCATACTTATGGATACCATCCTTATCGTCGATGACAATCATGCCATCTGCCAAGCCTTAGCTTTGATGCTAGAGCTTAATGATTATCGGGTGTTGACTTGCCACAGCCCAGAGGATGCCCTTGGATTATTGGCGACTCAAGATGTGGATTTAGTGATCCAAGATATGAACTTTACCCGGGATACCACTTCGGGTGAGGAAGGTCGGCAGCTGTTTTACGCCCTGCGTGAACGCCAAGGGAATTTACCGATCATTTTAATGACGGCTTGGACCCAACTCGAAACCGCGGTTGAATTAGTCAAAGCGGGCGCAGCCGATTATATGGGCAAACCTTGGGATGACGCTAAGCTGCTCAATAGCATCAAAAATCTAATTTCACTCTATAAACTCTCCCGCGCTAACCACCGTTTAGAGCGGGTTAATCATCAACGCCAAGTGGCGATCGCCGATGCGGATCTCTGTGGAATTGTCTTTGGCAGCGGCGCTATGCAGCGTTGTATTGATTTAGCCCTGCAACTGGCGCGCTCCGATGTGTCGGTATTGATCACCGGCCCCAATGGTGCGGGTAAAGATAAACTTGCCGATATTCTCCACGCTAATTCGCCCTTAAAAAACAAGCCCTTTATCAAGGTCAATGTCGGTGCCTTGCCTATGGATTTGTTAGAGGCCGAGTTGTTTGGGGCCGAGGCGGGGGCTTTTACCGGCGCGACCAAGGCGCGTATTGGCCGCTTCGAAGCGGCCGACGGCGGCACACTGTTTTTAGATGAAATCGGTAATTTACCCCTATCTGGCCAAGTGAAGTTATTGCGAGTGCTACAAACCGGCGAGTTTGAGCGTTTAGGTAGCCATAAAACTCAAAAAGTGAAAGTGCGGGTGATCAGCGCGACCAATGCCGACTTAGCCCAAGATATCGCCGAAGGGCGTTTTCGTGAGGATTTATTCTACCGCTTAAATGTGATTGAGCTAGCCTTGCCGCCGCTCAATCAACGCACCGATGATATCTTGCCCTTAGTACAACATTTTGTTGGACCTAAGTTTAACCTGAGTAAACCCGCACAGCAGGCGCTGTTGCAGCACCGTTGGCCAGGCAATGTGCGCGAGCTTGAAAACGCCTGCAAGCGAGCCGTATTGTTGGCGCAAAGCCATGTGTTGACTGAAACTGACTTTGGTTTGGCAGCGTTTGTGAACGGGGTAAGATCGGCGACGTCCCATATTGCGGCCGCATCTGAGCCGCGACGTTTCGAACAAGCACAGTTTGTTCCTCAGCCCGTTTATGCATCGGTTTCGACTCCCGCGAATGCCGCATTTTCTGATGACGCTGCCCGTGCCCAAGGGCTATCCACCCATGAGGCGTTAGAGGTGAGCCGAGAAGATATCGAAGCGGCGCTCAAACAGTATCATGGCGTGATTGCCAGAGTCGCAAAAGCGCTGGGACTCAGTCGTCAGGCGTTGTATCGACGCATGGATAAGTTTGGGTTAGATAAGTCATAGGCTAAGCGCTGGTGCTAGGGTATAAGTACAGGCTATCGATTAAGGAATGTGAGTGTTAATTCGAACTAAACTTATCATTTATTCAATGGCTTGCTGCGCCTTTGGCGTCTTGCTTAGCTTTGCCTTGGTGAAATATTTATCACCCGAGGCACCGGTTGCCTCCACGCCTCGCGTGATTGAAATCCCTGATGTGAATGTGCAGCTCGACTTTGCAGAGCTGGAAAATACCGCCGCTTCCATCGAACTTGCCCTTAAAAATACCGAACAACTGCAGTTGGCGGCGGCGATGCAAGCGCGCCAGAGGGCCGAGCAAATTAAGGCTGAACTGCAAAAGCTCGAACAACTTAAACAAGAGCAATTGCAGATAAAACTCTTCAAGTTAGAACAGCTTAAAGAAGGGCCGTTTAATTCACTCCCTCATATTGTCGAGCCTTTACGTGTCGAGCCGCTATCCATTTTACCGCCTAAAGCCCCCGTATCTACTGTGGCGCCCGTCGAGATCCCACAGGACAAGCGTGTCTCGAGTTTGACCTTAGGGGAAGGTGTGATGGTGTTACTGCTCGCCTGCGGTGTTTGTGGTCTTAGTATCGCTTGGTTAACGCGGCATATTGGTCGCAGCTTGGACTCACTTGAAATAGGTCTGCTGAACTTTAGTGATAATGATTTTAGCGTGAGTATTCCAGAGCATGGTGAAGGTCAGCTCCACACCTTAGCCCAGTTATTTAATCGTTCTGCGGCAAAATTGCGCCAGGAAAGGCAATACATTTACCAGCGGGAGTTATTGCTCGATAAAGTCATCCAAAGCTCCCCCAATGTGATGTTATTACTCAACGATCATCAAAAACTGATTTACGCTAACGATGCCGCGCGTCATCTATTTCATATTAAAGGAAAAATGGAGGGGCTAAGCCTAGATGAATTGCTGGTGGGTTTACCCGAAGAACTTGCCCTAGCCCTTAAGCATGAAAAGAGTGGCCTCTTTGCCATGGGTGAGGATGAAGTCGATACTTGGTATCTGAGTCGTGGTCAATTTTTACTGAATAACCAACAGCATAACTTAATCCTGCTCAAGCAGATGACCCGAGAACTCAATCGCCAAGAGGTGGCCGTGTGGAAGAAAGTGATCCGCATTATTAGCCATGAACTCAACAATTCGGTGGCGCCCATCGCTTCTATGGTCAACTCGGGGCGGCTGCTCACCAAAGAGATGGACAATCCTAAGCTTAAGCTGATTTTCGATACGATTGAGAATCGCACCAATCATTTAAGTCAGTTTATTTTCAATTATGCGCGCTTCGCTAAGTTGCCATTCCCCCAACGCAGCCGTGTGAATTGGGCGCAATTTACTAGCCAATTAACCCAGCATTATCCCTTTAAACTCACCCATGACTTACCCGAAGAGGATGGTTATTTCGACCGGGGACAGTTGGAGCAAGTGCTGTTAAATTTGCTGAAAAATGCCCATGAATCGGGTTCAAACCCCGAAGACGTCAGCCTGTCGATTCGGCTGCAAAGCTTAACCGATGGCGTCGGCTTTAGTATTAAGATTGAAGATCGTGGTACTGGCATGTCCGGTGAAGTGTTAGAGCAGGCACTATTGCCATTTTACTCGACAAAACAATCGGGTACTGGATTAGGCTTACCCCTTTGCCGGGAGATTATCGAGGCACACGATGGCAGTATTAGCATGCATAATCGTAGTGGTGGCGGGCTTTCAGTGCAGTTATGGCTACCGCAATAATCTAGTCGCAATATCCGAGTGTCTATTTATCCATTCGTTAAGGCATAACAACCTAGCGAACGTCCCCTAGCGTATTACCCAAATGGGCTATTTTGGCCTTTTTATCTTAGCTCTTCGGGCTAATTTTCCCCTAGGCATAATGACTAAGGATCTTTAACCCTGTTAACCTGCGTTATCGAAAATGTGTGTAGGGATTGAGCCGTTTCTCCTAGCCTTCATTTTCAAATCAGGATGACCCAGGGGTTAAAGGGAGGGGCAAGTGAAATCCTTAAAACAGTGTTTACTGATCTGCATTTTATGCCCATTCCTGCTGTTGGCCTCTCCTAGCTCTTTTGCCGATAACGACATTGAAATTAGTGGTTTAGTGATAGATCGAACCTTGACTCGATTCGGTAAAGACTTTGGTTTTTATTACTCGAGTTACTGGCGTGATTTACCTTTTACCCAGGGCTTTAACGTGACCTTGTATGAGACTGTGTTTCCACAGGCGGGGACGGTTTTAACCTTGGAAGTGAACGGGACTCGGATCTACAGCACTCATTTTGGCCGCCGTGCAAACCCGATAAAAGAGAGTGCGGAGCAGGCGATTCTGCTGACGATTGATTATTTAGCTCAAGTGCGAGCCAATGCAATAACAGGTGATTTTTCAGGAACATCGGACGACTTTTAGGATAATAATAATGACTTACAGGACGTTACTTACCCTTGCCGCACTCTGTGTGGTAGGCAGTGGCCAAGCCACTGAGTTGATTTACACCCCAGTGAATCCCAGCTTTGGCGGTAATCCATTGAATGGCGCCTTCCTACTGAATAAAGCCCAAGCACAGAATGATAATCAAGCCAGCTCGACCGAGAAGGACTTTGTCACTCGTTTTAAAGAATCCCTAGAGCGTAACATTATCAACTCGATTACCCGAGGGGTTGCCGATGGTGAAATTACCGATGGGGTTTATGACACCGGTGATTTTCGCATCGAAGTCGCCTCGACGGGTAATGGTGTGATGCTGACGATCACCAACATCGAAACTGGGGAAGTCACAGTGATAGAAATGCCGACATTTGGGGGGGGAAACTAATGGCGCGCTTAGTGTTGATTGCCTCGCTGCTGTTAAGCATGTCGGCCTGTAGCTTGATCCCCAAGCCCGATCTCAATATCACCACCGCCGAGGTCAATCCGGTGAGCGAGGTTATGCGTGGGCTGCAAACCCAGCCTGGCCCTAAGTTCCCTATTCCTGTGGCCGTGTATTCCTTTCGCGATCAAACTGGTCAATATAAGCCACAGGCGAATGTGAGCTCATTCTCCACCGCAGTGACTCAGGGGGCGACATCTATGTTGATCCAGACGTTGCTCGATTCAAAATGGTTTACCCCGGTCGAGCGTGAAGGGTTACAGAATCTACTCACAGAGCGCAAGATAAGTAACAAGCAGAACGGGACTAAGGTAGATGAAGTGCCCGTGTTATCTACCGCAAGATTATTGCTTGAAGGCGGGATTATCAGTTATGAGACTAACACGAGTACGGGCGGCGCCGGCGTTGAATACTACGGTATTAGCGCATCGGAAATGTACCGCGAGGATCTGGTGACTATTTACCTGCGGGCCGTGGATGTGCACACGGGGAAAGTGATGATGTCAGTTTCAACCAGTAAGCGGGTCCTATCCCAGGAAATGCGCGCAGGATTATTCCGTTTCACCAGTTTAAACCGACTCGCCGAGGCCGAAGTGGGCTTCACGACAAATGAACCTGTACAATTTTGTGTATTGCAAGCCATTGAATTAGCAGTTGCTGAGCTGATTGATAAGGGCATTAAGCAAGGCTACTGGAGCCCAACCCAAATGGCGCAGCCAGCCGAAAAAGCACTGGAATTAAGCCAGAGCTAGCGTGCAAGAGTTCAGTTGGTTTTAATCCGCTCCCATCGCTTTCCAGAAGAGTTCAAAACTGGCATCGCGGTACACAGGGTTGGCGCCTAGGTGCGGGTTATCGATAAAGAAACGTGTTGCAGCTAGATATTGGCCATGGCAATTTTCTAACATTAATTCAATAGGATAATAGGCAATTAACCCCATCAATTGCCCCTGTTTTATCAGTTCGCTAATAAAGCCAAGGATGCTATTCATCGCCTGATCGCGCACCTTAGCGGCAATCATGGGCGACATAGAATATTGTTGAAAAAACAGCTGTTTGACTGGATTTTCCAGCGACCAATCAATGGCACTTTGCCATAGCTGATGGGCATTGTGTTTCAGATCCGTGCTTGTGGGTGTGTTTAACAGCAAGGCATCGGCAAACTCTTGTTTTATTGCTAGGAATAGGTATTCCATTAGGGCTTCTTTGGTGGGGAAGTGATGAAACAGGGTTCCCGTTGCCACCCCCGCAAGTTTAGCGATGGATGCGGTCGATGTACCATGAAACCCTTGGCTGACAAAGAGCGCCAAGGCGGTATCGAGTATCGCCTGTCGCTTATCCGTTATGGGTTTATTTATTTTTACTTTTAATGGGTTATCCGGCATTGGCTTTCTCACTATCGGCTGGTTTTTATTCTTAAATAGCCGTTTCGAATTGTGGGTGACTTTATAGGTCGAGCAGGGTGTCGCTAAGCAGGCCCTCTGCGCCATGGTGAGCATCGCATAGCGATATGCTGCGAACGAGAGCCATGGAGGGCGAACTGGCTTTTGTGTATGGATGCATTTGGCGCGGTGGAGCCCTCAGGGAAGAGTTCATGGCGTGCCTGCGTGCGATACCCTGCGATGTAGCATACTTAGGAGCAGTTATTTAGGTGGATTAACGCAGGAACAGTTTCATCAGCATACGTTGGATAAAAGTGCCATAGGGTGGATGCACAAATTTACCCGTGTTGAAGCGGCCACGGCTGAGCACAGTTTTGGCGTGGCTAAAGGTTAAGAAACCTTCCTTACCGTGGTAGTGCCCCATGCCCGATGGGCCTATGCCGCCAAAGGGCGCGTCATCCGCCGCCACATGGAACACGGTTTCGTTAATGCAAACGCCACCCGAGTGGGTCTGCTTGAGGATTTTTTGCTGGCTTGGCTCATCGAAACTCATCACATAGAGTGCTAAGGGTCTTGCCCTTTGGTTGATATATTCAATCGCCTCATCTAGCGAGTCATAACCGATAATGGGCAATAAGGGGCCGAATATTTCTTCTTGCATCAATAGCATATCTTCGCTGGTGTGGATGATTAACTGGGTAGCGAGCTTGCGATTAGTACTGTCTATGGTTTCATCCGTCGCCGAGATAATACTGGCTCCCTTGGCCTTAGCATCCTCTAGCACTGTCATCAGGCGATCAAATTGACGTGCATTAATAATGCTGCCGTAGTCCTTGTTGTGGTTAATTGCGCCGTACATGGCATTAAATTTAGCTTTGTAGGCGGCGATAAACTCATGCACTTTGGCTTTAGGGCATAGAACATAATCTGGGGCTACACAGATTTGTCCTGCATTCAAACACTTGCCATAAATCATTCGCTCAACTGCTATCTCAAGCGGCATATCGGGGGCGATAATGACTGGGGATTTTCCACCGAGTTCGAGTGTCACTGGGGTGAGATTATTGGCCGCGGCGCGCATCACATGGCGACCGACTGTGGTGGAGCCGGTAAAGAGTAAATGATCGAAGGGCAGGGCTGAAAATTGCGCGGCGACATCGGCTTCACCTTCGACCACAGCCACATGGGATGTTTCAAACACCTCGGCCAGTAATTGCGTTATCACCTTATTGGTTGCCGGGGTAAATTCTGACAATTTAAGCATGGCACGGTTGCCCGCTGCGATGGCGGTGACGAGCGGGCCAATTGACAGCATAACGGGGAAGTTCCACGGCACAATAATACCGACAACCCCCAGTGGCTGATAGTGCACTGTTACCCTTGCTGGGGCGAGCAAAATTCCCGCATGGCGCGCACTAGGTTTGAGCCATTTTTTGAGGTTTTTCAAACTGTAATTGATATTGTTGATCACAGGCATAATATCCGAGATCAGGCTGTCATCTTGGGATCTATGGCCGTAGTCTTGGCTCAATGCCGTCACTAGAGGGACTTGATATTTTAGTACCGCCGCTTTCAGTCGAGTTAATTGCCCATGGCGGGTGTCATAATCGGGATTGGGGTTCGTGAGGTAACTTAGGCGTTGATGCTGGAGTAACGCTGTGAGCGGCGAAACATTAGCAGAGTTGCTGGCCATATTCATTGTGGTTGCTCCAGATATCGGGGTGAGCGGCAAATAATATGCACAATTTAACTGTGTATCGGTTCAATGGATAAACCGACTGATTAGTCGGTTTATCCTAACTGGCTTAGTGAGTCAGTGCAAGCTATCTGGTGCATTTATGAACAAGATCACAACTTTTCAGGGGCTTAGCTTCTACACTTATGGAGTAATTTGTTAGACAAGGAGTATCTATGACATTGTTAAAACACGGAATTTCTATCGGTATCGAACGATATGGTGATGATGATTTTTTTGTTGCCTTTAAGGCCGTCGGAAAGTTAACCCATCAAGATTACGAGATGATGGTGCCAGTGCTAGAGTCCGCACTGGAAGGTGTGAAAGACCCTGATATTTATGCCCTAGTGGATGTGACTGAGCTCGATGGCTGGGAATTACAGGCAGCTTGGGATGATCTAAAATTAGGAGTGAAGCACGTTCGTCATTTTGAGAAAATTGCCATAGTCGGTAAGACAACCCTGCAGGAAGTCATGGCGAAATTGGCAAATTGGTTTACGCCCGCCGAGGTGAAGTTTTTTGTGGATAAAGGTGATGCGGTCGCTTGGTTAAAAGATTAGCGAATCCCTTTAATTGAGCCCCTTTACAGGGCTCTTTAACTGAATCCCTTAACAGCAAACAACTCGGCATTCCATTAGCGCCATAGAAGGAGTCAAGATTATGCGTACAGGTCAAATACTCTGGCCCACAGATTTCTCTGAAACTGCGGCCCATGCTCTGCGATATGCTATTGAAATGGCAAATCTATATCATGTAGGGCTAAAAATTTTACACGTGGTCGAACAACCTATGGGTGATGAGAATTTTATGATTTTATCTATCACCCCAGAGGAACTTGCTAAGAGTATGGAAGAGGCTGCTGCGACTAAGATGCAGGCGTTACTCGCGGGGCTGAAAACTGAACTGCCAATTACCACCTTGATCCGTCGGGGCGATCCCGTCGAGCAAATTTTGGAGGAGGCGAAGGGCAAAGATGTTGGTATGGTGGTGATTGCAAGCCACGGCCGTACCGGGCTTTCCCACTTTCTACACACTAATGTTGCCGAAGCGGTAGCAAACAGTGCGGCCTGCCCAGTGCTCGTTGTTAAATAAAACGAGTTTGTAGCGGATATCTTTTGTAGTGGATATCGATAGTATAAGGGCGCTAAAGCGCCCTTTGTTTTTGATTACTAAAGAATAACTAATCGATGCGTCCGAGTGGGAAACCTAGCTTACTGCTATAAAAGAGTGCTATTTTGTGCAAAATAGACAGGTTCTATCCCTAGGATTGGCCAACTTAACAACTCACCGGATGGATATGATTATGCGTACTCAAGAAGTGTTATGCCCTACGGACTTTTCAGCAACCGCTGCCCATGCACTTAAATATGCTGTTGAAATGGCTAACTTTTATCAAGTGAATATTCGATTGTTACATGTGACTAGCCCGTCTCGAAGTGCGCATTTTTACGGAGTTGCCGTGGAGACACCAGCCTCACTAGAAGAGGCTTTGGCGACGTTTGTTGAGGCTAAAATGCAGACATTACAACAGGAAATGCAACGGGATTTAGCCGCAGGACTAAGCATTAAAACCGTTATTCGCCATGGTGATGTGAGCGAGGAAATTTTGGCTGAATCCGCCGATGTGGGTATGGTGGTGATTGCTAGCCATGGTTGTAGTGGGTTAGCCGATTTTCTTAAGCCCCATGTAAGTCAAGACATAGTCAAATTGGCCAAATGCCCGGTTCTGGTTGTTAAATAAATGATTTACTAGCCCTTAGAGCGGGTCATTTTTAAGGATGGCACGATCCACTACCGTGCTTGACGCCTCATTGTCTAGGGACAGTAGGCGTTGATACTTTGCCTGCAGCGCGGCTAACGTACCATTCTCCGTTATTTGTTTGAGACCCAGATTAAAATCATCCCGAATATGGGCATCTAAAAAGGCGAAACGATATTCAGTTGGCGGGAATATTTTATTGCATACAGCAACTTGCTTCATTTCCTTTTCGGTCAGTTTTCCTTGAAGGTAGGCCTGTTTTAAATAGTATTTGAAAATATTTTTATCCATCACAACCACATCGGCCCTATGTTTCATCAACATATATACCTGTTGTATTTGCCGTGCCTGTTCTTGATAACTGCTATTGGCCTTAGCCATGCGGGAAAATTCTTCCCCGAGCATAAATGAAGCACGCTGGAAAGCGACCACTTTTAGGGTATGTAAATCATCTATGCTATTAATATTAAAGTTTTTATTTTCAAGGGCGATGGCACAGTTTTGGTAGGTGATGGCGACATCCGAGTAAAAGACCTTATCTATCATGCCCTCTTTAATATTGATAATGCCATCGAGTTTTCCTTCCTTTAATTCATGGAAAGTGCGGGCAAGAGGGAGATATTGAATTGAAACGTTATGCCCCTTGACGGCAAATGCTTGATGGAGCAGCTCGAGTTCGAGCCCACTGTTAGTCTCTTGGATCACATAGGGGGGAATGGAGAGACTCACTCCAATTTTAAGTTCGGTCGCTTGGCTAATGTGATAATTGAATAGGGCGAGTAACCCTAGCAATTTGTAATAATTAGGGGAAATATTTGAGCGATTGGAGATAACTTTATTATGGAACATAAATGACTAACACCTCCACGGGGCTCAGAAGCTGCTGTATTTGAGACTCGCTACGCCTTTCCTTGGCTCACTTGGATAAGTGTAGCGTGATAGGCGTGCCTCAACTCAATTTATTCAAATATTCAGCATTAAAAGGATGAGCCTGGTTCAGTTAAAAAGGCCTGTTCAGCGGCAGTCGATTCTCTGCCTAAAATGCTATTCCTGTGGGGGTAACGGCCAAATCTATCGATAATTGCCTTATGGCGAAGTTCAAATTCGAGGTTAGCCTGCGCCGCTTCACGATTAAAAAGTTTTACCGCCACTTGGTGAATGGCAGCCGATTCACTGTGCATATAGGGCATAAAGAGAAAGGGAACCTGCTTAGGTTTAAGGGCTAAATCGGCCTGCTGGGCGACGGCTTCTTGGGCGAGCACTAAGGCGATGGCATCGGCTTCGAAGGCGGCGGGGGTATCGCGGTAAATATTACGTGAGAATTGATCTAGCACGATAATCTCGGCTAATCGCCCCTGTGGCGTTATACGCCAATGCGCGAGCTCGCCCCGTTTGGCTTGTTGCAGAACGCCCTCGAAACGCGCTTTGATCTGTGCATCAAAGTCGGCGTCTTTTATCCACCAATATTTGGCAGGGATTTCCTCAAACCAAAAGCTAAGCACTTGATCTGCGGTGATGGTCTGGTTCATGTTAGTACTCTTTCTACCCGGGAGACTTGTCCTATGAATAACAGCGATTGGGGGGAGAATACAAGCTTTTGCTAAAATTTCCCCTCGGAGTCATAGACTGTTTTATTGGACGAGCGAAGCTTTGTTAAGTGAACACCCGGCGCCTAATGTGAGTGTCGCAAACTGTTAAGTTGTATGGATTCGCTGTAGGTATGAATTGTATGTATCTACTATGGAAAAAAGGGCAACAATTTAATGCTGGCTATTGCCTTATTGACTGAATATCAAGTAGTTTTAATGCTAGTTCCCTTGGTTTTTTAATGAGTCATCCTATGCCACTTTCTCAGCCAGTTTCACCGCAGGTTTCAAAGCAACATAAGGCGTTTTTGCGTAAGCTCTATTTAGCGCATTTAATGGATGATGACCGCCATAATCTATTATCACTCAATAAGTTAACGGGTATGCCGCGGCGTACATTACAGGATGCCATTGCGGCGTTTGAGGATATAGGTATCAGTGTCGAATTTGTGCAGGAGGGGAATCGTAATAATGCGGGCTACTACCGAGTGGTGACTTGGGGGCCGATCAGCAGTGCTTGGGTTGACACCCATATGGCAGAGATTGCTGATCTTATTGGAATAACCGCCAATAACTAACCGTTAGGGAAGAGTTAATGGCGTGCCTGCGACGTAGCGTAATTAGGAACAGCTATTGAGGCTTGGCTAGCCGCCCGTGGCGGGGTTTGCCATCCAGTAATATGCTGCAAATCCAATCCAACTTAAGAGTAAGAGTGCGATGGCAACCCAAGTAGCGCGGGTAAACTGGCCTTGGGGAGCAAGATGTTCGGTAAAAGTATTCCCATCTTCGTCTTCAACTGCAGTGCGCGATTTTGCTTTTAACTGTTGTTTACGGAACTTATCCCGTTCGCGGGCTTTGGCTTTTTGAAGTTTCTTGTATTCGGCTATGCCTTTTTCAATCCCTTGGGCGATGAGTTTAGTTTGTTCTTTAGTTTGCCCCGGTTTTTGGGTGGCCTTGGCTGCGGCTAAGGCCTCTTGCTGAGTTTCGGTTGAGATATTGGGTTTCATCTACTTTCTACTTGGGCGCTAAGGGCTAAAAGTCTACTCGCGCCGATTATAGCCGTATTCTGAGATAAAACTCAGGGCCAATATCTTCATTTCACTAAAAAATTAGCGGATGTCCCCCCTTGGGAGCGGGAACATACACAGGTTCGTAATCCCAAACTTGGCGTATGGTCTTAACCGATAATGCCTCACTAGGCTTGCCTTCACTCACTATTTGCCCTTGTTTTAACACCAGAATTTGATCGCTATAACGGGCGGCTTGATTAAGGTCGTGCAGCACTAAGACCACAGTATAAGCCTGTTCATTGGCTAACCGCTGGGCCAATTCCAGCACTCTGTGCTGCTGGGCAAGATCTAATGCCGAGGTTGGCTCATCCAGTAACAGTATGGGGGGAAAGGGCGATTGGCTAAGTTGAGTTAATACCCTCGCTAGCTGCACCCTTTGTTTTTCACCGCCGGATAGGGTTGGGTAACTGCGCTTAGCAAGATGAGTTAAGCCCACTTTTGCGAGTTGCTCGGCAACGAGAGTTTCACCCTCTTGGTGATTGAGGGTTAAGGGATACAAACCCATGGACACCACTTCTGACACAGTAAAAGGGAAGGTAAGGCTGGCGTGCTGCGGCAGTACTGCCAAGGATTTTGCCAGCACCGCCCTTGGCCAATCACCTAAGGGAATATCACCCAGTTTTATACTCGAAGAGGGCGCTTTTATCTCTTGGCACAATGCCTTAAGTAGAGTGGATTTTCCCGCACCATTGGGGCCAAGCAAGGCCGTGACAGCCCCAGATTGAAATTGAACATTAATATCCCTAAGCACGCTTTTTTGCCCAATAGAAATATTAAGACCGCAGACACTGAGCTTAAGGTCGGGCGCTGGATTGATGGCTGAATGTGCTCGACTTGAATGGGTGGTTATCATAAATAGAGACTCAGACTAACTTGCTACGTTGTTGTAGCAGTAAATAAATAAAGAAAGGTGCACCAAGGAGTGCGGTTACAAGTCCGACGGGTAACTCCGCTGGGGGCAAGAAGGCGCGGGCGCCGATATCGGCCAGCGCTAAGAGGGCTGCGCCTAAAAGTGCACTGGTAGGTAAGAGTCGTTTATGATCGGGCCCTAACATCATGCGCACTAAATGCGGTACAACTAAGCCAATAAAGCCGATAATCCCGGTAGCGGCCACACTCACCCCCACGCCTAAGGCGCAGAGTAAAATCAGCCTTAGTTTAAGCCTGTCCACATCTATCCCTAGGTGTCTGGCCTCGGCCTCGCCAAGGAGTAAGGCATTGAGCGCAGTGGCATCTTGGCGAAAGCGCCAACTGATCAGGGCTAAGGTGACTAAAGATAGGCAGACATAGATCCATTGTGCCCCTGCAATTGTCCCCATCTGCCAAAGGGTTAAATCACGCAGCGCTATATCACTGGCAAGATAGGTTAAAACCCCTATGCCCGCACCCGCCAGTGCCGCTATGGCGACCCCTGACAATAATAGCAATACGACCGAGGTACCCGTTGGACTGCTGGCGAGGCGATAGACGACCAGAGTCGTGATTAACCCTAAGGCAAAGGCGCTCATGGGGATCATTAATGGGCTGGCATTGGGCAGCAACACAATACAAAGGGCGGCGCCCAGTGCCGCGCCGGATGACACGCCTATAATGCCGGGATCGGCCAAGGGATTGCGAAAAAGCCCCTGCATTACCGCGCCACACTGGGCGAGTGTGGCTCCGACCGCCATTGCCAAGAGTGTTCTAGGTAAGCGGACATTGTTGATCACTAGCTGTTCATGGGGGGCAATATTGCCAACATTTTGTTGGGTGGCCCAGTTAAACACCGCACTTAAGGCGTCGATTAGGCTAATGCTTACGGGGCCAGTACTGACCGAGAGAAGGCAACTTAAGCCGAGCAGTGCAAGTAGACTGGGCCAGAGCCAGCGATTGAGCAACATCTTAGTTATCCTTTCCCATGGGGCGAATGGTTTTGTACTGTTATTGCCAGCATAAATTACTGGCCTTGACTGAGTAGGTTGTTGGCAAGGGTGTCGGCGGCGTTAATGGCGCTGAGCCCTAAACCACCGAGTAAGGCTTGCGGTGTCAGGGTTTGAATATGACCATTTTTACCCGCAGGGGTATGGGCGAGTAGCGGCATTTCCTTCAGCAATTCTTGGGCTATTTGTTGGCTGCTTTGCTCGTCCGGTTTATCGCTGCGCTTTGACAGTAAAATCAGATCGGGTTGTAAAGACAAAATGCCTTCCTGGGATAGGGTTTTATAGCCATCAAAGTCGGCGATATTGCTTGCCCCTGAAAGCGCAATAATGGCGTCAGCGGCGGTGCCTTTGCCCCCGACCCGCGCACCTCGGCCCTCTTGCAGGAGCATAAAGAGGATTTTGGGTTGATGGTTGGAACCACTGATTTGTTGTTTTTTCAGCGCTAAATTCTGCAACTGCCCCTGAAGATCTTGCTTTAGTTTAGTGGCGTTTTGCTGGCGCTGGAG
Organism: Shewanella putrefaciens; assembly: GCF_016406305.1. Lineage (NCBI taxonomy): Bacteria > Pseudomonadati > Pseudomonadota > Gammaproteobacteria > Alteromonadales > Shewanellaceae > Shewanella > Shewanella putrefaciens. Next base: position 1,023,034 of record NZ_CP066369.1, read on the forward strand.
TAGGTCGCCTAAGGTATCGATATTGCTTAGGAGTTGGGCTTCATCCTTGGTCGCGGGTAATTGCACTACTGGGATTTGTGCCTGCTGCAGCACCTTGAGGGTGGTTTCTGGCCCCATCACATCCGAGCCAATCACCAGCGTTGGCGAGAGGGCGATAATCCCCTCGGCGGAGAGCATTCTATGGTAACCAAGCTTGGCAATATGGCCCAAGTTTTCGGGGACAAGGCTGGTGGAGTCTATGGCGACGAGTTGGCTACCAGCATCGAGGGCCAGCACTAGCTCAGTCACCCCAGCGCCTGCGCTAACGAGCCTGGTATTAGATTCTGCACTAAAGGTATTAGATTCTGCACTAAAGGTATTAGCCGATACACATACTGCGATAATAGCTATGGTTAATTTCCATTTTTTCAATGGATTAATATTATTTGTAGACATATCCCTAAGGGCTCTTAAGGTTCTGTTTAAGGGGAAGCGGATCGCTTGAAACAACATAGTTAAACTCCTAATGCTCCATTAAAATTTGAGTCTGGCCTATGGCCTGTGTCTGTAATAGGGCAAGCAATTGCATCAAGGGCTCCACGGGCGCGGCTTTATCTGCGGCAATGATGATGCTGGCCTCTGGCATGGATTTGAAACGCTGCTCAAATGCGGCGCCAAAGCTGGCTAAGTCACTAAAGGGTTCACCATCAATCGCCCAATGGGGCGAGGTCGCCATGATATTGATGGCAATAGAAGGCTTGTTCTCTAGGGCCGTGATAGCGGCACTCGAACTCTGGGGCACATCAACGGGCAGACTCAGTAATTGGCTGTTTGCCGTTAGGAGTAGAAACACTAATACGATAAAAATAATGTCGATTAATGCGGTTAAATCGATACTCGGTAACGATTCTGCCGGAGTTATGCCCGCCCGAGAAAAGGAGGATTTATCGGTGCTTATCATGCCTGTGACCCTATATTGGTCTTAAGCGCTGTGGGGCCCTCAGCCTTTGCCTTGTCAATGCGAGCGAAGGCCTGATAATGATTGGAATCGAGTGACACTTCTTCTACACCCGCTAACCAAAGATTGAGCTGATTGAGTACATGGGCGGCGCGTTGGCATTGACCTTGGGCCCAGATCCCAAATAGATGGGCGGCGGTAATTGCGGGAACGGCAATAATCAGTCCAGCCGCAGTGGTATTCATGGCAAGTCCTAGCCCGGCGCTCAGTTGTGCAGGGGTTACAGGGCCCTCGGATTGTCCAAGCTCGGCAAACATATCTATCAGTCCTAATACTGTGCCGAGCAGGCCCAGTAATGGGCTAATAATGCCTATCACCTGCAACAGCTTTAAACCAGCTTGTAAATCCCGCTGCTGTTTGTTGAGCCATAGGCTCAGTAATTCTTCCCGCAATATTTTGGGCTGGTGGACTTGTTTCAATAACAGGGTGGCGCCGCGGGCGAGCAGATCCTGCTGGGCACTGGTTTGCGCTATCAAAGCGTTAACGCTGTCGGTGTTGGGCAGTGAGGTTGAACTGCGTAGATTTTTTACCCAAGCCTGTTTTTTCGGCAGGATAACAAGTGCGCTTTGGTGCAAGAAAAGTGCACTTCGCTCGAGGCAGATCATGAGTGCCAGAAATGCACATAACAATAGCGGCCAAGTCAGTACGCCAAGTTGTGAATGTAAAGAAGAAAAATCTGTCATGGGCATTAAGCCTCTCCAATCATGGGTTATTTCAGTTTGATTACTCGTTTTAAGGGCAAAAAAGTATTGCTAAGTCAGGCTAGTTGAGTGCAAAACGAATCGGGACTCTGACTTTGTAGTGGCTTGCTAGCCTTGGGGCTGGCGCTTCAAATTGCCAGGTTTCTACCGCATCGAGCGCCGCTTGATCGAGCAGGCTAAAACCTGAGCTTTTCACTAACTTGAGTGCCAGTTGCTCACCGAGTTCATTGAACATCACCTCAATCGTCGCCGTGCCTTCTAATCCCTTTTTGCGTGCTATCCGTGGGTAAGTGGGTTGGGGAGGTGGTGAAGTAAACACTGGCTTAGCCAACTCGACTATGGGAGTTTTTAGACTCTGGGTTTGGGCACTGCTGACTGCGGCTTGGCTAATGGGGGGCTCCTCTGTTATCTCAGTTATTAGCGTCTCTGTTGTCTCAGTTATTAGCGCCTCTGTTATCTCAGTTATTAACGTCTCTGTTGCCACAGGGCTTGGCGTTAACTCTTTATCTGCAGAACGGCTGTTAACCTCAGCGATATCAGCTAGTTGAACCGTTGCCGCTGCGCTTAATTCTTTAGGCGGTTTTATCCCGCTGTTCGCTGCGTTATCGACAGGCTCAGGCATATGTTCGGGCTTATGTTCTGGCTTAGTTTCTGGCTTAGTTTTTGGCTTAGGTGCAGGTTTAGACTCAGATTTAAGTGCAGTTTTCACTTCAGGTTTAGGTGTGGGTTTGGCCTCTGGTTTAAGTACCGCTTTTGCCTTGGCGTGGAAGATAGCTGTCACTTGCGGCTTAGTCTGCGCTATGGGAGCCACACTGGCTTGAGGTGTGGCCTGTTTGACTGCGGTGGCAAAATTAACGCTAACGCGATTGATGCCTGTGTCCTGTAACGCAGCCCTCTGTGACGTCACCTTCTGTAACATCACCCTCTGTAACGTCATAGGCGAGTCAGACATTAGCAGCGTTGTAGCAGGCTGCGAGGCGATAACCCCAGTTTGGATGGCAATCGTTAATACGCCAAAGGCCAGATATCGTTTCGGTGTCACTGCAATCTCTTCTCCTGAAAATCGGCCTATCGACGCTTAAAGCCATTTTGCTAATTAAGATACTGCAATATAAATAAGATCGCAAATGATAATGATTTCTATTTGATCTATTTAATTGTCTCAGGTAGAGTGCCTTCAATTGCTCGAATGGGCGCTTAAAAAAACAGCAAAGTCATTCAGTAGCATTACTTTGAGAGCTTGATACCTAGGCAAAGTGGTGCGCAATTGAATTGGTTTGAGCTTACAAATTATCACTTGAGGATGAAGAGATGAGAAAAAAGCCGTTAGTGATCGCGATGGCACTGAGTGGTACGGCGCTAAGTTTTACGGCGTTAAGTTTTACGTTAGCGGCAGCGGAAAGTGTTCAACCTGTTATTCAACAGGAGGCGGATAATAAAACCGTGGCAACCGAGTTTGACGAAGTGTTAGTCAGCGCAACTAGGATCAGCGAAAAAGCCTCGGAAACCAGTCGTAGCGTCGCCGTCGTCGGCGAAGAACAGCTCACCGTTGCTCAAGCCACATCCGTGGCCGATGCCCTTAAGAATGAGGCTAATATCAATGTCACCAATGGACCTAGGGCATCATCCCAGGGAGTTGAGATCCGTGGTTTAAGTGGTGATAGAGTCCTCCAAACGATTGATGGTGCGAGACAAAATACCAGTTCAGGCCACAGAGGTTCCTATTTTATGGACCCTGAATTACTCAAGTCCATCGAAGTGCTGCGTGGTCCCGCTAGCAGTTTGTGGGGCAGCGGTGCCCTTGGGGGCGTCGTCGCCCAGAATACTAAGTCGGCGCAGGATTTTTTAACCCCAGAGGAAAGTTTCGGCGGTTATCTTAAGCAAGGTTATGAAACTAATGGCGATCGTACTAAAACCAGTGGCGCCATTTACGGTCAGCAAGCCACTATCGATTGGCTGCTTAATGGTTCCTATTACGACTCCAACGACATCAAAACCGGCAATGACGAAACCCTAAATAACAGTGCTTCCCAAGGCAGCAGTGGTTTAGCCAAGTTTGGTTGGCAGGCCGATGAGGCTTCGCGCTTGGAATTGTCGGCAAGGGTGAACAAGTCCAATGAATTAGTGCCCAGCAATCCCTCGGCTGCCGTGAGTAGCTCTGTGCCCTTAGTGCGTCGTAAGACTGACGATCAAAACGTGACCCTTAACTACAGTTTGCATCCTGTCAACAATCCGTACCTAGATACTAAGGTGCAAGTGTACTGGAACAGCACCGACTACGATGAAGACAGAGTCACTAAAAATCAACTAGATAGCACTGAATATCGCACCGTTGGTGTTAACTTAAATAACAGCTCGCAGGTAGGGAATATTAAGCTGACCTATGGTGTTGATGGCTACCGCGATACTATCGAAACCGTTCGTGACGATAAGGGGCAGGCGGGTCAGCGTCCGGGGAATATCGATGGTGAGACCCAGGTTTGGGGCGCTTTTACCCGGGCCGATATCGAGCTGACTAAGACCTTGAGCCTCGATGGAGCATTGCGTTACGACAGCTTTAAGACTGACAGTAATAATTTGAACTTATCCTCCGATGACAATGAGTTATCCCCCTCACTCGGACTGATTTGGCAGACCCAAGCTTGGTTGACCCTAAGCGCGCGTTATGATCAAGCATTTAGAGCGCCAACGGTGGAAGAGATGTTCTCAAGTGGGACCCATTACTGTATTCCACCCATTCCCGGATTTTTACCCCAAGGTCTGTGTAACACCTTTGCGACCAATCCAGATTTAAAGTCTGAAACCGCACGGAATAAAGAAATCAAAGCGGATCTGCGTTTCAGTGATCTCGCTGGCGATGATGAGCTGGCGTTAACGTTCAATATCTTCCGCAACGACGTGGACGATTTTATTGTGCAGCAAGTGTCTAATCCTTGGCATGGTATTCCAGGGTTTGAGCAAACAACCTCGTGGAATAACGTCGAAGATGCGCAGTTAACGGGCTTTGAGGTGAGCGGGCGTTACCGTATAGGCCAGACTCGCCTAGCGATGAACTACGGACAAACCCATGGTGAAGACCGTCAATCGGGCGATGCTATCGAAGGCATACCTGCCAATAAATTTAATGTCGATTTATCCCAAGGCATTATGGATGGCGATATGAAACTGGGCACACGGGTGACCTATGTGGCAACGCAGTCGAACACCCCCGATGGCCATAGCGTGGCAGAGTACGATGATTACACCCTCTGGGATGTCTACCTTGCCTGGGAACCCACAATGGGCGTGATGTCCGGCGTGAGAGTCGATTTTGCCATTGAAAATATTGGTGATGAGAAATATCAGCAGGCCTGGCAAACCTTGTATCAACCGGGCCGTAATATGAAATTATCGGCACGTTATATGTTCTAGGCCAAGCCATCAGGAGAAAACGAATGCAGACGATACAAGATACTGGGGCAGAACCCGAACTTGGTGCGCCGAAAAATCCCAATGTACCCCCAGCCCAGCTTGAAAAACAGGCAGAGCTGAGGCAAAAGTTTGAGTTACAAGCCGATTTAATGCCAGCGCAGCTTGCCAGCGAGCTAGGGCTCCCAGAGATGGAAGTGGTTGCCGCATTGCCGCCGGGGCAAGTAGTGTTTGTGCCTTTAACTCAGCTAGATACATTATTGCAAGCCTTACCCGAGTGGGGGACGCTTACCACAATAGTGATGCTTTCTGGCAGTGTATTTGAATTTAAAGGAGATTTTCCTAAGGGGAAATATGCCCACGGTTATTACAACCTCTACAGCAAGGGAGATGGTCTGCATGGCCACCTCAAATTAGAGGGGATGCGGGGTATCGCCTTGATCAGCCGTCCTTTTAGGGGGAGCGAGAGCCATTCGATCAACTTCTTCGGCAGCGAAGGTGAGGTGGTGTTCAAAGTGTATTTGGGCCGTGATAAGCAAAGAGCGTTGTTCCCTGAACAGGTTCGCCAATTTAAGGCACTTGCAACCACCTTTGCCGCGGTATAAGCCGCTCTCTAAATTGAAACATTAACGTATTGTTTTTAAGGAATATAACCAATGAAGCCTGAAATCACCGAGCAGGAACAGCGCCTAAGGGACAAGTTACTACCCGAAATTGAAGCCTTTAAGCAACAGCGCGAAACCCTGCAACTGGCCACCATAGACGCCGAAGGTCAACCCAATGCGAGTTATGCGCCCTTCGCACTGGCCGATGATGGTTTCTATATTTTGGTGAGCGATCTTGCCCGCCATGGCCATAACTTAAAGCTCTCATCTAAGGTCTCTGTGATGTTAGTCGAAGATGAAACCGCCGCAAAAACAGTATTTGCTCGTAAGCGGTTGACCTTTGATGCCGTGGCCGAGGCGATTCCCCGCGGCACGCCAGCCTTTAGTAAGGGTGTGAATGTGCTATCGGCGCGCTTTGGAGAAATGTCGGACAACCTTGCGACATTGACCGATTTTAACCTCTACAAACTGGCACCACACAAGGGGCTTTATGTTAAAGGTTTTGGTCAAGCCTTTAGCTTAACTGGCGCCGAATTGCTCGATGTAAATTGGCAGCGTGACGGTCACCATGGCACACCCAAAACCCCAGAAAATGTGCAAGTCGCTTAAGTTTTTCACTTAAGTTTCTCGCTTAAGCGAGCTAAATAAACCCGCATTCGCTGCGGGTTTATTTTATCCTTCTTCAGTAACACCCGCCTGAGCCCTTGAATTTAACCGCAGCAGGTCGCATGTTAACCATAAAGCGGCATGGTTAGCGGCTTTACGATTACCCCTAAAGGATGTCACAGTGGCCGAGCCAAGAGTAAAATCACCCGAACCCATCAAAATGCAGCCATCACAGGCGGATAACCCATTATCTAGCGCTTTGCCTGATAGTTCCCTTAAACCAACACTCGCTACCTCGGCGCGGCAAAGAGCCGTACTACCTTGGATTGCAGGCTTTCTTAAACCCTACAAATGGAAAGTCGCCGCGGCAGTGCTATTCCTATTGATTGGCTCACTCGCTTGGTTGTCCCTGGGGCAAGGCGTGCGTTTGATGGTCGATGAGGGCTTTGTGCGGGATAACGCGCAGCGGCTCAATGAAATTATCCTCCTAGTGCTGGTCATTACCGCCGTCAGCGGCACCGCTGTGTTTTGCCGCTTCTATTTGATGACTTGGCTGGGCGAGCGGGTCAGTGCAGACATTCGCCTCGCTGTTTATAATCAGATGCTTAAGTTATTACCCGCCTTCTATGCCAAAGTACGCACAGGGGAGGTGATCTCCCGTTTTACCGCTGACTCAACGCTATTACAAACCGTGGTGGGGTCCAGCCTTTCCATGGCGTTGCGTTCGGGAGTGACAGTCATAGGTGGCCTAGTGATGATGGGCATAACCAGCGTTAAGATGACGCTATTAGTGCTCTTGGCTGTGCCCTTAGTGCTGGGGCCTGTGGGATTTTTCGGGCGCAAGGTACGTGTTTTAGCTCGTGAAAGCCAAGACAGGGTTGCGGATCTCGGTGCCTATGTCGATGAAACACTCCATGAAATCCATACGGTACAAGCCTATGGCCATGAAGATAAAGACCGCAGTTTATTCCATTCCCGCGTCGAAGATGTGATGTCCGCAGCAAGTGGCCGCATTCGTTACCGTGCTTTGCTGATTTCATCCGTGATGTTTTTAAGTATCGCCGCGATTGCCATGGTGACTTGGGTCGGTGCCCACGATGTGATGGCGGGTAAGATGACGGGCGGTGAGCTATCGGCCTTTATGTTTTACGCTGTGATGGTCGCGGGCGCTGTAGCGACCATTAGTGAAGTGATAGGCGAGATCCAGCGGGCTTCGGGCGCCGCGGAACGTTTAATCGAATTGGCGGAAACCCCAGTGGATATTCCCCTTGCGGCACATCCTGTGACTTTACCCGCCAAGGTGAGTGGTGAGTTAGTCATTGAAGGACTCAATTTTGCCTATCCAGAGCAGGATGCCTTAGTGCTAAAACAGCTCAATATGGCCATTGCTGCGGGGGAGCGGGTTGCCTTAGTCGGTCCAAGTGGCGCGGGTAAGAGCACTTTGTTCCAGCTGTTGCAGCGCTTTTATGTGCCTAGTGCTGGCAGTATTCGACTGGAAGGCATAGATATTGCGAACTTAACTCCGCAGGACCTACGGGCGCAATTTGCCTTAGTGCCGCAGGATTCAGTGATCTTTGCGACCAGCGTACTTGAAAACGTGCGTTATGGCCGAGTCGATGCGACCGAGCAGGAGGTGATTGATGCCTGTATTGCGGCCCGTGCCCATGAGTTTATTAGCGAATTTACTGAGGGTTATCAAACCTATTTAGGCGAGCGTGGCGTGCGACTTTCTGGTGGACAAAAACAGCGGATTGCCATAGCGCGGGCGATTTTAGCCGACAGACCCATATTATTACTCGATGAGGCGACCAGCGCCTTAGATGCCCTGAGCGAGCAAAAAGTGAAGCAAGCGCTGGATGTTTTGATGGCGGGTAAAACCACCTTGATTATTGCCCATCGCCTATCGACGGTAATCAATGCCGATAGGATTTTTGTCTTCGACAAGGGTGAGATTGTTGCCTGCGGTCGCCACCAAGAGTTGATGCAAACCAATGCGTTATACCGTGAGTTTGCCAATTTACAGCTACTGACCGAAGAGGCCACAGGCAACGTTTTGAATGATTGAGCGTAAATGAAACCCAGTAAGCTAGGATTCTGAGTTAACTCAAATGAGCCGCTTACTGGGTAGGAGTGCCATTAGTTTTTAAGTTCGCGGCGTAGAATTTTACCGACGGTGCTCTTAGGTAATTGCGCCATAAACTCGATCATTTTAGGTATCTTGTAACCCGTTAGTTGCTCGCGGCAATAGGCTAAAATGGCCTCCTTAGCCTGTTGCTGATCTTGGTTATTTTCCTTGAGTACGATAAAGGCTTTGACCGCTTCGCCCGAGTGTTCATCTTTGACTCCCACCACGGCACATTCGATCACATTTGGGTGGCTAGCGAGGACGTTTTCCACTTCGTTGGGATAGACGTTAAAGCCTGAGACGATAATCATATCCTTTTTACGATCAACAATTTGATGGAAACCTTCAGCGGTTGCAATGGCAATATCCCCGGTTTTAAAGAAACCGTCGGCGGTCATGACATTGGCGGTTTCCTGCGGATTATTCCAGTATCCCAGCATCACTTGAGGGCCGCGGGCGGCGAGTTCCCCTGCCGTACCTAAGGGCACTTCAACGTCGTTTTCATCTAAGAGTTTAACCTCAGTGCCAATCACAGGTTTACCAATAGTGCCAAGCTTCTGGTAACCGGGGGCATTGAGTGAAATGACCGGTGAAGTTTCAGATAATCCATAACCTTCGCTGATCATATTGCCCGTGGTTTGTTGCCAAACATTGGCCGCCGCGGCCGTGAGTGCGGTGCCGCCCGAGATAGTGATTTTTAAGTGGCTAAAGTCCAATGCCTTAAATTCGGGTTGGTGGCATAGGGCGACAAACAGGGTATTGAGGCCAGCAAACCCAGTGAAGGGATATTTGGCCAGGGTTTTCACTAAGCCGCCAATGTCTCGCGGATTTGGAATTAACACCGAGCAACCGCCACACTCGAAATACAGCACTAAATTCACCATAAAAGCGTAAATATGGTAAATCGGCAGCGGAGCAACAAAGATATCCTCGCCTTCGGTGATCACACTGCCAATGCGGGATTTTACCTGGGCGGCATTGGCAAGCATATTACCGTGGGTCAACATGGCGCCCTTGGATAACCCGGTTGTGCCCCCTGTATATTGCAGGGCTGAGAGATCATCGAGCTTAGGGGCTAAACGGGTGAAGGGCAGTTCGGCCCCTTGTTTTAAGATTTGGCAAAACTCCACATTCTTAAGGCCCGTTTTAGGTTGTACATGTGGGTCGATCAAATCCAGCGGGTGGGTTGAGATAACGAACTCTATTGTTGTGCTGTCGATGACCTTAGCTAGGGTGGGCAATAGATCGGATAACACGACTAAGGCTTTAGCTCCTGAATCATTGAACTGATGGATAAGCTCACGTTCTGTATAGAGTGGGTTAGTGTTAACTAGGATAAGGCCCGCCCTGAGTGCGCCGTAGGCCGCGATGACAAATTGGGTGATATTGGGCAATTGAATGGCAATACGATCGCCGGGTTTTAGGTTGGTTTTATTCTGTAAATAGGCGGCAAAGTAACGCGAATCGCGTTCTATCTCATTAAAGCTGCTGGATTTACCAAGGCAGGCATAGGCGGGTTTATCGCCATAACGCAGACTGGTTTTCTCGATCAGATCGACGAGTGATGAGTAGTTGAGTTTGAGTTGGGAGTCTTGATCGTATGCCATGCTGAACTACCTCAAAATGATGTTTATTAATTGTTATTATTTTGGAATTAAACAGATGTTTAGATTAGAGGCTGTTGGGACTAGAGGTCAACGTTTATCGTGAAAAAATTCACTATGCCAATAATGGTATCTTTTTGTAACAAATAGCCTTTTTACTCTAAAGCTTAGGGCTTAACTATAGCTTAAGTTTGAGCTTTTTGACGTGTTGTTAAGTGGGGTTAGTCGCGGTTTTACGGGGATTTTTTATAGGAACGGTGCAGATACGAAGTTAATGCTGAGTTAAATCTGTGCTTGAGTTTACGGCGCTTAGGTTTACAGCGCTTAGGTTTATGGATCTTAGGTTTACGGCGCTTAGGTTTATTCCCCAAGCGCCGATTTAGGTTAATCTGGATTGTTTGGAGTTAGTGCTAGGGGCTAAAGAATCCGGTTTCTTGGCTAACCTGTTGCTTTGGTTCTTGAATATCCGTCACTGAGAATTGGATTATTTTCCGCCCAGAGGGAATCGCCGCCTTATCCGCCAATACTGTTACTGGATATTCAGACTGCTCGCCTGCGGCCAAGGTAATAATAGGTTCGGCAATCAGGCTAAAGGGCATTTCACTCAGCACTGCGACTTGATACTGCTTGGTTTGCTGCGTTTTATTACGAATTTTCAGTTGGTAGGTATTTTCGACTTTATTATCCACCGTTTCGCGGTAGAGACTCTGGCGATCACGAATAACGTTAAGTTGAATTTCACTGCGGCTTGTTAAGTCTAAGCCTATAACAACCAGCATTATGATAACGGCTGCACCATAACCGATAAAACGCGGTGAACGCCAATAGGAATGGGAACCCCCCTTAAGCTCGTTTTCACTGATATAACCAATCAGATTTTGTGGGTAATCGAATTTCAACATAGTTTCATTGCAGGCATCGACACAGGCACCGCAGTTGATGCACTCGTATTGCAAGCCATTGCGAATATCTATGCCTGTTGGGCAAACCTCCACACATAAATTGCAGTCAACACAATCACCTAGCCCATGCTCATTGGGATGGATTTCTTGTTTACGTTTTCGGGGGCCACGGGTCTCACCGCGCTGTGCATCATAGGTGACGGTTTTAGTATTGGCATCGAACATGACGGCTTGGAAACGTGAATATGGGCAGCAGTGTAAGCACATTTGCTCACGCATCCAACCCGCATTGAGGTAAGTGCAAAGGGCGAAAAACCACACCCAAGCCGTGACCCAGAAACTGGCATTGCCGGTGAATATATCCAGATAGAGTTCGCGGGCAGGAATAAAATAACTAATAAAACCACAGCCCGTGAGCAGGGCGGCGAGCCCCCAGAGTAAGTGCTTTGCACTGCGTTTGCCGATTTTACTGCCAGACCAAGGCGCTTTGTCGAGTTGTTTTCTCTTATTGCTGTTGCCTTCGATACGGGCCTCTATCCACACAAAGATAAAGGTCCATGCGGTTTGCGGGCAAAGATATCCGCACCAGACTCGGCCCCAGAAGACTGTGATAAAGAACAGGCCGAAGGCGGCAGCAATAAAAATCCACGCTAGCAGGGTAAAGTCCTGTGGCCAGAGTGTGATCCCAAAAAAGAAGAATTGCTGTTTGTCCACATCTAAGAGTATCGCTTGGCGGCCATCGATGGAGATAAATGGCAATGCAAAAAACAGCACTATTAATAGGCTGTTCATCATAGTTCTAAGACGTTGAAAGTAGCCTTTTTGCTCACGGAAATGAATGCGACTTGAGTGATTCACTGCTGTGTTGGGTGGAGCTGATATGTCCCTTATCGGAATATAGTGCTTGGCTGAGGGAGGGGTGGCGTTCGCATTCGGGGTTATTTCACTCTTTGGCATATCGAGGTCCTAACGACTTAAATAAGATTTAACCCCTATAGCAAGTGGCAGGCCAAGAATGAAATTAACTTAATTTATTGATATTTAGCGATAAAATGATATTTATTCTTTTGAATTGTCACGATATATCGCTAAATGGCGATATATCGTGGATGTGTGAATAGATGTGAGCTAATTGCTATTCGATAGGCGCTGGATCCCCAGTTTTTTCATTCGAGATCTTAAGGTACTCGGCGGCACACCTAGTACATTTGCGGCGCCCGCTGGGCCAGATATTCGCCAGTTTAATCGCTTAAGCGTTTGTTCTATATGGAGCGCTTCTGCTTCCGCTAGAGTCTGTGGCTGAAGATGTGAATGGCTTGCTGTGACGTTGCCCGTGGGCATAGTATGAATATGCAGTATCTCCCCTTGGGAGAGAATGGCCTCGCGTTCGAGAATATTCTGCAGTTCGCGCACATTACCTGGCCAAGTATAGGCCATCAATTGTTGTAATCCCTTTTGGCTGACGCCGAGAATTTTTTTACCGAGTTTTCGATTGAGGTTATGCAGTATATGGCCGACGAGTTCGGGGATATCATCGAGCCTAGAGCGTAGCGGCGGTACTTGAATTGGGAATACATTCAAGCGGTAGTAGAGATCCATCCGAAATAATCCCTGTTCGACCCGCTTGAGCAGATCATGGTGGCTAGCGGCGACTAAGCGAATATCCACTTGGATGGTTTCGCTGCCTCCAAGGCGTTCGAAGGATTGTTCTTGGATGACTCGGAGTAATTTAGATTGGGCTTCTAGGCTTAATTCGGCCACTTCATCGAGGAACAAGGTGCCTTGGTGGGCCAGCTCGAAGCGACCTTTGCGGCGACTCGTGGCGCCGGTAAATGCCCCTTTCTCGTGGCCAAATAGCTCGCTTTCCAGTAAGGAGGCCGAAAATGCGGCGCAGTTAACACTGATCATCGGTTTATCTTTACGGCGACTGAGTTGGTGTAAGTTGCGGGCTACTAACTCTTTTCCTGTGCCATTTTCGCCGCAAATCAACACTGTACTGTCGGTATTCGCGACCATATGCAATTGTTGGATCATATGGCGAATGACGGCGCTATTGCCTGAAATATCCACATCACCCGTTTTGTCTGCCAACTCTGCTTGTAGATAATGATTTTCAGAGGCGAGTCGTTCCGAGAGTGCCTGTACTTGGGCTAGAGCTTGACGTAGTGACTGCTCGGTTTGTTTTTGAATGCTAATGTCACGAAATATCGCGACTACGCCAATGAGCTTATTATCACGGTAAACCGGGGTTGAACTGTAATGTACGGGAAAACTGCTGCCATCCTTACGCCAAAACACATCATGGGTAATTTCACGGGTAATACCATCCTTCAAGGTGTTGTAAATCGGACAATCCTCTTGGGGATAATGGCTGCCATCGGCATGGCTATGGTGGTGGCAGTTGTGGATGTTTTTACCCAGTAGCTCCTCATTCTTCCAGCCTGTCATGCGCTCGGCTGCCGGATTGATAAAGACAGCATTTCCATTTAAATCAAAACCATAAATACCTTCACCTACGGCATTGAGCAGTAATTGGTTCTCCGGCAGAAAATGTTTATCCAGTGCTTGCTTGGGTTCGTATGCTGGCGTCATGGGGTGGACCAAAGTTGTGGATTACTGCATGAGTATACGCTGCTGATGCGACTCGCGATATATCGCGATCGATTGGTTTTATAGCGCTTATCCTGGATGCGGTGAGTTGCTTTGTAATCCTGAGCTAAAAACATTTACGGGGTTGCTGACTGTAAAAAATATTAGACTTTAGGTTATTGATATCAAACAAAATAAATTTTCAACTACCCAAAGGTTGTATTTTTCGCTGGAGAATGTTTTTCTTTTGTTATAAGAATGTTTCCGTTATGTAAATAACGTATATTGACCGCAGTTACCGATTTTAGGGATCAAAATTGGGGCGAGCAGGTCAGTTATTCTAAAAATAATAAGCAGTTGGGATGAAGAATGATGACCTCAAAAAAGCAAAAGTTTGGACTGAGTGCAGTGAGTCTGGCAATCACCCTGGCACTGTCTGGTAGTTTGATAAGCCCGCAGGCAATGGCAGAAGAAGATGATACCGCAGTTAAAAATGACAATGTCGAGAAAATTGCGGTTGTAGGTTCCCGTGCGGCTCCACGCTCGATCGGTGACTCCCCCGTGCCTATTGATATCATTAGCAGTGACGATCTTAGGAAGAATGGCTCGACCGATATGATAGACATGTTGGTCACTTCTATTCCCTCTTTCAATTCGCGCGCTCAACCTATCAGCGATGCCGCAACCTTAGTTCGTCCCGTTAACCTACGTGGTCTGCCATCCGACAGCACCTTAGTGTTAGTCAATGGCAAGCGTCGCCACCGTGCTGCTGTGATTGCCTTCCAGGGTGGTGGGATTAACGATGGCGCCCAAGGCCCTGATATTTCTGTTATTCCTGGTTCAGCATTGAAACAAGTTGAAGTGCTACGAGATGGTGCTGCTGCGCAGTACGGCTCGGATGCGATTGCCGGGGTTATGAACTTTGTTTTAAAAGATAATTCCGAGGGTGGCTCTATCACAGTGACTCAGGGTGAGTATTACGAAGGTGATGGTGCGACGACAACGGTAGAAGGCGATGTTGGTTTACCGCTGACCGATAATGGTTTTGTTAACTTAAGCTTTCAATATAAAAATGCCGATGCGACTAGCCGTAGTGTGCAGCGTCCCGATGCGGCTAACTTAGCCGAACAAGGTAATAGCGCCATTAATGATCCCGCTCAAGTGTGGGGCAATCCTGAAATTAATGATGACTATTCGGTCTTTATCAATTCAGGCTTAGACATTAATGCCAATATGCACGCCTACGCCTTCGGCAACCTGTCATCCCGCGATGCGGTGGGGGGATTCTATTACCGTTATCCACAGGACCGCAGTAATGTGTACTCCAACGATGGTGGCCAAACCCTGTTAGTCGGTGCCGTCAATGGAGATCAATCCAGCTGTGGGGTGGTTCCCATTCCTAAGATTGACACTAACGGTGATGGTATTCCCGATGCGGATGGTAACGTCTTAGATACTGATGCATATAAGGCCATGGTTGCCGATCCAAATTGTTTTGCCATGAACCAAATTTTCCCCGGTGGTTATACACCGCAGTTCACTGGAACTATTGAAGATATGTCCTTCTTCGCTGGTGTAAAGGGCGATATCGGTGAGTGGAATTACGATTTCAGTGCTGGTACAGGCGGCAACAAAGCCAGCTTCGGTCTTAAAAATTCGTTAAATCCATCATTAGGCTTAAACACCCCAATCGATTTCGACACTGGTGCCTATGAGCAAGTTGAAACTACCGTTAACCTCGACTTCTCGCGTTTTATTACTTTAGGTGGAATCGAAGACATTAGCTTTGCTTCTGGTTTTGAATGGCGTAATGAATCTTTTGAGATAACCCAAGGTGATGAAGCCTCATGGATTGCCGGACCCTATGCCGATCAAGGTTTCAACATTGGTGCGCATGGATTTAAAGGTTTTGGCCCTGAGTCTGCCGGTAAAAATTCCCGTCACAATATTGGTATTTATACGGATTTAGAAGCCTATCTCAGCGATGACTGGTTAGTGGGGGTCGCACTGCGTTATGAAGACTTTTCGACCTTCGGTGACACGTTAAATTACAAGTTGACAGCCCAGTATGCTGCAACGGATGCATTGTCACTGCGCGCCTCACACAGTACGGGCTTTAGAGCGCCAACAGTGGGACAAGAAAATGTCATCAATACACAGACATCGATTATTGAGGGCGAATTGATCCAAACCTTTATCGCTCCACCCACAGACCCATTGGCGGCATTCTATGGCGGAGAAGTGTTAGAGCCCGAAGAGTCTGTCAGCTATGCGTTAGGCGCAGTATACGAGTATGAAGACTTTTTCTTAACCGTCGATTACTACAACATTGCCGTTGAGGGCCGTATTGCCCAGTCGAGCAAAATCGATGTAAAAGCAGAAGATTATGATGCACTGCGAGCGGCGGGGGTTGAGTTTCCTGAGTTAATCCAAGGGGTGAGTTATTACACCAACGACTTCGATACCACAACTCAAGGTATTGATATCGTAGCCTCCTATGATGCGGAAATGTTGTCGGGTAATGCTAAGTTCAGTCTTGCCTATGGCTGGACCGATACTAGCGTTGATAAATACGATCCTGAGACCACAGATGAAGGCAAAGTGCGTCGATTGGAGGATGGTATTCCTGCCCACCGTGCAACCTTAACCTGGGTCCAGTCTTGGGATAAGTTAGCTGTGTCACTGCGTGGAAACTACTATGGCGAATACTATGCAACCCATGCCGATGATACCTCTGATTGGGGTTCTGAGGTCGCTGATGCCGCTGTGACGGTTGATCTTGAAGTCAGTTATGAACTACTCGATGGGCTAACGTTGGCGTTGGGGGCTAACAACCTATTCGACCAAGAAGCACAACAGCTAAAAATGGGTGATGATTACGCCTATGGTCAATTGGGTGGTGTGTACTATGAGAGTGGACCATTCGATTATAACGGCGGCTACTACTATGGCCGAGTGAACTATCGTTTCTAAGTACAAACCGTTTCTAAGTACAAACCGTTTCTAAGTGCGAATTGTTTTTAAGTGAGAACCGTTTATAGAGGCAATTTCTAACCCACCTTTCTAGAAATAACGCTTTTATAAATTTGAAGTGAAGTAAGCAAAAAAGGCTGCCCTGCAGCCTTTTTTATTGCAAGTTAGCCAGCTTTTGCCGCAGCTATGGCATTGAGTACGTCGGCAATGGTGAGTTTGGAGGGAAGCACTATGCCATTGGGGGCCGCCGGGCCATAAACCTTATTGTAGGGTGTGCCGGGGATACCCTCATGGCGCATATAGTTCTCAATCGTTTTGTTGGCCTCACTCCAGTTGCCTTGCATCAGGATAATGTTGTCGGCCATCAAGGCATTGACAATTTGTTCCCTGTGGGTCACTTCGGCTTTATTGGTTTGACAAATAGTGCACCAATCAGAGGTGATATCGACAAACACTGTATAGCCTTGGGCAACCAGAGGGGCGATTTTCTCCGGCGCTAGGCTGTGCCATTTTAGTTTTTGATAGGCTTGATAATCCTCGCCTTTATTTACAAATCCAATGATAGCGCCGAGCCCTAGGGCAAAAAATCCCAACACAAACACCACGGCTAGGGGAATGGCTTTGCCTTTTTGTCGCTGCCAGAGCAGTAATAGAATTGCGCCCAGTAATAAGCAGAGAATAACCAGACTGATAAGAGTGATAGTGCCCATAAATGTCCATAGAATTGCCATAGCCTAAGCGCTATCTTAGTCGCTAACAGCTTAAATCTGCGTGAATTTATCGGATTATTCGCAGATGAGAGCCCATCAGTCCTTTGACGCATTCAGTTGCAATTGTGCTTTTGCGCCTATCGCGCACTCTTTGTAAGCTTGGGCAGGTACAGCGTGAAAATAAAGGTCTCCGGATTTTTTATCATCCCCAATAGCGCTATTGACGACAGACTGCGCCGATTAGAGTTAACGCTTCGATGGGGCGATGTTAGAATAGCAACCTAGTTTAAGGCCCTTTGGAGGGCCTTTTTATTCCTTAAAGGCACTTTTATTTCTTAAAGGCATATGGATGAGTTTTAGTACTTGGTTAGGGTTATTGGCTATTTGTTGCCTGGGGGCTATGTCACCCGGGCCGAGTTTAGCTATGGTAGTGCGCCATACCTTAGGTGGTGGGCGGGGCAAGGGCATAGTCTGCGCTTGGGCCCATTCCATTGGGATTGGAATTTATGCCCTAGTGACCCTATTGGGCCTTGCGGTTGTCCTTAAAAAAGCACCCTTGATATTCAATGGTATCGCTATTCTTGGCGCTTTATATCTGGCGTGGATGGGGATCCAAGCGCTGCGCTCAAACGGTGGAATGCAGGCAAAACTTGCCGCAGGGAAGGCCACGGATACACTGACCGCCGCCCGTGATGGCATTGCTATTTCGCTGTTCAATCCTAAGATTATGCTGTTCTTTTTAGCCTTGTTTAGCCAGTTTGTGATGGTGGCAGATAGTTTTACCGGACAAGCACTTATAGTGTTAACGCCCCTAGTGGTCGATGGGCTCTGGTATACCTTAATAGCATTAGTTTTGTCCCACTCGAGTGTATTGCCTAAATTGCGGGAAAAAGCGGGGCTTATCGATAAGCTTTCGGGGATAGTATTGATATTGTTGGCGTTAAGGGTCGTTTATACCCTTTGATATGCACCTAAACGCCACCATCGATGGCGTTTAGGTTAGTATGTTGCGGTATAGGGGAAAGCCCATTAACTCTTAAACATTTGTACTGAATCATCGTTGACTGCGCTAGCCGATGTATCCTGCATCACGGGTGGGTTGGCGATATGGTCTTCCAGATTATCATTGAGCATTTCGCGGTATTCACCGCTAAACCATTCTAGGGCACTGTCTTTTTCTGCGCCTAAATCCGCAGATTTAATTGCCGCTTCGAAGGCATTAAAACGTGCCGCCGCAAAACGCAGTGCAGTGCCGACTTTACCTACATCTCCTTCCTGCTGGCTTAGTTGGTTGGCTAAGGCAATAAATTGATCGGCAAGTTCAAAAATGGTGGTGTTGCTCGCGTCCGTCATAGTGCTCACTCTGAAAATTAATACATTCTGATGGACGATTCTATCTTAATTAATCTAAGAAGGAATCGCTAAGTATCAACTATTGGGATCTAGGTCGGTTGTTACTGTGCCCGTTCTAGAGTCGTAATAGACTGACAGTTTGTCATTGGCCCGATAAAAGTAAGTGCATTGATGTGGGTTGATATAGCTGGCTTTGTAGTCGGTTTCTGCGACATCCTCATTAAGGCGCGAGACGCTGGGCTGGGCGTTTTGGAATAGCACTTCCCATACTGAGATGCAATCTTCTACATTGTCCAAAGCGGGTGAGGCTTCATTCCCGTAAATATAATGCTGTGCAGGCCAGCCAAAGCTGTTGAAATCGACTTGTTCGGATTGCGCTGTGCCAAATACGGGTAAATCTTCTTTAGGGCCTGAGCCGACTTTTACAGCCCAGACTGAGTGTGCCAAATTTATTCCCGATTTAAAGTTGCCACCTGTGGCTTTTACTGTCGAGATTTGAGCATCTTGCTGCACATTGATAAATTTAGGCAAAGCAACAACGGCCAAAATGCCGAGGACTATGATCACCACTACGAGTTCAATTAAGGTGAAACCCGATTGATACTGCTGGCTCAATTTTGGAGTGGACATACGATACAAATTGACAATATATAGTTGGCGGCACTATAGCATTTAATCTTGTTGTTTTTAAATCAAAATCATCTCTTATTGATTGAGAACCCACAATAAAATAACGCTTGGCTTGTCATTGTCGCCACTGACTTTTAAGCTAAGCACATTGAAATTTGAGGATGATAACGGTGACTCTTTCGACTTGGCATGATTTTATTGAAAATCAATGCGCTCAACCCTATTACCAGCAGCTTATTGCATTTGTAAATCAAGAGCGGCAATTGGGTAAAGTGATCTACCCTCCCAAGGAAGATGTTTTTAATGCATTTAAAACAACACCCTTAGAAAATGTGCGAGTAGTGCTGATTGGTCAGGACCCTTACCACGGCCCTAATCAAGCCCACGGTCTGTGTTTCTCGGTGAAACGAGGCATTAAACCGCCACCGTCACTCGCCAATATGTACAAAGAATTGGCCAATGATATTTCCGGGTTTCATATTCCCAACCATGGTGATTTAACCCAATGGGCACAGCAGGGGATCTTAATGCTCAATACGGTATTAACCGTTGAGCAGGGCCAAGCCCATTCCCATGCCAATGCGGGGTGGGAAACCTTTACTACCGAAGCGTTAAAGCTGCTTAATGCGCAGGAACGGCCGATTATTTTCGTGCTCTGGGGAAGCCATGCGATAAAAAAAGGCAAAGTGATCACTGCGCCTCAGCACCAGCTGTTATCGGGGCCGCACCCATCACCACTATCCGCTTATCGTGGTTTTTTTGGCTGTGGCCATTTTTCCAAAGTGAATCAGTTGCTGGCTGCCAGGGGAGAAGCGCCCATTGAGTGGCAAGTTTAAAACCCAGAAAACAAAATAATAAAAAGGCCTTGCTCAGCAAGGCCTTTTTATGTGACTAAGCTAAAGCGTGTTGATTAATGATTACGATCAACCGATATCTTGGCGAGGGAAACTAACGCCTCTTTGAAATCACTGTCCGGTAATACGGCGAGTGCCGCAATGGCCTTTTCAGATTCTTCAATGGCTTTTTGCTGAGTATAAGTTAATGCGCCGCAGTGATGTAATGCGGCCACAATTTTATCGATCGCTTGGGTACCATCACCCTGCTCGATAGCGTGGCGGATAAGCTGTTTCTCTTCGTCTGTACCATGGGCAATAGCATAGATGAGTGGCAGCGTTGGCTTACCTTCGGCCAGATCGTCTCCAATATTTTTACCTAGCTCTTCACTATCGGCGGTGTAATCGAGTAAATCATCGGTAAGCTGAAAGGCGGTCCCTAAATATTTACCGTAGTCGCCTAAGGCGGTTTCTTGCTCTGCTGTTGCACCCGCCAACACGCCCGCAAGCAGAGTGGCCGCTTCAAATAACTTGGCCGTTTTGCAGTAAATCACCCGCATATAGCTAGCTTCAGTCGTGTCTGGGTCATTGCAATTCATTAACTGCAACACTTCACCCTCAGCCAGTACGTTGGTGGTATCGGCTAATACCCGCAGCACTCGCATGCTATCGAGTTCGGTCATCATCTGGAATGAACGGGTATAGAGGAAGTCGCCAACCAATACGCTGGCGCTATTGCCAAATAAGGCATTGGCGGTTTCACGGCCACGTCTTAGGGTTGATTCATCGACCACATCATCATGTAGTAAAGATGCAGTGTGAATAAACTCAATAATGGCAGCGAGTTTTAAATGTGCTTCGCCTTCGTAATTCACTGCGCGGGCAGCGAGTACCGACAGTAGAGGACGAAGACGCTTACCACCACCATTGATAATGTAAAAACCTAGCTGGTTAATCAGGGCGACATCTGATTCAAGCTGTTTATAGATCAGCTGATTGATTGCTTGCATATCAGTGTCAGCCAGTTGACGAATAGCGTTTAAATCCATAATAGACTCTGGTTGTGGGGCCATTACGTACCCGGCCTCTATTTTAGGCTCACGTGTTATATAGAATGAATTTTACCTAAAATTCCGACATATGACAGCACTAGCACTACTAATGTGCGAGTTATTCCGGCCTTTTTTTATTCTTTCCTAATTAGGGCTTGCCAGAAATAGATTCTTCGCGTAAACTCCGCGCCCATTGTCAATAAAGTTTTTGTAGCGCCCTGCCTCCCCAAAGTGCGAGCCAGCGTGTTAGGAATATCGGAGTAAAATAGCTATGTACGCTGTTTTTCAAAGTGGTGGTAAACAACACCGTGTAGCCCCAGGCCACACAGTTCGTTTAGAGAAATTAGAAGTTGCAACTGGTTCAACTGTTGAATTCGATCAAGTTTTATTGATCGCTGACGGTGAAACTGTGCACGTTGGTGCTCCTTTAGTAGCTGGCGGTAAAGTCGTTGCTGAAGTAGTAAGTCATGGTCGTGGCGAGAAAGTAACTATCGTTAAGTTCCGTCGTCGTAAGCACCACGACAAGAAGATGGGCCACCGTCAGTGGTTCACTGAAGTTAAAATTACTGCTATCAACGCATAATAGGAGTCTAACTCATGGCACATAAAAAAGCTGGCGGTTCTACTCGTAACGGCCGCGATTCAGAAAGTAAACGTCTAGGTGTTAAGCGCTTTGGCGGTGAATCAGTTCTAGCTGGTAACATTATCGTTCGTCAACGTGGTACTAAATTCCACGCTGGTGTAAACGTGGGTATTGGTCGTGACCACACTCTGTTTGCTCTGACCGACGGTAAAGTGAAATTCGAAGTTAAAGGTCCTAATAACCGTAAGTTTATTAGCATCGAAGCTTAATTTTCGAACCTAGCTTATACTGTTAAAGCCCCGCCATTGGTGGGGCTTTCTGTTTTTTATGCTTCTATTTACACTGCATCAATGGTGAATTTGGTAAATCATTACCGGATTGAGGGTGTTGGCAGGTAAGATTGGGAGCAAAGTATCTCGAGTTTTTTGGCGACCGATGAAGTTAGACGGTATAATTCCCTCATTCAGCGATGCCAGGAGTAAGTATGAAGTTTGTCGATGAGGCAGTAATTAGGGTCGAAGCGGGCGACGGCGGTAGCGGTTGCGTAAGTTTTCGACGCGAAAAATATGTACCTGATGGTGGTCCTGATGGTGGTGACGGTGGTGATGGCGGCAGTGTTTATCTGCAGGCCGATGAAAACTTCAACACCTTAATCGAATTCCGCTTCGAACGTTTTCACATGGCTGAGCGCGGTGAAAATGGTCGAGGCCGTGATTGTACTGGTCACAGCGGTAAAGATCTGATCTTAAAGGTCCCTGTGGGAACCCGTGCCATTGACCATGATACTGAGGAAGTGCTCGGTGATTTGACCACCCATGGCCAAAAACTCTTAGTGGCTAAGGGCGGTTTCCATGGTTTAGGTAATACTCGTTTTAAGAGCAGTACCAACCGTGCCCCGCGGCAAAAGACCTTAGGTACACCCGGCGAGGTCCGTAGCTTAAAGCTTGAGCTATTACTGCTTGCCGATGTGGGCTTGCTCGGTATGCCTAATGCGGGTAAATCGACCTTTATTCGTGCCGTGTCCCGTGCTACGCCTAAAGTTGCCGATTATCCCTTCACGACTTTGGTCCCCAATTTAGGTGTGGTCAATCCGCGTCCTGGCCAGAGTTTTGTGATTGCCGATATTCCCGGTCTTATCGAAGGTGCGGCCGAAGGTGCGGGTTTAGGTATTCGCTTCTTAAAGCATCTTGAGCGTTGCCGCATTTTACTGCATATCATTGATATTGAACCCATCGATGGAACCGATCCGGTTGAATCGGCGCGTGCCATTGTGGGTGAGCTTGAAAAGTACTCCCCTAAATTGGCGAGTAAACCGCGTTGGTTGGTCTTTAACAAAACCGATCTGCTGCTCGAAGAAGAGCTGCAAGAGAAGGTTGAGCGCATCGTTAAAGAGCTAGAGTGGGAAGGCGATGTTTATACTATCTCTGCCTATAACCGCGAAGGCACCAAAGAGCTAGCCTTGAAGTTACTGGATTATATTATGAGTCTTCCACCTGAAGACAATGAAGTTAATCCTGACGATGAAGTCGAGTTCAAGTGGGATAATTATCATCAAGCCAATCTTGATTCCATTAATGAAGATTATGATGATGATTTCGATGACGACTTTGATGATGACGACTACGATGTAGAAGTGATCTACCAAAGATAATACTCATGTCTTAGTTTTGAGAACGCCGTGTACGCTGATACTCAAAATGATATTACTCGGCAGGTTGTGCGCGTAGCACAACTGTTACTGGCCTACGGTGCAGAATCTGATTTAGTTGAAGAAATCAGTCAGCGCCTAGGTCAGGCTTTGGGCCTTGCCAGCGTTGAGCTTTCCATTTCTTCAAATTCCCTTGTGTTAACCAGTTTGGTTCACGGTCGTTGCATCACAACAACCCGGCGTATTCGTGAGCATGGTATTAACATGACTATAGTCTGTGAATTGCAACGCATCTGCTTATTGGCCGAAAAGGGCTTATATGGGCCGAATGAGGTCCGTAAGCGTCTTGCCCGCATTGAGCCTAAAACTTACCCTCCATTGCTCGTCATCGTTATGATAGGTTTATCCTGTGCGAGCTTTTGTCACCTATTTGGCGGTGATATCGCGGCAAGTGTGATCACTTTTTTTGCCTCGGCAGTCGGGATGTCGGTTCGTCTCGCGATTGCTAAACGTCACTTTAATTTACTGGTCAACTTTGCGGTCACCGCTTTTGTGACAAGTTTAATTGCTCAAACTGGGTATCTGTTTTCCCTAAGCGAAACTCCGCAGTCCGCCATGGCCGCCAGTGTGTTGATGCTAGTGCCGGGTTTTCCGATGATTAATGCGATTTCGGATATGGTGAAAGGGCATATGAACGTAGGTATCTCCCGCTGGGGGCACGCGACCTTGCTGACGGTTTCATCCGTGATTGGCATTACCATTGCGATGCAACTTGGCGGGATTTTTCTATGATGGAATTGTTGACGATACTGCTCCATGACGCTTTCTTTTCCGCTATTCCGGCCGTGGGTTTTGCCATGGTTTTTAATGTGCCCAAGCGTTTTTTACCCTACTGTGCCTTAGCCGGAGCGATAGGACACAGCTCGCGTACCTTAATGCTGCAATTTGGTCTGCCTATTGAGTGGGCAACCTTTGCGGCTGCGGCGATCATAGGCACTATCACTATCGGATTTGCAAAGCGTCATCTGGCCCCCCCTTTGATGTACGCTGTCGCGGCCATTATTCCAATGATCCCTGGTACTTACGCCTTTAATACTGTGATTGCCTTAGTGCAGTTGACGGCCCAGTCGCAGGTGAGTCAAGAGTTGACGGGGCAAGTG
Source organism: Shewanella putrefaciens (assembly GCF_016406305.1). Taxonomy (NCBI): domain Bacteria; kingdom Pseudomonadati; phylum Pseudomonadota; class Gammaproteobacteria; order Alteromonadales; family Shewanellaceae; genus Shewanella; species Shewanella putrefaciens. Next base: position 1,047,513 of record NZ_CP066369.1, read on the forward strand.
ATCAGTAATGGTTTAAAAACTGTCTTTATTTTGGGTGCTTTATCGGTTGGGCTCGCGTTGCCGAGTTTGCTGTATTTTAGGACCCGTCCCGTTATTCAATAATTCTAATATCCCCACAACACAGGAGTGAGCATGCGCATTGCTATGATAGCCGCGATGGCAAACAATCGAGTCATTGGAAAAAACAATAAAATGCCATGGCATCTTCCAGAAGATTTGCGCCACTTTAAAGCAATGACCTTAGGCAAACCCGTGGTGATGGGGCGCAAAACCTTTGAATCCATAGGTAGACCCCTTCCTGGACGACATAACATAGTGATTTCGCGTCAAGTTGACCTCGTGATTGAAGGGGTCACTTGTGTGACGTCCTTCGAGGCGGCAAAGCAAGCTGCAGGTGATTGTGAAGAATTAGTTGTGATCGGCGGTGGACAGCTCTATGCCGAAGTGTTGCCCCAGGCTGATATCCTCTACTTAACTCAAATTGACTTAGAGGTTGAAGGCGATACCTATTTCCCTGAATGGAATGAGGAGCATTGGCAGGAAACGGAATCCTTATCGAGTATAAATGCCGATGGGCTGGAATATCGCTTTATCAATTTGACAAAAAAATGTTAAATTAGCTGCTCTGTTGTGTACCCTGTGCGTATGGATTGTCAATATGTCTAAGGTATTAGATGTTGTTGGGCATTGAGTATCGGTAAAACCGGAATAACTGAACTGGGTTATCTAGGTTAAGCGCCAAATACTAATACCAACGAGACTAATATCCGTTAGATATCTATGTAGACCATACAAAATTGATAACAAAATTATAAGAAAGTATTTAAGGAGTATCGGATGCGTCTTATGCCTGTAGCCTTGGCTGCACTCATCGGTTTTAGCTATGTTTCTGTTCCAGCAACGGCAAAAGCCGCTGAAGCTGATCCCTTAGTCGCCAGTATCTGCGACTATGTAAAAGCGAACGATAAAAACCGTTTACGTAAAAAGTTAAAAGAAAGCCGCGTAAAATTACGTCAGATTTATAGCGGTATCAGCTGTGATGGTCAGAGCCTGTTGCGTACAGCCTATGGCGCGAATGCAAACGATGCCGGTGAGTTTGTGGCGAAGCGTCTGTCGGTTACTGAACTGAGTGTTCCCGAAGCGGACGGTATGACGATTCAAGCCTGGGCAGAGGGTAATGGCCATGGCGCTAGCCCAATCACTGCGGCTATTAAAGAACGTTTAGGTGCCGCTGCGGGTGGCGAAGAAGAATAATCGCTATCCCTGCGAATAGACAAGCCATCGATATCTTTACCCGGTTATTGGCCTGTTAAAACCATCTTAATTAAATGCCGAATCTTTATTCGGCATTTTTATGTCTGAAAAACACACAAAGGTCTGGTGTTCGGTAATGCGAGTGGCTAAAGAAGAAGGGCCGCATCGCGGCCCTTCTTTGATAGTAGTGGTTAGACTCTAAACTCACCGACTGAGGCTTGCAGCTCTTCGGCTAATTTGGCGACCTGATGACTCGACTGAGCCGTTTGGTCGGCACCTATGGCGGTTTCTTCGGAAATGGCTGCAATATGCTCCAGTTTCTCGGATACCTGCTGACTTACAAGGTTTTGTTCCTGCGCCGCATGGGCAATATGGGTGCCCGAATCATAGGCCTTATGCACAGACTGGCTGATGGTTTCCAGGGCTAAGTTGGCCTGCTCGGTTTTTTCCACACAGGCGTTTGCTTGGGCGCGTCCCATGTCCATGGCGGCTACGGCCTGCTCTGCCCCCTGTTGCAGCACTTCAATCATTTGCTGGATTTCACGGGTAGAGACTTGGGTGCGAGAGGCAAGGCTTCGTACTTCATCTGCCACCACGGCAAAGCCGCGTCCTTGTTCACCGGCTCGCGCCGCTTCAATCGCCGCATTGAGTGCTAGCAGGTTAGTCTGCTCGGCAATACCGCGGATCACATCGAGAATCGAACCTATGGAGGCACTGTCGGATTGTACTTTGTTGATCACTAGGCCCGCTTTGGCTACTTCGTCGGCGAGGGCCAAGATAGTGCGTTTGTTCTCTTCGGCGATGGCGCGCATATGCTGGGTTTCTTGATCGGCTTGTTTGATCTGTTCCAGCGCCTGATCGGCACTTAATGAAACCTGTTGTGCACTCGAGCTTAGCTCTGTGGTTGCCGTAGCGACTTGGTCAACTTGGCTCTTTTGCTCTTGGATGCCAGAGGTGGTTTGCGCTGTGATGGCTGAGGTTTGCTCTGCTGCCGCGGCCAGTTGGTTCGAGCGATCTAGGATGCCAATAATCAACCCACGTAGGCTATCTACCAGGCGATTACAGTTTTTAGCGAGTTCTGCAAACTCATCGTGGCCAGAGTCGTCTAGCTTGTGGGTTAAATTACCGGAGGCTAAGACATTAAGCGCATTATTCACTTGATTTAGTGAGCGTTTTAATGGGTTAACCACGGCGATACTGATAATAATGGCTGCGACTATCGCGATCAACACCACGATAATGGTTCTAAAACTTGCCGTATCAATTTTAGCTATGGTTTCTTGGCTCATATTGGCGGCAACCGACTCGATGTTATTACTGACATCTTCCATATTACGGTTGATGGTTTTTACATCTTTTTCAATGACGCTCAGTTGATTGTTCGATGTTTGAGTGTGTTTTAATTGGCTTGATTTCAGTAGCAGCATCGAGTTTGGCCCTTCGAAGAGGGCCAGCACTTTACCTATATCTTGGTTAATGGATTCTAAGGTCTCGGTATCAACGATACCCTCGGCATGGCGATTAACATATTCGAGCCTATTTTTAGTTTCGCCTAGGGTGTATTCGAGTTCCTTTGAAATCAGCTCATGCTTACTTATTTCATCGTTGCTGACTAAATCGGCAATTGTGGTAATGAGATTACCAAGGCTAGTGTCCATAGCACTTGCCGATGCCGCAAGGCTCTGGGCATCTGGATTTTGACTGGTTTCAAGATCGATCACATCGAGGAGAACCGAGGAGGCATCATCTGCGGCATTCTCGAGTTTTTTCTTCAAGCCAATCAATTGTTCTTGCTTGCTCAGGGCCGCTTCGCGTTCGGTGAACATCGCTAGGCTATCGCGCTCGAAGGCGGAGAAGCTGTCACTCAGTTGCGAGATAAGGGAAGGTAAATTTGTTTGGCTTTTGACCAATTGGGTGAGATTGACGATCTCGTTCTTAAATTGGCTGCTATGGTCATCGAATACCCGACGAATATCGGGAATATTAGCCGCTTTGGGGGCGTGATAGGCGATAAGAACCTGACGCTGTTGCTCACTTAAACTCTCGGTGAGATGGTTAGTCGCCTTAAGCGCTGGCAAGCTTAATTCTTGCATCATTGCCGAACTATCTTTGAGGCTTATATTGGTTAGATAGGAAGTAAATCCTAACAACACAAGTAAAAGCGTAACAATGCTAAACCCGCCAATAACTCTGGTGGCTACATTAACTTTCATAGGATACTCCGGTTATTATTATATTTTTCCAAATGAAAAGATTATAAAATTCAGGACTTAGGCGCACAGTCGTTTATCGACCAAAGCCGGCTTTAGTTTAACTCTTTTTTAACCTTTTTTGGGTAATTTTTTGGTCTTTTTCAAGATGCCATAGGGTGAGGTGTTCACCCCAGCAGCACCCCGTATCTAACGCTTTTAATTGGGGATCGTTGACTTTCCCCATCAGGGCAGCCCAGTGGCCAAAGACGAGTGTGTGGCTTTGACGTAGCGGCGATGTAAATTCAAACCAAGGGCGTAACTGTGGGTTCGTGCAATCCTCAGGGGGTTGCTTACAGGCAAAGTCTAAGTGCCCATCCACATAGAGATAGCGCATGCGGGTGAGCGCATTAATGCAAAAACATAATCGGTTGAGGCCTAATGTCGTCGGGTCCCAGCGATCGCACATATCTGAATACATTTGACCTATTAAAGCCTCAAGGTAATCAGCTTGTTTGAGGGCATGGCTGACCAGTGCCGATTCTTGCCTGAGAATATCGAGTGACCACTGAGGCGGAACGCCCGCATGGGTCATAATGACTCGCTGTTCGGGTAATTCCCGCATGAGCGGTTGTTGCCTCAGCCAATCAACCAAACCATCGATATCGGGTGCATTGAGCAGGGGAGTGAGGTTATCGCTGGGTTTATCCCGTTTTAATTTGCCATGGAGGGCGAGCAGATGCAGATCATGGTTGCCCAATACGGTTTTGGCCGAATCGCCGAGGGATTGAAAATAGCGCAAGGTGGCTAAGGAGTCTGGGCCCCGCGCAACAAGATCGCCCACAGCCCAGAGTTCATCTCGGGATGGGTTAAAGTCGACTTTGGCGAGTAATCTCTGTAATTCGACGAAACAGCCTTGAACATCACCAACAAAATAATGGGCCACAATATCCTTTCTACAGCTAAATCAATGTAATAGACCAGGCGTTGCTAAACGGAAGGGTTTAATGATCGCTTGAAAGCGTTCACCCGATTCGCTGACCATACCATAAGTGCCGTGCATGATGCCAAGGGGCGTATCCAGCACAGTGCCACTGGTGTATTGATAGGCAGTATTCGGGGGAATTGTTGGGGTTTCACCCACAACGCCTGCACCTTGAACTTCACTGATATTGCCATTGGCGTCGGTGATGATCCAATGGCGGGTTTCAAGTTTTGCCGCTTGATCGCCGAGGTTAATAATGGTGATGGTGTAACTGAAGAGGTACTTTTCATCCTCGGGGGAGGATTGTTGCTCAATATACTCAGTTTTGACTTCGACTCGAATAGAGGTATCCAATGCGCTCATTTTCATTCCTGCAATGAGGTTGGGCACTCAGTTGTGCCCAACATTCTTAGCCTAATTAAGCTCTTTTATCACATACCATGTTTGCCATCGCCACATATTGCTCGACGCTGATCTGCTCTGGTCGCTGGCTTTGATCTATGCCTAATTGCTCAAATTCTGCATCGCTCAGCATATGTTTGAGGTTATTGCGTAACGTCTTGCGGCGCATGTTAAATGCAGTAGTGCAAAGCTGGCGCAGCACGTTCACATCTTTACATGGGAAAGGCTTTTCTGCATAGGGTAAAAGGCGTACAACCGCAGAGTCCACCTTAGGGGCTGGCGTAAAGCTGTGGGGCGGGACTTCCAGTACGGGCACAACTTGGCAAAAGTACTGCGCCATAACAGTTAAACGGCCGTAGGCTTTGCAACCTGGGCTTGCCGATAAGCGTAGGACGACTTCCTTTTGTAGCATAAAGTGCATGGTTTCAATCTGCTCGGCAAATTCGAACAGGTGAAACATTAGAGGTGTTGAGATGTTATAGGGCAAGTTACCAAAAACTTTGAGTTTTTTACCAGGAACGCTGAGCTGACTAAAATCAAACTGCAGGGCATCGCCTTGGTGAATGGTCAACTTATCCTTAAGAACCGGATGTTGGTGCAAGCGTTCAACCAGATCGCGGTCTAATTCCACTACGGTTAAATTATCGACTGCGAGTGCGACGGGCTCCGTTAGGGCGCCAAGGCCCGGGCCGATTTCCACCATCACATGGTCATTATCGGGGGCGATAGCGCCCACAATGCGGTTAATCACATTGCCGTCGGTTAAGAAGTTTTGTCCAAAACGCTTTCTGGCCGTGTGGCCTAAATGTACTTTGTTGCTCATTAATAATGTAATCGTTTAGTTTTTTGAGGATAACTCAATGGCTTTATTCAGAGCACAGACAAAACTACCGATATCGGCCTTGCCTGTACCCGCGAGATCGAGCGCCGTACCATGGTCAACCGAGGTACGAATATAGGGTAAACCTAAGGTGATGTTTACCGATTTGCCAAATCCCTGTGACTTGAGAACGGGAAGCCCTTGGTCATGGTACATGGCCAAAACGACATCGGCGTCCCGTAGATATTTAGGTTGGAATAGGGTATCGGCCGGTAATGGGCCGACAATATTCATTTGATGCTCTTCCCTTAACTCATTCAGTGCTGGAATGATCACATCGATTTCTTCCCGCCCTAAATGTCCGTCTTCACCCGCATGGGGATTTAACCCACAGACATAGATTTTAGGTGAGCTAATGCCAAATTTACTAATAAGGTCGGCATGTAAGATCTTGATAATATGGTGCAATCTTTGACGTGTAATCGCCTTTGCCACATAGGCCAGCGGAATATGGGTGGTGACTAGCGCTACCTGCAATCCCGGTGTCGCCAGCATCATTACCACATCGGGGCAATTTGCTTGGTGGGCAAAAAACTCCGTATGGCCGCTAAAGGAAATGCCTGCTTGATTGATAATCCCTTTATGTACAGGGCCAGTGACAACGGCATCAAACTCGCCGCTCATGTTTTTTTCACCGGCATAGCGAAGGGTTTCAACTACATAGGCACTGTTCTGCTCATCGAGTTGACCACATATAGCCTGGCTGACTAATTTGAATGGCGCTATGGTTAAGGTGCCGGCCTCTTGGGGCCTTGGCGCTTGATCTGGCAGATAGGGACGAAAAGCCACTGGCAGGCCGAGTCGTTTTGCACGACTTGCCAATAATTCGGGATCCGCACAAACGACTAACTCAGCGGGCCAAGCCTGCTGAGCCAGTTGTACGACTAAATCGGGGCCGATACCAGCAGGTTCACCCGGGGTAACGGCAATACGTTTAGTGGTCAATTCTACTTAACCTCGGTTGGTCTCAGGCGCAAAGACTTCAATGTATGCGTCAGAACGCATTTCGTCTAGCCAGTTTTGCAGTTCTTCATTAAATTTGCGACGGAAGATCAATTGGTGCGCACGGTTGCTGTTGAACTGATCCGTGGCATCGGTTTTTCTGCGCTCTTCTAACTGAGTGATATGCCAGCCGTGGGTGGTACGGAAGGGTTCACTGATCTGATCTGGGCTTAAGCTATTGAGCGTTTGCGCAAATTCAGGCACATAAATGCTTGGCTCCGCCCAGCCCAGTTCGCCACCTTTGGTTGCAGAACCGGGATCTTCTGAGTATTGGCGGGCTAAGTCTTCAAACTTGGCTTCACCCGAACGGATTTGTTTTAGGAACTGCTCCAGCATGGCTTTAGCGCGGTCTTCAGACAGAATTGGGGATGGCTTGAGCAGAATATGACGGGCTCGGACTTCCTCAATCTCTTTGGTTTGTAGACCACGTGCATCCATGATCCTGATGATATGGAAACCCGCACCACTCTTGATTGGGCCTATAATGTCACCGGTTTTCGCACCGTTGATCACTTCAGCGAACAGGGTTGGCATTTCGTTGATGTTCATGTAATCCCAAATACCGCCTTCCAGTGCCTTAGGGCCCGAAGAAGATGCGATAGCGGTACGACGGAAATCTTCACCTGCCTTTAAACGTTCCAAGACGATGTTGGCACGTTTGCTTGAGGCTTCCAGCTGTTCACTGGTGGGATTGCTTGGCACGTCAATCAGAATGTGGCCGATTTGGTATTCCACATCCTTCATACCTTGTTCTTGGATAAGTTTAACTAGGCTAGTAATTTCCTGTGGTGAAACTTGAATACGGCGTTGTACTTGAATGCGTTGAATTTCACCTAGGGTGATTTCCTCGCGTAGTTGCTCACGGTATTGGCTAAAGCTTAAGCCTTCACTTTCGATCTTCTGCTGCATCTGTGCCACGGACATTTTTTGTTCGCGGGCAATGTTTTCAATGGCTTGGTCTAGTTGTAGATCACCAATATGCAGACCGATACGATCCGCCATTTGCAGTTGTAGGCGAGTTAAGATCAAGCGCTCAATAACTTGGGTACGTAAAGCGCTGTCGGACGGTAGCGACTGATTTGCCGCTTTGGCATTGGCTTTAACTGTGTCGATCATGTTAGTGATTTCACTTTCGAGCACAATACCGTCATTAATTTGGACCGCAACATGGTCGAGTTGCTGTGGCGCGGCCAATGTAGGTTGGCTGATGGCGAGTGCAAATAAAGCAAAAATCAGATGTTTACTGGGTTTCATCCACAAAATCCTTGGCACATTCTAAGGTCAGGTTCGACGGCTTATTTAAGTTAACTTTACCATTTATATCGAAATTACAGCGAGTTGCCTCAGTGTTATTTTGCTGGCGACTCAAAAAGAGTGCGACCTCGGCGGTTAAACTTGGCCTTGTTCCCTATTGGCTAGGGCGTCGCACTGCTTTCATTAACCTGTTTGGACTCTCAGTCCTAGTTGAGGTTCAGCAATCTATCACAATTCTTTGCTAATTCCTCAGATAAAGCGGTTTTCTGTAGTTAAATAGGCCGTCATTGAGCATATCTGTCACGCCTAATGGGCCTGAACTACCGAGTCCTTTGATGACGATGTTTAAGTAGACACCGCTTTCAAATTGTTCTCTGTCATCAATGGTGGCCGAGCCTATGTTGTCATCGTAATTGGTTTTGATCCGGTAGTGATAGCTGAGGCGGACAGCATAGCAGCAGGATTCATATTGGAAGCCGGTATAGGTTTCGACACTGCGGCTTTCATTGAGATCATAGTACCAGTTGCCAACAAAATAGAGGTTGTCGGTCACTGGCCACGCACCGCGAATACCCGCTTGGGAAATATTCACTAAATCATTGGTATTTGAGTTCAATAAATCGGGCACATAACGATAGCTCAGTTGCAGTAACTTATTGGCTTCTGGGCGGAAGTCTAAGGTGACTTCGGTCTTCTTGTTATCGCTGGTATTGGTGTCGTATTGGATGGCAGCACCTAAGAACCAGTCATGGCTAAGACGGGTATCCAACTCGGCTGCGAGTACAGATGTTGATTGATTTTGCTCGAATATATTATCTTCGTAACCTAGCTTACTGTCTTGAAGATAAAAAATTTGCCCTAGGCTGAATTTAGTCACTTCTTGGCTATGATCGTCTAATAGGCGAGTCGTCACACCTAGAGTGACTTGGTTGGTATCGGCAATACGGTCAAGGCCTGAGAAACGGTTTTCACGGAACAGACCAAAGTAGTCGTCCTGCAATTGGGCGGTATCATAGATGCCAATGCCACGCTGATCTTCATAACCTACATAAAGGTATTGGAACTGTGGTTCGAGTGTTTGACGGTAGTTTTGCTCAAACAGTTCTGTAAAACGTTCGAAGTTGATCTGGCCGTTGAGTCGCAGCTGCGGAATAGTGCGGCTGACCGATTCATCTAACTCTTCAGTTGGGTCGTTATTCTGCTGCCAATAATTTGTTTGCATCAGTTTCACTTGGCTAGTGAACGAACCGGAAGGACCATGGATGGGCAGGGTCACGCTAGGTGCCATGTGCATACGCGTCGCCGTGTTGACGTCGCTATCCTGATGGGAAAAGTTAGTTAGCTCTGAATTAAAACCAAAGTCGAGATTTTTCCAGAAGTCGGCGGCTCGATAATTAAAATTCACCTGCGGCATGACTTGGTAAGGCTTTTCATCTTCGCCGAGGACTTTAATATCCTGTACTCGGGTGCTGATATCCCAGTTACGCTCAAAGTAACTGACCTCACCAATACGGGACAATTGGTTGTCTGTGGCGCGGTTGACGTCGGACTTTAAGTCATTGAAGTAGTTGTTATCTGAAACTTCAGTAAAGTTGGCTTGCACGCGCCAGTTTTTGTCTATCGCGCCTTGATGCTGCCAGTTATACAGATAGCGATTCGGGCTGCCATCGATAAGTTCATCATTCCCCAGATATTCAAAATTCAATCGACCTTTCTGGGCCTCACCTGTGAGATAACGGAACTCGGTTTTTGTAAATAAGCCCCTGTTTGTCATGTAGTTAGGCGTAAAAGTTAAATCATACTCAGGGGCGATGTTCCAGTAATAGGGTGTCGAGACTTCAAAGCCATTGGTGGTGCTAGTGCTAAAGCTTGGGTAGAGGAAGCCCGACTTACGCTTATCGGATACAGGGACTGTCATATAGGGGATATAAAATACCGGAACGCCGCCGACCCTCAGCTTTGCGTTCCAAATCTCCCCCCATTCTTCCTCACTATTGATCTTGATTTTCTCGGCTTCAAGCAACCAAGAGACATTGTCCGGTGGACAGGTAGTAAAGTTAGTATTAGTGAGGATCAAATTGTTATTCATGGTAATTTGCAGTTTGTCGGCATCGCCGTGAACCTGCTGACCATGGAGCCAATATTGGGCACCTTTAAGGGTGGCGCGATTAGAGCGCATTTGCGCCTGTAATGACTCTGCGGTAACTGTGAAGTTACTGTCTTGGAAGACTAAATTGCCATTGGCATCGAATTGTTCAGTGGCTTGATCGAGAATCGCCTCATCGGCAGCTATGTGTCTGTCGCCTTGGCTAAATACGACATCACCCGTAAAAATTGCTTGCTTACCCATTTCGGCATTAGTTCTATCGGAAATAATCCGAATGGTATCTAGGTCAGCCGCGTCCATCCCGGGTTGAGATACGATTCGGGGTACTGGCGGTTCGATTATGCATTGGGATGCGGTTGCGGTTGGAGATTCGTCTGCCAGGACTAATTGCGGTAACAGGCTCAGGGCCAGAAGGTAACGGATCTGCATCTTAGGTCAATGATTATGATTTCTTAGTCTGGACAAGTATCGACGGGGAAAGTTGCAATATACAAGTGCAACATCGCTAAATAAATCTCTCAATTTCTTAGCTGTTTCCAAATTATATGCCAGCTATAATAAAGCAATTTTTCTTTAAGAGCCATGAAATGACTTTATCCGATCCGAGATTTATTTCCCTAAACCTGTGGCTGAACCGTTATTTTTCCTGCGATGTGACCCCAGTGTTGATTTCAGGTGACGCGAGTTTTAGACGTTACTTTCGGATAACCACGGCGGATGCGAGCTACATTGCCGCCGATTCCCCGCCCAAGCTTGTGCCTATCGCCCCTTTTATTGCCCTATCTCATGCCTATGCGAGCGCGGGGCTGACAGTGCCAAAAGTCATCGCCTCCGATGCCGAGCAAGGTTTTATGTTGCTCAGCGATCTCGGTGATACCCAGCTGTTATCTGTGCTAACGCCGTTGAATGTCGGCGATTATTATCGCCGCGCCTTGGCATTATTACCGCAAATTGCCGCTGTGGTTGATAGCACAAACCCTGATACTGGAATGGATCAGGCCCTGCCGCTATACGATGAGGCCTTTGTTCGCCGTGAATTAGGTATTTTTACCGAATGGCTGCTAGGCCAGCATTTGCAGCTTGAATTAAGCTTGAGCGAACAGGACTTACTTATCCAAAGCTTTGATATTTTGGTGGATAATGCCCTGTCTCAACCTAAGGTGGGAATGCACCGCGATTTTCACAGTCGTAACCTTATGCTGCAGAATGACCAGCTGTGTGTGATCGATTTCCAAGATGCGGTCATCGGTCCCGTAACCTACGATGCAGTGTCCCTGCTGCGGGATTGTTATGTCCGCTGGCCGCAGGCAATGGTTGCGGACTTAATGGCACAACATTATCGGCAAGCCCTAGAACATGGGTTTATCCCGCAGGATGTCAGTTTCGAGCAGTATCAGCGTTGGTTTGACTTGATGGGGCTGCAGCGTCATATCAAGGCGGCGGGGATCTTTGCTCGTTTGCATTATCGAGATAATAAACCCGCCTATATGGCCGATATCCCGCTGACCTTAACTTACATTGTCGATATCGCGCAGACTTATAGTGAATTAGCCCCGCTGGCGGCATGGCTGCAGGCACGGGTATTGCCGGCATTTAATGCCGCAAGAGGCGAAGGGGAAAATCGATGAAAGCCATGATCCTTGCGGCGGGAAGGGGCGAGCGTTTAAGGCCGTTGACCGATACTGTGCCTAAGCCTTTAGTGCCGGTATTAGGCAAGCCCCTCATTATTTATCATATTGAAAAGCTTGCGGCTTTAGGTATTGTCGATATAGTAATTAACCATGCTTGGCTAGGGCATAAACTCCTTGAAACCCTAGGCGATGGCAGTGCCTTTGGGGTGAATATTCGTTACAGTGCCGAAGACACGGCATTGGAAACCGGTGGTGGAATTAAACGGGCATTACCCCTGTTGTGTGAAGGTGGAAATGATGCTCCCTTTTTAGTGATCAATGGCGATGTTTTTATCGATGCTTTGCCGCCATTATTACCACTTATCGATGATGCCTTAGCTCATCTTTGGCTCGTGCCTAACCCTGAGCAGCACCCCAATGGGGATTTTGCCTTAGCGGACAATCGAGTACATGAGCAGGGCGAGACTAAATACACCTTCTCAGGGATGGGAATTTACCATCCTAGGTTGTTCAACGACACGCCCGAGGGCGCGTTTGCTTTAGGCCCTCTGCTGAGGGCTCAAATGGCTCAGGGGCGAGTCAGCGGCGCCATGTTTAAGGGGCTTTGGTGTGATGTCGGCACGCTTTCACGCCTGCAAGCGCTCGAATCCCACTTGCAAAATAACGGGTAAATCGAGCGGTTAGCTTATCCCAGCATATTGGGTAGAGATATTAAATACATTATTAAAATCAGGAAATAAGATGCGGCTTTGGGGTAAGTTTTTTGGCTTTGTGATTGGCTTTATGTTTGGTCGGTTCTTTGGCGCCTTGTTAGGTTTATGGCTTGGGCATCTTTACGATAAGCGTGGCAGCGGCGGTGGGAGTTTTAAACACATTCTTGGACAGGCGAAAAATCGCCAGAGTATTTTCTTTAATACCACCTTTGCGGTGATGGGCCATGTCGCTAAGGCATCCGGGCATATCACAGAAACCGATATCCGGATCGCGACGCTGTTAATGGATCAATTGCGTCTTACGGGTGATGCCCGTAAAGACGCGCAACAGGCTTTTCGACAGGGGAAGGCAAGCGACTTTGATTTGCGCAGCAGCCTACAGGCATTTCGTGCCGTGACCATGGGGCGAAAAGAGCTGGTGCAGATGTTTATTGAGATCCAGATCCAAACAGCACTGTCCGATGGTGAGCTTGATCCCGCGGAGCAAGCTATCCTAATGACGGTGGCCCAAGAACTCGGTTATGGTCGTGAACAGCTGGATGAATTACTCAAGCGTTGGCAGGCGGAGTATCGTTTCCATCAGACTTCAAACGGTAATAAAACCTCTATTACCGACGCCTATGACTTACTGGGGATCACCTTAGATGCGAGCGATCAAGAGGTGAAACGGGCCTATCGCAAGTTGATGAATGAACACCATCCCGATAAGTTAATCGCCAAAGGTTTGCCGCCGGAGATGATGGAGCTGGCCAATCGTAAGGCTCAGGATATTCAGGCTGCGTATGACAGGGTGAAATCGGAGCGCGGAATGCGTTAGCCATCTGGTTAGCTTTTGTCGACGTAAGGAATAGTTAATAATCATAAGGATTTAAGATGAAATACGCTAACTGGTTGTTCGTTATTGCAAGTTTACTTCCTGCCACGCTCGCCTTGCCGTTAGAGGCTAAGACCGAGAAGACCGACATGTTTATTGCTCCCTTCGGTGGCTACAGTTTTGGGGGCGGCCAGTTTGAAATCAATCAACTCGATGATAATAACCAAGAGACTGACAATACACAGGAAATCGGGGTCGAAGAGTCGAGCCATTATGGCTTTATACTGGGGATTAACACTAATGATCCTGGCAATATGTATCTGCTCTACAGCCGTCAATCCTCAGAGCTGAAGAGTGGCGGGCTCTTTACTCCGGATTTTTTAACCTCATTAGACTTAGATTACATCCACTTAGGTGGGACTTTATATTTCCCTCGTGGTGATTTGCTGCCCTATATCACCGCCAGTGCGGGGGTCACTCGCATGATGCCTGATGATTGGTCAACCGAAACGCGTTTTTCCATGGGAATCGGTGGGGGTGTTGAATATAACCTCACCTCGAATTTTGCGTTGTTCGCTGATATCCGGGGGTACGCTACTTTTATTAACAGTGACAATACGCTTTTTTGTAATGAAAACGAATGCCTATGGCATGTCACGTCGGATTTAATGTGGCAGGCGCAGGCCAATCTTGGGCTGAAAGTCAGCTTTTAGATGAGCGTGTTATTGTATAAGTTGTCCTAAAGGAGAAGTAGCGGCATGAAGATAGTCGTTCTTGATGGTGAAACCTTAAATCCCGGTGATTTGAGTTGGCATGGCCTCAGTGAATTGGGGGATTTTGCCTGTTTTCCTCGCACCGCCAACCACGAGATTATCCCTAGAGCAGGGGACGCCGAGGTTATCTTTACCAATAAGACACCGCTTAATGCCGACACGTTAGCCCAACTGCCGCTGCTGAAATACATAGGTGTGTTGGCAACGGGCACAAATGTGGTGGATTTAGCGGCCGCAAAGGCGCGCGGTATTGTTGTCACTAATGTGCCGGCCTACGGTCCCGATGCCGTCGCCCAAATGGTATTTGCCCATATTTTACACCACACCCAAGCCGTTGCCGCCCACCATCAAGCCGTTGTCGATGGCCAGTGGGCGAATGGCAAGGATTTTTGTTTTACCCTAACGCCGCTGCAATCGCTTAAGGGGAAGACTTTGGGCCTAATTGGTTATGGGGATATTGGTCAGCAGGTCGCAAAAATTGCCCTTGCCTTTGGCATGCAGGTGTTAGTGAATACCCGTGCTATTCTTACCGATTTACCCCAAGGTATCATGTGGGCCGAGCGCGATACTGTGCTTGGTGGATCCGATATTATTTCGCTGCATTGTCCGCTCACACCGCAAACCGAACGATTTATCAATTCACAAACCCTTGGGTTGATAAAACCTAAGGCGTTATTGATCAATACGGCGCGGGGCGGATTAATCGATGAGGCCGCATTAGCCAGTGCATTGGCTCGAGGTAAGCTCTATGCCGGCGTGGATGTGCTGTCAACCGAGCCGCCCAGTGCGGATAACCCGCTGTTACATGCACCCAATATTAGTATCACTCCCCATAATGCCTGGGCGACCAAGGAAGCGCGGCAGAACTTATTGAATATTGCGACGGCAAATTTCAGCGCTTATTTAGCTGGCGAGCGAGTTAATTGGGTGAATCCCTAACTCACCTTTTTGGCACTAGCGTAATCTGTAAGTTTTAAAGAATACACAGCATGTTTTTGGACATTAACGAGTTAGAGTATTGAACTAACGTAGATGATTGAGATTAGATATAAAATATATTACATATGAAATACATTTACGGGGAGGCAGGGAGTAAAAAACAAACGAAGTGCATGAAAAAGCCAGTCAGGAATTCCAACTGGCTTAATAAAAATGGTCAACCTATTTTAGTAATAAACAGACTTATTTTTCAATATCATTTTTAAGTGTTAAAAGCATGAGGTATATAAGGCCTAGAGGTGGAAGTATTCCGCCAATAGCACCCAAAATAGCCGTGATAACAGGTGTGTTTGTTTTTCTTCTACCTAGATAGTAACCCAACACGCCGACTATAATCATAAATGGCAATACAGTCATAATAAATAATACTGGACTTAACATCATAATAAATTCCTTTTGTTTTCATGCAAATTAAATTGGGTTCTTACACTCATGTCCAGGGCTTTTAGAACAATCAATAATTGTAATAATGCCTTTAGGAACAGTTGCTGTATTTGCAACATCTACAGCTAACCCGTAAGCTTTAAACGCAGTTAAAAGCGATTGCCATGACGTGAGTGACATTCCTGAAACATCATAATTCTTTTTGAATGGATTATCTTTTGTTAAGTCAATCTCTAATCCATTCTCACCTATAATTTTTATGAACTTAAAATGGGCAACACCATCAGAATCAACAAAATCAAAAACAGCATAAGCCTCAGTTTTATCTGGAAAAGTAAATTTAACAGCTGGTGCATTCATAGTTATGCCTACTGAAACCGTTTTAAATAATGCATCAAAAGCAATTAAGTATTTACTAGCAATTGAGCTGTCAAAGTATGACAGAGAATCGTAGTAATTTATAACGCGTTCTCCCTTGTATGATGCAGCAGTAATATCGAATCAACTAGGTAATACGTCTATTGGGACTTCAATACTTCTCTGTGATATTTCTTTCTTAAGTTCGTTAACTCCATCGGCTAAATCTGTAAATAAGTTTAACTCAGTATTAGTTAGATTTATTTTTTCTGCAGTCAAAGTTTTTTCAAGCCAACAATCATGAATAAAGCCACCTTCACCATCTGGTTCTCTACCATTTGGATCGCATACTGTTTTTGATTTTTTATAGACTCTATATTTTTCTATTTCATAATTCTCAAAGTTCATCACATTGACGTATATGGTTGCTCTATTTATGGCATTATCCTTAGCAGATTGGATAAATTGCGCCTCAGTTACACAGGAGTTACACTCGACATGGTAATTATCAATAGCTAATGCAGAAGACGAAAATAGAACACTGGTAAAAAAATTTTTGATAGTAACTTCATCTAATTATCCTTAATTTAGATATACTTAATTTGGTGTGATCATTTTTATGTGACAAAGTAGATATTATCACGTTGTGAGACAGGTGCCAATGCGTAATCAATAACCCTTGCATTGTAAAGAAAATGCTATCAATTGATATCGTTTTAGCTTTCTCATCGGCTTACGTAATTACGGTTGGATAACTGATAAGCCCAGAACTCTGTAGCATTACTAAAATTGGGTTAATGTTCTGATGTTGGAGTTAACTAGATGCCACTCTGCTAACGAGGAAAGAGGCAAAAAGCTTTTAGCCGGATGAACAGTTCAATAGTCGTTAAGATTGGCATTGTTGCAACTGTGACCGTTGGCGGCATAGCCGCTCTTTCACATCCATGTGAACGCGGCATTTACACTTCCATGTGTTGCAGATGCCGCCGTCGAGCCCTCATGGATGAGTTTATGGCGTGTCACTGGGGAAACAGTGGCAATGTGTATAACGTCGTATACTATTCAGAAATCTTGCTTTGGGTAAAAAGCTTTATGCCTGAATGAAATGTTTAATGGCAATGTGCGCGGTGAACTATTCGATTCAGAGTTTAGTACCAGCGCCTTTCTTTGGGCATACAAGAAAGGCGCTTCGCATTATTACTGTTTACGTTTTCTTCTGCGCCATGCGTAAACCCCGAGCAGTGTTGCGATAACGGCAAAACTTAAGGCCGCAGGCTTTTTCAGCTTATGGTAGATGGCATTCCACTTGGCAATGCTATTCGCCCGCTGCCGTTTGGCGGCACTGTCAAAATCAGGCGTTTCACACTGTAAGCCAAAGTTTTCAGCCCAAGGGACAAAGGGTCCATTGGCGACGTATTTTTGATAGTAACGCGTGGCAAGCTCATGATCTCGATATAGTATCCAACCCGTTGCTTGGCAAAGCAGTGCGGCGTAGGCTTGGCTATTATGGGGCACGAAATCCGTGGCTTTATCGGCCAACTGCGCCGCGGTATAGCGGTAGTGGAAGCGTTTATCGGGAATGGCTTGGCTGGCGTTTAACCGCAGTTGTTCTTGTTCGGCCAGTTTGCTCGGTTCATTCCAATCACTTAGGTCAAACACCCCTTGGTAGATTGAGTAATCGGGCGCCAATTCAAACCCTAATATTTCCATCCCTTGATGACGGGCAAGTTCTGCCGCTACCCAATAGGCCTTAGCGCTTTCTATGCCGGTTGTGGCCTTAGCGGTCGTGAGCGCTCTGCCATAGTGTTGGGCACTGGCGTTCAAACTCGGGTTGGGGAAGTAAGCTGGCGCCTCTTCGATGGCGCCTTCACGTAATAATCGACGGCCGAGCAAGTAGCGTAAGCGATTGTTAATAGGCTCGATATTATCGTACCAATCACTATCCTGTGGGTATTCAAATGCGATCAACGGCACCTGTGTGTCGATAAAGCCTTTAAGCTCGGCCGTAGTCAGTACGCGCTCAGCCACATAGGCTATGTCTTGCCAGTACTCATCGCCACTGGCGAGTAACTGGCGTAGGGCATCGATATACTCACCGCGCTCAAGGGATAATACCCCTTGTTCGGCGCGAATACGGCAATAGGTTGCTTGCTCTGTATCGGCCTGAATTGCCTGCTGCTGGGTTTGGTTAGCATCGCCCTTAGGCTTGCCTGTTTCGGTTTGTTGGGGAAAGTGACGAATAGCCTCTGCATAGGCCTTAGCCGCTTCAGCTTGATCGCCCTTTTGTAGCATCAATTTTGCCCTAAGCCACCAGGTGAGGCCGCTCGGCTGAGCGAGTGCTAAGAGGCGCTCTGCACTGGCATAATCCCCGAGTTGGTAATAGATAGCCGCCAAGGTATCACCCTGGGTGAGCACCATGCCATCGGTTGGAAATACCTTGAGGATCTCGGCCACCTTTAAGCCCATATCCGACAGTTGGCCGTCAAAGGCAAATTCATTAGTGCTGCTTTGCCAGTAGGCGATCAATAATTGCTGCACACTTGCCTGTTGTAACAGGATTTTTAGCTCGGTAATGTCTTTAGCCATTAAGCTGCGACTTAACATCAAGAGCGAATCATAGCCACCACTGTCACCCTGTGCAGCTTGGGTTGCATAGAGTTCAATGACCTTATCTAAGTTGGCAGGGTTTAGTGCAACTTCAATCTTGGGCTGCTCATATTCAGCAGGGGAAACTTGGATTAAAGGCTGGCCTTGGTGCAACAAAATATAGGCCTGCTCCCCCAGGCTCGCGAGGCTTAAACGGAGCGGATCGGCGCTGCCCCGAGCGACTTCAGTTTGCAGTTGGGTCAGATAGGCCGTGGCGCGATTAGCATGCTCGGGATCCGTTGACGTTTGACTTAAGATAAGCTCAATACGAGAGAGTGAATAGAGCGCCCACAGGCTGCGTCCGGCACGCTCTTGTTCTGGTAATTCAATCACTTTACTAAAATAGCGGCTCGCTCTGTCGTAGTCTTTTGCATCAAAAGCGACCGCCCCTAAGGTGTACCATGTTAGAGCCTGTGGGAGGGCATCATTTAGCTCGGCGGCGATTTGCTCGGCTGCAATCGGGCTAGGGGCATCACGTAGGGCATTGACTAAGGCCAAATGGGCCTCATTCAGTTCAGTATGCTCAAAGGCGCGGGTTTGGGATAAGTAACGACTATGCACTTCATCCCATAGATATTCCTGTGCGGCTGGCGCATCTTGGAATTGCCAAGGTAAAGGTTTTGCGAGGGACATTAACTGCTGGCTAAAGGCCGTTTGCGGTAAATAACTGAGATGACTCTGCCTGTCCTGGGTCAATTGCAAAGGGAAATCGGGGCCGCAGGCGAGGAGCATAGGGGAAAATAGGCTGAGGCAGATGAAGGTGGTCTTTTTAAGCATAAAAGCCCGATTGGATGCTGTGATAGTGGACGATGATTTTGGCTTATTGCGCATAAATTCCCTGTAAAGATAATGACTCACAACGGGCCCAGCCTATCACTCTTTGGCCACCGGGGTTGAGTTTAGTCGTTGTTTTTAAAACTGGATTAGCCGCCGATGGCGCAAAAGGCTCTGGGGTTTCAGCTCTTAATTGCCACTCTAATAGCCCTGGCTTTGGCGTGACTCGGTAACTATTTTGCGCATCATACCCGCTGCAAGCCTTTGCTGCTAGGGACACAATACTGGGCAGATCGCCTGCAATATTGCCTTTGTTTACTAAGGCGAGCCGAAAGAGTCGCGGCTGAGTATTCAGGCTAAGCTGTGTATTTAAACCAAGCTGTGTATTTATGCTTAGCTGTGGGGGATTTGCGGTTGCTGTGCCACCTTGGGCTGCGATTTTGTTATCGTCCAGAATCGCTAATTCTATGCTGGCACTGAGTTTTTCGCCCTTGGCCACCGCGATTAGCGTGTTGAGTGGCCAAACGCGCTTATCACCTTCAAGGGGCAGCCTAAACCAAATAATACCTCTGAGCCTATCATCTGCGGCAGTCTCTAGGCGCTGCACAAAAGCGTGCAAAATCGCCGGGTTAGCTTGCAGTTCTTGTACTGTTTCTGGGGAGCGAGTCTTATCCCGCAGCGGCGTTTCACTCTCCACTTGATAACCTGAAGCTGTGCTGATCACCGCCGAGCCATAGGTGGGGAGTGCAATAAGATAGGGCACAGTGCTGATATTTGAGAGTTGCTGCACCCATTGCCAGCCAAGATTTGCATCGAACAGTCCGAGGCGCGGATCACTTACACTGTGAATTTGCAACACCAGTTCATCGATAGTGCCGAGTAACGGCGGAAAATCGGCGCTACTCAGCCAGGCGGGCAGCGCGGTAATACTGAGTTTGAGCTCTGCTGGTAACTGGGCTTTAAGCTTTTTTAGAAAATCCCGATAGGCGGGGAGTTTACTGCTGGCGCTGTCGTGGTCGATTTCAACACCAGCGATGTGGGTGCCTTTTGTCTGCCAACTGTTAAGTAGTTGGCTGATTTTATTGATCACCTCTTCGTCATTTAAATGGCTGAGTTGGCCATCTAAGCGGATCACGGCGACTTTAGGCCTAGGATCGGCTTGTAGCCAAGCATGATTGACTGCAACCTCAAACCAAATGTCCGCGCCATTGGGTTTAGGGTGGGCCTGCAGGGCTAAAATGCGCAATCCTTGAAATGCCCCTTGGCTTTGCACTAAGGCAGTTTGGTTGGCGGCGCGCCATTGGCGCTGCCAGATATAGACTTCCTGTGCGAGTTGGGCGTGAATATGGATGGGGGCTGAAGTGGACTCAGAGTCACGGGCATTTGGGCTGGTGTTTAGGTTACTGGATTTCGCCGCTGGCTGGCAGGCGCACACGAATAGGATTGCGCTCAACAAAGCACATAATAATCCTTGATTTTGGCGAATATTTTTAATCAGATTGCCCATGTTACTAGTATCAATATCAGAAATCAGAGGCGACTTGAAAGCGCAGTTGTTCACGGCTGACCGGGTGCTCAAGGCACAATAAATCGGCATGAAGATGCAGACGATTGGCGCGCTTGCCATAGAGATCATCGCCAACAATGGGCGTATTTAGCCCCTCAGTGTGGGCGCAGTGCACTCTGAGTTGGTGGGTTCGGCCCGTTTTAGGCGATAGATACACGCGGGTTTGGCGCGTATTTTTATCTATATGGTTCAATTCCCAATGGGTTTGGGCCACTTTGCCAAACTCCTGACAAACCAGTTGCCTCGGCCTGTCGTCTAAATCACCACGCAGGGGCAAAGATATGTGGCCCGTCGTCTGCAGGTCTGCCACCTGATCTGGAATACCGTCTAACAGTGCCACATAACGCTTAGTGACAGTACGCTGGATAAACTGTTTTTGTAGCTGTTTATGGGCATCTTTTGTCAGCGCGATCACCATTAATCCCGAGGTCGACATATCGAGCCGATGGACGATAAGTGGGCCAGTGGCATGGGGAAAGGCTTGGCGCATCCGCGCATACACTGAATCTTCAATCTCTTTACCGGGTACGGATAAAAACTCGGCGGGTTTATTCACAATCGCCATAGCATCATCTTGATAGAGGATTGCCACTTTTTTACCCTCGGCGGGATTGATAAGCAGAGGATTATCATCTATGTCGAGCCCTTGGAGCATATGCCCTAGAATAGGTTGGCATTTTCGCAGACAGGCGGGATAAAACTGCTTATGTCGGCGGATCTCCGATTTTGGCGGTGCGCCCCACCAAAATTCGGCAATCGCCAATGGTTTAAGGCCATGTTTAAAGGCGTAATGTAACAACTTAGGAGCGGCACATTCCCCCGAGCCTGCGGGCGGCGTTAGCTCAACTGTGCCTTTAAATATGCCGTTAAGGCTCTTTTCTGCGCCGCGAATATTCAAAAAACGATACTGCTCAAATAGCTTCTGCTGCAGAGCCGCCGAGAGCTGTTTGCGCTCTTGTCTTAAGGCGTCGCGCTTATCTGTGAGTTGACTTAGGGCTTGGCTAACGGTATTAATCTGCTGATCCCAATAATGTTTTATATCCCTTAACTGATTTTTTTCATTGATGCTTTCTTGGCTGAGTTTAGCTTCGATGGCGGCGTTTTCACGCTGTTTTTCATCGCTGGGGGCACTTGTCAGTTGGTTTGCGAGCTGGCTGCGCTGCGTTTTACGGGACTTACGGCCTGCTATCATCAATTGTCTGTGGGCGGCGAGTTGAGTTTCGGCTTGGGTTTGCTTAGTGATCAGTTCCGCGTTAAGACGAGGAATATCGGGATGAATTTCTAAAGCCGCTAATTGCTGATTGAGTTTATTGATTTGCAGGTTTTCGGCGTGGAAAAAGTTATCCTTCGCCAGCATATCAAACACGGGCGGCACAAAGCGTGGCCAATGGTTTTGCTCGGCCAACTTGCCCGAAAATGCCGACAAATAGCCCACTTCGCCCTGCGGATTTTGCACCAGCAACACCCCAAACATCTTGCCTATGGCGCCCGTTAGCTCACCCGTGAGGCCAAAGTTATGTTGCCAATCACTTTGAGTCTCAAGGTGTTGTTGTAATTCTTCGGCGGCGATAACGCACAGCGGATGTGGCTCGTAATAGAAAGGAAAAGTAAAACGTTGCGGCAGGGCATAGGCATCAATGGCTTGAACAAAAGAGGTAAAGCAAGAAGGTTGAAGATGCATTTGGGTTTCTACTACTATTGGTTTCTATTACTGATGAGTTTTAGGCGATGTTCGAATTAAGTTACGGACTTAAAAATCAATAGCCTAAATAAAACGTTAGGTCAAAAGACTTGCTTTGCTTGCAAAGGAAGGCTGTAAGACAAGGGCGTTAGTTTACTCTGTCGGTTTGGGTGGGTCACTTTTTATTGGTACGGTTCTAGAGACAGTTCAGTGTTGAAAAAGGGAAATGGCGTTGCAGCCCATTTCCCTTTGATTTTTTGCTTGTGCTTAAAGCCTATGTAAAGCGGTTAAGTGTTTAAAAAATCACTTTTACCTTGCTGGCGCTATCGAGTGCTTTATTCACGGCGCTGTCGATATCGATATCACGGGCAAGCGCTACCCCTAAACGGCGACGGCCATCGATATCGGGTTTAGCGAAGAGTCTAAGCTGAGTATTAACCGCTTCTAATGCCGCGCCAATCCCTTGGTAGCGGATATTATTTGAGGTGCCTTCGGCCAAAATCACTGCCGAGGCGCTTGGGCCATGCTGATGAATGTTGGGGATGGGCAGGCCGAGAATGGCTCTAACATGCAGGGCAAATTCCGAGAGGTCTTGGCTGATAAGTGTGACTAAGCCTGTATCGTGGGGCCGAGGCGAGACCTCGGAGAAATACACATCATTGCCTTTAACAAACAGCTCTACGCCAAATAATCCATAACCGCCAAGGGCTTCGACTACTTTGCTGGCAATGGCTTGGGATTTTGCGAGCACTTCATCGGACATGGCCTGTGGCTGCCACGACTCACGGTAATCGCCGTCTTCTTGTCTGTGGCCTATGGGCGCACAAAAATGAATGCCATTGACTGCACTCACTGTTAATAGGGTGATTTCATAATCGAAGGGAATAAAACCTTCGACTATCACGCGGCCACCGCCGGCACGGCCGCCTTCTTGGGCGTATTGCCATGCTTTATGGCTTAGGGTGATATCGCGAATAACGCTCTGGCCTTTGCCCGAGGAGCTCATCACTGGCTTGACCACACAGGGCACACCAATCTTGCTAATTGCTTGATTAAAGTCGGTTTCAGTATCACAGAAAAAATAGGGTGATGTCGGTAAACCTAAGGTTTCTGCGGCGAGACGGCGAATGCCTTCCCTGTCCATAGTAAGTTTAGTCGCTCGGGCGGTTGGGATAATATTCACCCCTTCGGCTTCCATTTCCACTAAGGTTTGGGTGGCGATCGCTTCAATTTCGGGGATGACTAAGTGCGGTTGTTCTAATTCGATCACCGCCCTTAATGCACTTGCATCGAGCATATTGATCACATGGGAGCGATGGGCGACTTGCATAGCGGGGGCGTTGGCGTAACGGTCAACACCAATCACTTCAACACCTAAGCGTTGCAGTTCAATGGCGACTTCTTTGCCAAGTTCACCGCAGCCGAGCAACATGGCGCGCCGGGCGCCCTCAGTGTAGGGAGTACCTATCATGTGTAAACACCTTTGAGGTTGTAGGGATTTTAAGTTTTATAGCTGCGCTCTAGGGCACAATCGTGGCGTTAGTTTAGCTTGAACATACCTTAATGATCATGGTGTAAATCGACAACTGTGTGCCAGATCTAAATAAAAATAGAAATATTTATCTGATATTGTGACGATTAACTTAGTGGTTATTAATTTACTTATAGCGAGTTTTGTTTTCATCCACTAGTCTAGGGTGTGGAGTCAATATTATTAGTACAAGGAGCCTTTATGTTCTTAGATTATTTTGCGTTAGGTGTTCTTTTGTTTGTCATTATTATCATGTTTTATGGTGTGATTGCCATTCATGATATTCCCTATGAAATTGCAAAAAAGCGTAATCATCCCCAGCAGGATGCACTCCATATTGCAGGCTGGGTTAGCTTATTTACCTTGCATGCCATTTGGCCATTTTTATGGATCTGGGCAACTTTATATCGGGAAGACCGTGGATGGGGATTTAATACAGTTATGAAGCGTGAACAAGCATTAGAGGATGATGTTGAGGCACTAAGGCAAACAGTGACAGAGTTACAGTCCCGCCTGCAGCAGTTAGAGTCGACACCTGCGTCGGTTGTTGATGCTAAAACTAGCAATAAAGTAGAGGTATAACATGGATTTATTACTCATACTTACCTATGCCGCCATTTGTATTGTTGTCTTTAAAGTCTTTAAAATTCCAATGAACAAATGGACTGTCCCTACGGCGGTGTTGGGGGGCGTCTTCATTATTGGCGCTTTGCTACTGGTGATGAATTATAACCACCCTTATTCCCGTTTCTCCCGTGAGTATTTTGCCACAATTCCGATTACACCTGCGGTTAAGGGCTTGGTCACTTCGGTTGAAGTCAAACCTAATATGCCGGTAAAACAGGGTGATGTGCTGTTTCGTCTCGATCCTATTCCCTTTGAAGCCGCGGTAAAGCGTAAACGTGCCGCTTTGATGGAAGCCGAACTTGAAGTGCCACAACTTGCCGCAGCCTGGGAATCGGCCAAGGCAAATGTAGAGCGTGCAAGGGCCGATAAAGACCGTAATAAATCCGCCTTCGAGCGTTATGAATTGGGTCGCAAAAAGGGCGGTGCGAATTCGCCATTTACTGAATTGGAACTCGATAATAGACGTCAATTGTACTTAGCCTCCGAGGCACAACTGACTGTCGCGAATGCCGAAGAGCTGCGAGTTAGATTAGCCTATGAATCTAATATTGATGGTGTAAATACGAAAGTGGCTGGCCTGCAAGCGGACTTAGACGTTGCCCTCTATGAGCTAGCGCAATCCGTGGTGCGTGCACCGGCCGATGGCATGGTCACCCAAATGGCATTGCGTGTGGGTGCTATGGCCGTACCTTTACCTTTACGCCCAGTGATGAGCTTTATTCCCGACGAGGAGCGGTATTTTGCGGGGGCGTTTTGGCAGAATTCCTTACTGCGTTTGCAGGAGGGCGATGAAGCCGAAGTCATTTTGGATGCCGCGCCCGGACAAATCTTTAAGGGGAAAGTGGCGAAAATATTACCCGCTATGGCTGAAGGTGAAATTCAAATGAGCGGCGCGCTGCAATCATCGGATCAGCTTTTTAAAAATGGCCGAGTGATAGTGCTGATTGATATTGAAGATGATGCGATACGTAAACAATTCCCCGCCGGTGTTTCTGGGCAGATTGCTATTTATACTGAACATTTCCACCATGTGGCCGTGATGCGTAAAGTATTACTGAGGATGCAAGGTTGGCTGAATTATTTGTTTTTTGATGGACATTAATGCATTAAAAACTGAGTTAATTTGGTTGTATATTTTGTAAAGTCCAGTTCGCTGGACTTTTTTATATAACATTTCCGTTTAATCACAGCTAATGGATATACAAGTATGCAAGATATTCGCGATTTAACCTCAGTGCTGCGCTCTAATACACCGATAGTGGTTATTGAAACCTATGAAGAATATCGCGTAGTCGAGCTGCTTAAACGGGTCGCAAATGTACTGTATCAGCCAGTGTTTACTTGGAGTATTACCCAAGGTTTAGCCCGGGTCGATAAACCCATGGCGGCGCAAAAGTTTAATAGCGAGCCGACAGAACTGTTAGGGCAGATTAAGGCAACGCCACAGCAGGGGATTTATGTGCTGTGCGACTTCCATCCCTTTGTGATTGATGCCCCTAAGAATGTCCGTTTACTCAAAGAAATCGCCCTCGAGTACGATACACTGCAGCATACCTTAGTGCTGGTGAGCCATGCCTTTGAAATCCCACCCGAAATAAAACGTTATTGCGCTTATTTTCGCTTAACCTTGCCAAGCACTGTGCAATTGCAAAACTTGATTTACCTCGAAGTCGATAATATTCGTAACCAAGGCACGCCGTTATTGGTCGATGATGCTGCTGTGGTCAAATTAGCCGATAATTTGCGGGGCGTGACTTTAGATGATGCCCGCCGTCTAGTACGCAAAGCCATAGTCGATGATGGCGCTATTACCTCGTCGGATATCGATGCGATCAATAAAGCTAAGTTTCAGTTACTCGACTTAAATGGCGTGCTGCAATTTGAATATGACACCAGTGATTTCTCCGAGATAGCAGGGCTGCATAATCTCAAAAAATGGCTTAAACAGCGCTCACCCACCGCAGCTGTCAAGCATGATACTGGGTTAACAAATACCAAGGATGTGCCCACAGTGCTGGATATGCCCAAGGGAATATTACTGCTTGGCGTTCAGGGCAGTGGCAAGAGCTTAGCGGCTAAGGCGGTTGCGGGCGTCTGGCAGCGGCCCTTGCTCAGACTCGATATGGCAGCTTTATATAACAAATACATAGGCGAAACCGAGAAGAACCTGCGAAACGCACTGGCTCTCGCCGACATGATGTCGCCCTGTGTGCTTTGGATAGATGAAATAGAAAAAGGCTTAAGCGGCAGTAGCAGTGATGAGGGCACATCGACGCGAATACTCGGCACTTTACTCACTTGGATGGCGGAGCGTAAATCTGAAGTCTTTGTGGTCGCCACTGCCAATGATATTCAAGCTTTGCCGCCAGAGCTGATGCGAAAGGGCAGGATGGATGAAATCTTCTTTGTCGATTTACCCGACGAAGCGATACGCAAAGCTATCTTCTTAATTCACTGTCAGCGCCGCGGAATCGATGTGGCGAGCTTAGATCTCGCCCAGTTATCGGCCCGTAGTCATGGGTTTTCCGGCGCCGAAATCGAGCAAGCTGTTATCGCCGCTATGTATACCGCAAGAAGTGTCGAGCGCGGTGTCGATCAGCTGTTACTACTCGAAGAACTCAGTAAGACTCGGCCTTTATCTGTGGTCATGAGCGATAAAATTAATGCGCTTAGACAATGGGCCGCAGGACGAACCGTTAATGCCCATGAATAAGAGCGCTGCTTCATTCCATAAGTGCTTTGATATGAGTGCTTTGGCATGAGTGCTTTGGTGTTTTGGGCGACAATATCTCTCTAATGAGTTTGAATCTTAGCGGTATCACTGCCCAGTGATACCGCCAATGCTGCTGATTTCTTTCAGAATGAAATTTAGATGTCGAAGGCGAGACTGCCCGGTGCCAGAAATGGCCAGTTGAGACGCGTCGGTGAACTCTCACCCTGGGCACCAAAGAAGTAAGCTGTTCTTGGGGTAGCGTAAACTACACTGCCTTTTTGCAACCCGAGCTCCTGCAGATTATGGTGAGTGAATTTGGCTTCCCACAGCTCTTCGCTATGCCAGCCGTGTGGGGCTAATTCCAGTCTTACTTCGGCGCCAATGGGGGTCATGGCGACAATATTGAACGGCAAATTGGCCTGACTATTGGGCTTATTTGACAGCGCTAATTCGTGACTGCGAACATAGAGCACGCCATCTTGCTGTAGTGTTTGCTGTTCTGGAGGTGTTAAAAATGCTTGACCATTTTCCCAACGTTTTTGTTGCCAACTGGCTTCAAAGACATTGACGTTACCAAGAAAATCAAACACAAAGCGACTATTGGGGTGTGAGTATAGCTCAGCAGGTGTATTAATCTGCTCTATATGACCATTGCTCATCACTACCACTCTATCTGAAAGCTCAAGCGCCTCATCCTGATCGTGGGTCACAAACACGCTGGTGAATTTCAATTCATCATGCAGGCTGCGTAGCCAGCGGCGTAGTTCTTTACGCACTTTAGCATCCAAGGCACCAAAGGGTTCATCCAGTAGCAAGACTTCTGGTTGGGTAGCGAGTGCGCGGGCCAACGCTATTCGCTGTTTTTGTCCACCCGAGAGTTGCTCGGGATAGCGCTGTGCGAGATGGCCTAGTTGTACTGTTTCTAGCAGTTGTGTCACTCGCTTATGAATTTCTGCCGCCGAAGGCCTTTGTTTTTTCGGCATGACTTCGAGTCCAAAGGCGACGTTATCGGCGACCGTCATATGGCGAAACAGCGCGTAGTTTTGAAACACAAAACCCACGCGTCTTTCACGCACATGCACTTGGGTGACATCTCGGTTGCCGAATTGAATTTGGCCGCTATCGGCTCCTTCAAGACCGGCAATAATCCGCAGCAGTGTGGTTTTGCCTGAACCTGATGGTCCCAGCAGACCAATCATTTCCCCTTCTTGAATATCGAGATTAAGTGGGGAAAGCGCCTGAAATTGGCCAAATTTCTTGGAAATATTAGTAAGACGAATACTCATAGTTGGCTCTGCTCTTTATTGTCATTGGCGGTTAAACTGCGTTGTTGCCGCCATTCCACTACGGCTTTTAGCATTAGGGTAAATAGGGCGATCAGGGCCAGTAATGACGCGCTCGCGAAGGCGGCTTCGGCCTGATAATCTTCATACAATAATTGCACATGTAAAGGTAAGGTATTGGTTTCGCCGCGAATGTTGCCAGACACGACTGCAACGGCACCAAATTCGCCCACGGCTCTGGCATTGGTGAGGATCACACCGTAAATCAGTGCCCATTTGATGTTGGGTAGGGTCACGCGGCGAAAGAGTTGCCACCATGACGCCCCGAGGATCACTGCTGCTTCTTCTTCCGATGCGCCCTGTTGTTGCATCAATGGGATCAGTTCTCTGGCCACAAAGGGGCAAGTGACAAAAATGGTCACTAATAGTATTCCCGGCCAAGCAAACATGATCTGCAGATCGTGCTCATAGAGCCATTCGCCCAGCCAGCCACTGTTGCCATAGAGCAGCAAATAGAGCAAACCTGCGACGACCGGGGAGACCGCAAATGGAATATCAATCAGCGTGATAAGTAATTTGCGACCGGGGAATTCAAAGCGAGTCACGCTCCACGCCAACATGACGCCAAACACTAAATTGATCGGTACTGTCAGTGCCGCCACCATCAGCGTTAAACCAATCGCATGCAGCGAATCCGGCTGAGTTAGGTGGCCAATATAACGCTCCCAACCTCCGACAAACGCTTGCTGAAAAATACTCACCAACGGCAATAGCAACAATAGCAAGCCTAAGAGCACGGCGAGGGTAATAAGGCTCCATTTGATCAGGGGCGCTTCACCGACTCTTAAGGGTTTAAATGAGTTCATATTCGCTCCTTATCGTCCATGAATGCGGCGCAGATAACGCGCCTGCCACAGGTTTATCAGCAGTAATAGCAGTAACGAGGTCATCAGAACCACTGAGGCAATGGCGCTGGCACCTGCAAAATCAAATTCTTGTAGGCGGACAAAGATCATTAACGAAGTGATTTCACTGATATAAGGCATATTGCCAGCGATAAAGATCACTGCACCAAACTCACCCAGACTGCGGGTAAAAGACAGTGCCGTTCCAATCATTAATGCTGGCCAAAGGGAGGGCAAAATAACCCGCCAGAATACCGAACGATCCGAGGCGCCAAGCGTCATTCCCGCTTCTTCTTCCTCGTGGGATAACTCTTCGAGAACGGGTTGTACTGTACGAACCACAAAGGGAATACTGGTGAAAATCATCGCGACCACTATGCCTAGCGGGGTGTAGGCAACTTTTATGCCCCATTCTGCTAATAGACTACCGATTTGGCCGTTTTCCGCATAAAGGGTGGCTAAGGTAATACCGGCAACGGCGGTCGGCAAGGCAAAGGGTAAATCTACCAAGGCATCTAAAATGCGTTTGCCGGGAAATTCATAACGCACGAGTACCCATGCGAGTAATAATCCGAAAAGGCAGTTAAATAATGATGCCGCGAGCGCCGATAGTATGGTGATTCGGTAACTGGCAACCACTCTGGGATCGGCAATCACGCCCCAGTATTCGGACCAGCTCATTGAACTGGTCTGCATGATTAAGCCTGTGGTCGGCAATAATAGAATTAGGCTGACAAACAGCAGGGACACACCTAAGCTGATGGTAAAACCGGGAAGAACCCGCTTATGGCGTAAACGCCCGTTATTAAAAATCACAGAATAATCACCCGATCAGGTTAATTGCGTTAAACCAATACGATACATTTGCCATTACTAAACTGTTGTTTGAGTTAAAGGCGATTGCAGTCGTCTTCACCGCTTGGGAACCAACACCAATAAACACCCTAAAGTTGCTTAACCCGGGACTTAGCCCGGGTTGCAACGTTAATCTTCTACAATACCAAGCTGGGATTATCGCTTGAGTAACTCATCGAGTTTTGCACCGTTAGCAAACTGCGTTTTCATGGCATTATCCCAACCACCGATGATTTGCTCGACTGTCAGCAGATCAACCGTAGGGAACTGCTTAGCAAACTCAGCTTTAACCTTTTCGTTGTGTACCCGATAGTTGAATCCTGCCAGTAGGCGCTGCGCTTCTTCACTGTAGAGATAATTCAAATACTCAGTGGCGAGTTCCTGTGTCCCATTACGCTTAGCATTTTTTTCAACCACAGCAACGGGGAACTCTGCCAGAATCGAGGTTTTTGGTACAACCACTTGGTAATCGTCCGTACCATACTGCTGGCGAATATTGTTCACTTCCGATTCAAAGGTAATTAATACATCACCGATCCCACGTTCAACAAAGGAGGTGGTCGCCCCGCGGCCGCCTGTATCAAAAACTGCGACATTACCGAGGAATTTTTTCAGGAATTGATCCAGTTCAGCCTGATTATCTTTACCATGGTTTTTCTGAGCATAACCTAATGCGGCTAAATAAGTGTAGCGGGCATTACCAGAGGTTTTTGGGTTAGGAAAGACCAGCTTAACGTCATCTTTAGCTAAATCGCCCCAGTCGCTGATTTGCTTTGGGTTACCCTTACGCACCAAAAATGCGATGGTGGAATAGTAAGGTGAGCTGGCGTTAGGCAGTAATTGTTGCCAATTTTCCGGGATCAATTTACCGCGATCGTGCAGAACTTGTACGTCTGTCACTTGATTAAAGGTCACCACATCTGCGGGTAATCCCTGCAGAATTGAGCGTGCCTGCGCTGATGAGCCTGCATGGGATTGTTTAATCTCGACGGTTTTACCTGTTTTCTCTTCCCAATGTTTGGCAAAAACGGGGTTGTAGGCATTGAATAATTCCCGGGCGATATCATAGGAGGAATTAAGCAGGGTTTGATCTGCGGCAGTCACATTGAGTGAGGTTCCCAGAATGAGGGTTCCTAGCAGGGCCTTTATCAATTTTACGGACATTTTTAACTCCTTAATCTGGCAATTTTGTCAGCGTTATGGCACCTAGAGTAATAGAACTAATTGTTTATAAAAAGCCAATTGAATAGAACTAATTTGAATAACTATGAGCGATTTATTTTATGCTATAAGCAGTATTCGCCGTGTTTGTCAGTGGTAACCGACTTAGAATAGGCTATCGCTTAGCTGTTTTTATCAAGTAAAGGATAATCCTAGTGTCTGACTTTCCGACAATTGAAGCCTGCATCGGGCAAACTCCGCTGGTTCGCTTGCAGCGGCTTAACTGTGGTACTTCCACTGTACTGTTAAAATTGGAAGGCAATAATCCCGCGGGTTCAGTTAAAGATCGCCCTGCACTCAATATGATCATTCAGGCCGAACTTCGCCAAGAAATAAGCCCTGGTGATACGCTTATTGAGGCAACGAGTGGCAATACTGGGATTGCACTGGCGATGGCGGCGGCAATCAAAGGATATAAGATGATCCTGATTATGCCGAACAACTCGACACAGGAGCGTAAGGATGCGATGCAAGCCTATGGCGCAGAACTCATGCTGGTGGATAATATGGAAACCGCACGGGATTTGGCGCTGCAGTTACAAAGTGAAGGCAAAGGTAAGGTGCTGGATCAGTTTAATAACCAAGATAACGCTCATGCGCATTTCCTCACGACAGGCCCAGAGATCTGGCAACAGAGTCTAGGTAAAATTACCCACTTTGTGTCAAGTATGGGGACGACAGGTACCATAATGGGGGTGTCTAAATACCTTAAAAGTTGTAATCCTGATATCACAATCGTTGGCCTTCAGCCCGCCGATGGCAGTGCTATTCCTGGGATCCGACGTTGGCCGCAGGCGTATTTGCCTGGGATTTTTGATGCTTCCTGGGTTGATTTAGTGATGGATATTGAAGAGCAAGATGCAAAAGCTATGGCGAGAAGCTTAGCGCGAGAGGAAGGGATTTGTGCCGGAGTCAGTTCGGGTGGTGCCGTGTTTGCGGCACTGGAGATTGCTAAACAATATCCGGGGTCTGTGGTCGTGGCGATTGTCTGTGATCGGGGCGATCGTTACCTTTCGTCGGGGCTTTTTTCCTGAGTTATAGACTTTTTCTCTAAGCATACATACTGATATGAGTGCTTTATCGATAACTAAAAATGGGCGAGATACGCCCATTTTTACCTTTCAAACGCGATCATTTTTTCGGTGGGAACTGCGCTAAAATCCGGCTGACGGCTTTGGCTGTGTCTTGGGCTTTTTCATTACCGCCTGCGTCGAAGTCATATTTGTCGCTGCCTCGCCAAATTAATTTGTTGGTCTTAGGGTCAATAATATCTATCTGAATCGTTTGTATTTTTGCGGTATCACTGCCAATAGGAACATCGACGCTAGTGCCGACTCCTATGCCACCAGAGTGGCCGAAGGTGCCTGTTCCTAAGCCAATAGAAAGGCCCGAATCCTTAGGTTTATCTTGGGTGAGTAGGGCGTAGGCAACGTTAAAATCGGGGGCTGAGGGATTTTCGACAAAGCCTTTTTGGCGCAATTGGGTGTTGATTTCAACTTGGATCCGTTGAGCACTTAAGGGATCGTCCGTTGACGCTGGTGTAAGCTGGGTGAAGTTGTGCAATGTGCTGAAGTCGTAATTGAGGTCGTAATCGTTTTTAGGTTTACTGCTGCAAGCGCTTAATAGGGCGACTGCGAGGAGTAGGTTAATAAAGTGTCGATATCCCATGATATTGCTCCAAAAGTTGTACAAACTCTGCTCAATGTGCCTTGATTAAGCTTGTTCCTGCAAGTACTTTAGATAAGAGTGTTGAATTTTTAGCGTTAATTTAACGGCAAGTTCAATACGCTCCGATTAATGCAGATGAATTATGGCAGAGAAGCTCTATCATCATGGAACAGTTAGCCTTTTTTGAGATCCCCAGCCCTTGTATCGGTGTGTGTGCAACCGATGCGCGGGGCTATTGTAAAGGTTGTTTGCGTAGCCGTGATGAACGCTTTAATTGGCTGAGTTTCACCGATGCACAAAAGTACGATGTGATCCGCCTCTGTAATCAGCGTAAGCGTCGTCGCCAACTGGCAGCGATCAAGGCGCAGCAACTGCAAATAGCGCAGGAGAGGGCGGCATTAAATCCGCAATTGAATTTTGAGCCAGAGAGCAGCACAGATTTAGACTTTGGTGACTTCGAGCTAGATTGAGATGTTGGGTAACGTCTAAGTTAGATAACCCGCTGAACTCGCCGTTTACATTTCCCGTTATATTTATCGCAGGCTGTTACTTGATCCATCCTCACTCTGACTAGAATTTGCGCTTCTTCGGCCACGTTAGGCTAAAGCGTGTTTGTTGCGGGTTGCTTACCACAGTCACATCCCCTTGATGGCGTTGCATTATACGTTTGATAATCGCCAATCCTAATCCATGCCCTTTATTGCCATTTTGTACCGACTGACTGCGGTAAAAAGGTTCAAACACTTTGGGTAAATCGATCTCTGGGATAGGTTCTCCATCATTGCTCACACTTAAGCTGACCTTCTGCTGGGTTTGGGTGACTTCAATGTTGATACCTGTGCGGGCGAAGCGTTGAGCGTTAGTGACTAAATTCTGCAGGGCGCGCTCGATTAAGGCGGGCTCACCGATAAGGGCTAAGGTACTGAGCTGTGTTTGCAGGTGAATAGGGAGCGAGCTTAAGCTCTCTAGGCGTTTAATGGTTTGATTTACCAGTTGGATCAGATCGTACTCATCCAGTTGAATTCCTTCCCGCTGGGATTCTAGGCTGGCGTAGGTCAATAATTCGTGGAGCAGATTTTCCATTTCCTTAATATCGAGTTGCATCTCATTGAGGAAATCTTGGCGCTTTTGTTCGTCAGAATCCGGCTGACAATACATGGGCATAAGTGCAAGGGCGAATTTGAGCCTTGCCAGTGGCGTCCGGATCTCATGGGATACCGCATTAGAGAGGTGTTTTTGGTTCTCAATTAGGGCACTGATATGGCGCGCCATTTCATTAAAGGTGCTGGCTAAGGGTTTGACTTGGGAGCGATTCGACAGGGTTATGCGCGTATCCCACTTTGCTTCACCAAATTCCTTTGTGGCCTTACGCAGTATGCTTAAGTCCCGAGAAAGGGGGCCAACCCAAATTAGCGCGACGAGGGCAAGTGACAGATAAAAGAATAAAGTGAATAAGTTACGTAGGTTAGCCCTAGGATCTATATCTAAAGGTCCCGCCATCAATACTTGATCGCCAACCATGATAAATTGAAACTGCTCGGCATCGTTCGTGGTGGTGGTCACCACATGATTTGGACTGAGTTGTTGGTCCTTGGCTAAGGCAACTTGGTCGGCATCGAGCAGGTTTAAAGGCAGTTCTGGATTAGCCGGCAGCGCCTCAAGATACGCTTTACGAGTATCCTGAGGTAGCTGTGCCAAGAGCTGCGCGAGTGCAACGAATGGTGCATCGAGTGCATTGTTATCATCGACATTTTTCTGCCATAGGCTGTCGAGTGTCCACCCTATGCCAAGAAAGCTGAGGCTAAGTAACAAATATAAACTGATAAAGAGACGTTTCACTGTTGTGGCTTAGTTATTCCAGGCCTCAGGAGCAAAGAGATAGCCTTGGCCCCAAACGGTTTTAATTCTAAATGGCGTCTCAATATTATCGTTGAGTTTTTTGCGAAGTCTTGAGATGCGCACATCAATCTTTCGATCTTTCCCATCAAAATCAATATTAAGCAGTAATTGGTAGATATATTGACGGCTTAGCACTTGTCCCGCCTGTGAGGCCAGTAACCAGAGCAATTCGAACTCATGGCTGGTTAAATCGACTTCTTTATCATCGAGTCTAATCGCATGGGTGTGGGGATCTATGCTCAGTTTTCCAAAGGTTAAACAATGGGATTCGGCTTGAGGCGGTTGGTTTTGGCGGCGCAGTAAGTTGTTGATCCGTGCGACTAAGAGTGCGGGATCGACGGGTTTTACTA
This sequence comes from Shewanella putrefaciens, assembly GCF_016406305.1. NCBI lineage: Bacteria > Pseudomonadati > Pseudomonadota > Gammaproteobacteria > Alteromonadales > Shewanellaceae > Shewanella > Shewanella putrefaciens. The sequence continues at coordinate 1,082,977 of NZ_CP066369.1, forward strand.
CATAGTCGTCGGCGCCGAGTTCTAATCCTTTGATTTGATCCTCACTCGAACCTAGTGCGCTCATCAGTAAGATGGGGCCGGCAAAGTAGTCGGGTAATTTTTCACATAGGCTAAGGCCATCCATGCCTGGCAGCATGATGTCTAGCAAGATGATATCGGGTTTGTAGTTGAGTAAGCGTGTTAATACTGTATCGCCTCGGCGTTCCACTTCAACGTGCATGCCGTGGGATTTCAAGTAATCAACAATTAAATTCGCAAGACGGACATCGTCTTCAACCAATAACACTCTGTGGGGTGATTGTGGGTTCGTCATTAAAATAAACTCCAAGGGTTACGGTAACGTCTGCGCACCTGAGGCTGCGAGGTTGACGTGATTTTTAGTTTTGCACCTGCCAAGGTTTGATTGCTTTCCTTGCTCACCAAGACGAAATGGATATCGGTCAAGGTGCTCACATTTAAGCTGATGCTTTGTTGTTCGGGTGTATCACTACACCACTTAGGGTAATCGGCATTATCTGACAAGATACAAATCAGTTCGTTGTGGTGGGATTCCCAACGTAATTCGACTCGGATCTCACAGGCTTGTTCATCGGCGCCTGTGATGCATATTTCGGGTGTTAACTTAAGACTGGAAACATCACTCGAGGCGGCTTGTGCAACATTTTGGCCCATCAAGCCGAGGCTTAGACCTAATCCGCAAAGCAAGCTAATACGAGGATGAGCCACTAATGTTAAAACCTATAGGCTGCGCCAACAAAATAGGTGCTGCTATAGTCTTCATCGAGCAAGGGACTGGCGGCAATTTCATCGGCAATTTGAGTGTAGCGAACTGCCAATAGCAGATCCCAGTTGTCTGTTAATATATAGCGTGCCGTGACTTCTGCACCTTGGTTCCAACCCGAATCCGCTTGGTACTGTTCACTCCAGTAGGCGTTTTCGCTTGGGCGAACACCATAGTAATAGTCCACTACATTTTCACTCTTCCAATCAAACACCAGTGACAAGTCGATAATCCAGCGATCAGGGTGCCAAACATAGGTCCACTTTATTTGCGCTTCAGAGCCGTTATGCACATTAAACATATCGTGGGTGTATGCCAATCGAATTGTACCTAACTGACTATAGATAAAGGCTTCGGCACCACCAAGCATGGTGAAGTTCCGCGACTCGAGTGAATTAAATACCGGATCGGGCTCACTGCTCAAAGAGCTAGCGGCTTTAAAGTTAGCCTGCTCCTGTGTGCTACGGGCAAGAAAGATATTGGAGGGATCCCAACGGTAAAAATAGGCTCTATCTAAGCTATAGCTTGTCACTAAGTTGAGGCTAAAATCGTTTTGTTCGGTCAGGTTATAACCGACATTGCCATTATCGAAAAACCAATGTTCGCCATAATAAGCCACTGAGGGAATAAAAAAGACGGGAATATCGTCGAAATCCCTTAATGGGTTAGTTTTTTGTCCCCAACCAACGGCAACGCCTAAATCCCAATTCCGCATCTCTATACATTCATCTTTTGTCGCACAGGAGTCCTTCGCCATTCCAATAGAAGGCAAACAGAGGCTGGTCAATAAGATAATTAAAATACGATACATGATTTAGCGTTTGGGATTGAGGTTGTTATCAGAGGGAAACAGATTAGCATTTTATGCTGAATTCGACAGTGCTTTCACCTGAAGGGATGCAAAATGATACAGATATCATATAAATAGCTGAAATGTAGATGCTGTAATCATTTGAAAGACAACTTAAAAAGCACTAAATGCTTTATTTGCGGGCTGTCGTGCGGTTAATTGCAAATGTTAATTATATGGCTTTGTGTGCGGTGAAGTGTAACTGAAAAGATGTGAAAAATGAGGATTGTTGAAATAAGTAATGCCATTCGATAGGTGAATGGCGTTACAAAAAGCGCTGAAAACCGAAGCAGGAGACTACGCTAAAGGAATGGGGTGAATAGTCTTAATTGAGTTCTTTTACGGTTTGATAACCCATTTCAGTTAATTGGTCATTCACACAATCGAGCACGTATTGCTTTAATTCGGCATTTTCGACTTGATCTTCAGATGCCATCTGTTGGCAAACCTCAGTCAGTTGCGCTATGTCGCTTGCAGGAGCGGGGGGAAGGGTCGATTCATCGGCAAGGGTTGCAAAACTGATTAAGGCCGATAAGGCCGACAGAGTGATAATAGTAGATAACGTCTTCATTTTATTTCCTTTAGTTATTGATTGTTAACATCAGACTAAGATTTGTTTTCTCAATTTTACTGCGTCAACAGCAGCAATTTATCACTGCTATTATTTTTTGGATATAAATAATTGCGAGTGAGTTTGCTAAGTCTTATTCCCTATAGCGGGCAAGGAGTTATCCCTCTTGCCTCCGCCCTTTAATCTCTGCTCGCTCAGCCTAATTCAAGTGTTGATACTGATATATACCCAAGTTTGCTGTCCCAAGTTTGCAGTGGGCCTTCTTTCTGAGATTACTTGCTATGGGGGATGTCGTAGAACTCAGGGATATTGATGAAAATTTGTTTAAAGTAGGATTTATCTCACTCTTCTCTCAATATTGGGATGAAGCTAATAATTTACGCTGTTTTTGTGGCGCTTTAGTCTTAGCTTATTTATGCGCAAATAATTGAACTTTGAGCTAGTGCAAATTTGCCCGCTAAAGCTTGATATGCCTCACTCTTTAGTGAGGTTTTTTATAGTTTATTGAATCTTAAAAGATTAATTTTATGGCTAATTTGAATTAAGCCAATTTTTAAAAGTTAATTAATTTATGTTATTGAATTTATTGTGTTTAAATCTTGATTTTTAACTTTGTATGTTTTCATTGCTAATAGTTCAACTGTTCAATAGAATGCGTCACTTTCGTTAATTTATTGTATCAATGCGCTTTGTAACGTATTGATATTTTGGTTAAAAATCTCTCGGAGAGCTCTAGTGTCGACAAAATTGGCAAATCCTGCACCATTAGGTCTAATGGGCTTTGGTATGACGACCATTCTGCTAAATATTCATAATGCTGGATATTTCCCCATCGATGCCATGATATTGGCGATGGGCATTTTTTACGGCGGTCTTGGCCAGGTCATTGTGGGTATTATGTGTTTTATGCGTGGCGATACCTTTGGAACAACGGCTTTTACGTCCTATGGTTTATTTTGGTTGACCTTGGTTGGATTAATTTTGATGCCAAATGCAGGCATTGCCGCGAGCCCAACCTATTTTATGGGATGGTATTTAACGCTTTGGGGGATCTTTACTGCGTTTATGTTTGTAGGATCATTGCGTTACCCAAGGGCTAAGCAATTTGTGTTTGCTTCGTTGACTCTGCTATTTTTCTTGCTGGCTGCCCGTGATTTTACCGGCAGTGCTTTGATCGGCACGATAGCGGGCTTTGAAGGGATCATTTGTGGTGCGAGTGCGATTTATTTTGCGATGGCGCAAGTGCTGAATAACGAATATGGCCGCACCATTTTACCCGTTGGTGAATTGAAAAAATAACCTCAAGATGATTGAGGACTGGGCAAGCGATAGACAAAAGGCTGATACTTATCAGCCTTTTTTGTGGGTGAGATGTGGGGAGCACTGCTTTACTGAGTTTATCCAGCCTAATTTAGTTCATAACGGCTAAATTGAGTTGGACACTGAATCTTGGTTTTTTGACCTCATATAGGCAATGGTGGCGGCATCTAGGCAACTTGAAGAGACATAACTCGTACCCGCTTTGTGGGTGAGTAAGAACCCCTTTGCGGTTTCTTTGATCTTATTTATGTCTGTCCACCGAATTTGGCTATTCACATACCGAGAGTGAGTTC